>CALVVB010000037.1 GCA_944363735.1 uncultured Bacilli bacterium | reverse complement strand
AAGAAAACAGAAACTAAAGAAGTATTAGAACGTATTTGGGATTATACCCTTGAAGATATAATGGGAGAAAGATTCGGAAGTTATTCTAAATACATTATTCAAGAACGTGCTATCCCTGATGCAAGAGATGGATTAAAACCTGTACAAAGAAGAATACTTTATTCTATGTATAAAGAGAAAAATACATATGATAAAGGATATCGTAAAAGTGCTAAGACTGTAGGAGATGTTATAGGTAATTACCATCCACATGGTGATAGTTCTATTTATGATGCTATGGTTCGTATGAGTCAGTCTTGGAAGACTAGACTTCCTTATATTGATATGCATGGTAATAATGGTTCTATTGATGGAGATTCTCCTGCTGCATACCGTTATACTGAAGCACGTCTTTCTAAAATTAGTAATGAAATGTTACGTGATATTAATAAAGATACAGTAGAAATGGCTCCTAACTTTGATGATACAACTCTTGAACCTACTGTACTTCCTGCTAGATTTCCTGCATTATTAGTATATGGTGCGATGGGTATTTCTGCTGGATATGCTACTAATATTCCTCCTCATAATTTAGGAGAAGTAATAGATGCAACAATACATAGAATTGATAACCCTAATTGTGGTTTAGATACACTAATGAAATATGTTAAAGGACCAGACTTTCCAACTGGTGGTATTGTTGAAGGTATTAAAGGAATAAGAGATGCTTATGAAACAGGTAAGGGTAGAGTAATTATTAGAAGTAAATATGCTTTTGAAGGAAACTATTTAGTAATTACAGAGATACCTTTTGAAGTTAACAAAGCTCTCCTTGTTAAGAAGATAGATGATATTCGTCTTGATAAAAAAATAGATGGTATTGTTGAAGTTAGAGATGAGTCTGCCGAAGATGTTAGAATTGTTGTTGACTTAAAGAAGAGTGCTAATAGAGAATTAATAGTTAACTACCTATTAAAAAATACAGATCTTCAAATCAGTTATAACTTTAATATGATCGCTATAGTTAAGAAAAGACCACGTCTTTTAGGTTTAAAACAGGCTCTTGATGCTTTTATAGATCATCAAAAAGAAGTTATTACCCGTCGTAGTCAGTTTGATTTAGATCATGCTAGAAGTGAATTACATATCGTAGAAGGACTTATTAAGTGTTTATCAATACTTGATGAAGTAATTCGTGTTATTAGAGCTAGTAAGAATAAAGCTAATGCTAAAGAGAATCTAGTTAAAGAGTTTGACTTTACTATGGCTCAAGCAGAAGCGATAGTAACATTACAACTATACCGTTTAACTAATACTGATGTTGTAGAGCTAGAAGAGAGAATGGCTACTTTAAAGAAAATAATAGAAGGTCTTACTGCTATTTTAGGAAATGAAGAAATTCTTAAAAAAGTTATGAAGGATGAACTTCGTAAAGTAAGAAATGAATATGCACTACCTCGTCTTACTGAAATAAAAGAAGAGATAACAGAGATAAAAATAGATACTACTGTTATGATTCCTAAGGAAGAGGTTATTGTCTCATTAAGTAAAGATGGCTATATTAAAAGAACAAGTCTAAAAAGTTATAGTGCTAGTAAAGATGAAGAGACTACTTTAAAAGAAAATGATTACTTAATTGGATTGTATGAAGCCTCTACTTTAGATACATTACTTGTATTTACTAATTTAGGGAACTTCTTATCTATACCAGTTCATACTATTTATGATTTGAAATGGAAAGAACTTGGTAAACATGTTAGTAATTTAGTACCTTTAGGAGAAGGAGAAGAAATAATAGCTAGTTTACTTGTTAAAGACTTTAAAAAAGATGTCAATGTTATAATTTCTACTTTAAATGGTATAATTAAAAGAACAAGTTTAGCAGACTTTAAGATAACAAGAACTTCTAAACCTAGTAGTTGTATTAAACTAAAAGATAATGATAGAGTAGTTGATGTTATGTTAGATGCTAACTCTGATATCTTTATCGCTACATCACTTGGCTATGGTCTACGGTTTTCAAAAGAAGAAATACCTATTGTTGGTATAAAAGCTAGTGGTGTTAAAGCGATTAACTTAAAAGATGATACTGTTGTTAGTACAATAAACTTTGATGAAAATATTAGTGACTATCTTGCTATCCTTACAGATAAAGGGACAGGCAAAAGAGTAAAATTAAAAGACTTTGAAAAGAGTAGTAGAGCTAGACGTGGCTTAATGACTATAAGAGATGTTAAGACTAATCCATATCATGTTATTAAAGCACTTATTCCTTCTAATAAAGACCATATAGGACTTAAAAATGGTGATATTACTCTAATTAAACCAACAGAATTACCTATTACTGATAGATATTCTACAGGCAGTACTATCAATAAAAAAGGTCTAACTAATGCTTTCATTTATAAAACATTAGAACAAAATAAAGAAGATACTACTCCTAAAAAAGATAAAGTATCTCTTGAAGATATAGATAAAAGATTAATGACTATAGATGACTTTTTGAAATAAGTCGTCTTTTTTTGCATATTATTTAATAGGTGATGTTTATGTCAAAAGAGAGTTTTAAAGAGTTTATTAAAAAAAGACCAGAGTTAGCCCAAGCTGTCTTTAATAATAAAACTACTTTTCAAAAATTATATGAAGCCTATGATATGTATGGAGAAGATAGTAATGTCTTTAATGAAGTATTAACACCTAAAAATGAAGTGAAAGAGAGTCCTTCTACTTCATTTAGGGAAATAACTAATCTTTTTAGAAATATTGATTTAGATACTGTTCAAAAAAGTGTAACTGGACTTCAAAAAGCAGTAAGTTTAATTAGTGAAATTGTCCCTAAAAATAATGATGAATACATACCAAATTATGAAGAGAGACCTATTAATAAATATTATGAGGATTAATGCAAGTAGAAACAAGATTAAAGATTAAAAGTAATCCTAATCTTTATAGATATTTAAGAGAAAATTCTTATTGGTATAAATATCTTAATAGAAGTCCCTTATTCATAAAACAACTAGAAGAAGAAATGAAAGAAAAATATCGCTTAAGACCAAGCGATAAGATAGAAAATATTTCTAATACTATGAAGATGATACAATCTTTTCTAGAGGTTATGAGATAGTACTAACTTTCTCTTTTTTGTTTGTCGCTTTCGTTGATACTTTTTTTTACATATGATAATGCTTTTACACATTCTCTTGTATCTACAGTGTTTTCATTTTCTTGATAATAACTTAATACTGTATCTTTTTCAAACTCTTTTAATTGCATAAGAATAGTATCTAAATATATTTTTCCTACCTTTAAATATTCTAAATTTTCAGGGTTTATAATATTGTCTTTATAATCTAACATTTTCATTGCTACTGAAGTAAATTGTATAGAAAAATTTACTTTTTTAATGTTAGTATGTTTATTAATTATATATTTTTCATAACCATCAAATCTTCTAGATAAAATAGTGGTACTAGTTTTAGTTAAGTTGTTTCTTAAAACTTCATCATAAATATCTTTGTATAAAAATAGATATATATCCGTTATTTTATTTATTAAATTTTCTTCTATATTATCTGCTTCATTTAATAAAGCTAGGAAAAGTTCTACATGATCAAGTGTTAACATCTTATTTGCCTTTAATCCCAAATTACAAAAACTACAATAAAAATTATAAATTAAATAGTTTTCTAAACCATTACAACTATTTGCAAAACTATAATATAATTCATCATCATCAGTTGCTTTATCAAGAAGTTGGATGGAGAATCTATTCGCTGTTAAATTACAGTATATGTTATTTATGATCTTCTCATCAAGGGTAGTTGTTCCTTCACTATATAAAGTCCATAATCTATTAAGAAATTTAAAAGCTAAGGTAGGAGTAATACTTTTTAATTTCTCAGAGATAACACTATCGATCATTTTTAAAATATTTTCATCTGGTTCACTAGTAAAAAATGCTTCTTCATATCTATGATTAAATGCTATTAAATCATAAAATAAACAAAGTTCGTCATCAGTAAAAGGATTATTATATATTAAATTATAAAATGATTTTTTTTCGTCTTTAGATCTTAAACTTTTCATACGATATTTCCCCCAAAGTACTTTTATTATATACTTTATTCTAGTAAAAGAAAAGAAAAATGTGATATATTAATAATGAAAGAGGTAAGAATATGAATTATAATTTAATTTATCAGGAATTATTATTAGATATAAAAAATTCTAAATTAAATTTTGATGTAAAAAATGCTTTAAATGAAATATATAATGATAAAGAATTGGTTTTATTAATTGATAAATATAAAGAAACTTTAGATGATTCTTTAAAATTAAAGATTTATAATAATAAGAAATTCATGAGATATAAAAGATTAGAGAATGAAACTAATATCTTAATAATGAAATTAAATAAAATATTTAAAGAATTAGGTGATGCTTATGAGAATAATTAGTGGTAAATATAAAGGTAGAGTCTTAAAAGGATATACTTTAAAAGGAACAAGACCTACTATGGACAGATTAAAAGAATCTTTATTTGCAACTATTAATGAATATTTAGATAATAGTATTTGTTTAGATTTATTTGCAGGAAGTGGTAATCTTGGAATAGAGGCTTTAAGTAGAGGATCTAAAGAGGTTATATTTGTTGATAAAGAGTATATGGCCTGTAAAACTATAAAAAGTAATTTGGATTTGTTAAATTCTAATATGAATGTAACAGTAATAAATATGGATTATTTAAAAGCCTTAGATAGGCTTTTAAATAGGAAATTTGATATTATTTTTTTAGATCCACCATATAAAACAGATTATTTAATTAAATCTTTAAAGAAAATATCTGAGTTAAATTTATTAAATGGTATAGTTATTTTAGAAAGTGATGATTTAAAAAAAATAGAATATAGTGATTATTATGAAGAAATCAAGACTAAGAAATATGGAGATAAATATATTAGAATATTAAAAAAGAAAGACTAGAGATCTTTCTTTATTTTGAAGTAAAATGTTGTTCCTTTAGTTTTTGTAGATTTTACTCCATATTCAAAATTATGTAATAAAAGTATATTTTTGACAATAGATAGACCTAAGCCTGTACCATAAACATAGCGTTTATGGTTTTTCTTACTACGATAATATTTATCAAAGATATGATCTATTTCTTTTTGGTCAATGCCTTTACCACTATCTATTACCATAATAGTATAATCTTTATCATTTTTTACTACTTTAATAATAACTTTCTTATCACTTCCTGTATAGTTTAGAGCATTATTAAGTAAATTATAAATAACTTGTTCAATCTTCTTTTTGTCAGCATCTATCTTTAATGTTTTTATATCATCATGAATAAACTCTATGCTATAACAATCTTTAATAACATAAATATTATGGTGCTTAACAATTTTTTCTATTAGTTTAATTAAATCAAAGTTACTAATATCAAGTTTATCCAAATCATTTTCTACTTTAGTTAAAGTTAATATATCATTAACTAAATTATTAAGACGATTGACTTCTTCAATGATAATATTTAAATTACTTTTACACTTTTCTTTATCATTAATATTAATATCTAAAATTAATTCAGCATAAGCTTTAATCATGGTAAGAGGTGTCTTTAAATCATGAGAGACATTAGCCATTAAATCTTTTTGCAATTCTTCGGTCTTAGATAATTCTTCTTTCATATCATTTAAGGCTTTAGTTAAATCTACTAGTTCTTTAATATCACTACCAGAATCAAAACTAGTCTTAAGTTTTCCTTTAGAAATTAACTTAGCAGCTTTAGATATTTCTATTATAGGATCAGATAATCTTTTAGAAATAAAATAGGCAACTACTATACTAAGAATTAATACTACAATACTTACTATTATTAACTGCTGTTCAATAATATTAGTAGTAGAATCTAATGGCATAAGTGAAGTAGATATAAATATGTAAAGATTATCACTTAATTTAGTTGCACTCATTATATTTTTTCCTCTTGTGAAGTTATTAATTAAATTATAAGTTTTAGATTCTTTATTACTGTTTATAAAATCTTTTTTAACAGATTTACTTCTTAAATTACAATTACTACTATAAGTAGAATATAGATTGTCGCCATTACTGTTAGTTAATTCAATACAAACGTTTTCGCTATAAGATACTCTATCTAATTTTTCATATAAAGAACTATCTTTTTCTGTAACTAAAATGTCTTTAGATAAATTTTGAACAGTTCTAGTTTTAGTCCATTCATAGAAAGTGTCTATAAATATAACTTGGAAAAAGAAAAGAAATATTAAAATAAATAAAGAAAATATAGCGAGATATATAAATATTTTAGTAGATAGTTTATTTTTCATCATCAAATTTATATCCTATACCTCTAACAGTAATAATTAAATCTCTATATCTACCTAAATTGTTTCTAAGCATCTTTATATGTGTATCGATAGTTCTATCATCTCCATAAAAGTCATAACCCCAGATTTTATTTAATAGTTGTTCACGAGATATAGCAATTTTTTTATTATTAATAAAATATTTTAAAATCTCAAATTCTTTAGGGGTAACATTAATCTCTTCATCATCTATTTTAATAGTATGCTCTAAAAAATTAATAACTAATTTATCATAAGAATAACTGTCTACATATCCTTTGGTTCTTTTTAATATTGCTTTTACTCTAGCCATTAACTCTCTTGGAGAGAAAGGTTTACATAAATAATCATCAATACCTCTATCAAAACCTTCTAATTTGTCAATTTCATCATCTCTTGCAGATAATATTATAGTGGGTATTCTTTTTTCTTTAGGAATATTATTAAGTAGAGTAAATCCATCCATAATAGGCATCATAATATCTAAAATCATTAAATCAAACTTTTCGCTATTCAATAATTCTAAAGCTTTAACCCCAGAGTCTGCTTCCTTAATTTCATAACCTTCTAAAGTAGAATATTCTTTAATAACTTCTCTTATATTTTCTTCAT
>CALVVB010000036.1 GCA_944363735.1 uncultured Bacilli bacterium | reverse complement strand
CCGAATCTTTCTCCCATTATATCTTCAAGGGTATAATCCCAAATACGTTCTAATACTTCTTTAGTTTCTGTTTTCTTAGTCATTATTTCACCTCCTAAATCTTATAGTCATCTTCCAAAGTAAACTCAACATTTTCATCTATCCACTCTTTACGAGGAGCGACATCATCTCCCATAAGAACAGAGACACGTTTTTCTGCTAGTTGAGCATCTTCTATTTTAACTCTAATTAAAGTTCTTGAACCAGGCTTCATAGTAGTTTCACATAACTGATCGGCATTCATTTCACCAAGACCTTTATATCTTTGGATTTCACACTTCTTACCTTTAGACTTTTCTTTCATCTCTTCTACGGTATAAGCATACTCGATATTTTTACCACTTTGGATTTTAAATAGTGGTGGTAATGCTACATAAAGTCTTCCATCTTCTATTAATGGTTTCATATAACGATAGAAGAATGTTAAAAGTAAACACTGTATATGTCCTCCATCTTCATCAGCATCGCTCATGATTATTACTTTATTATATTCACAATCATTTATATCAAAGTTAGCACCATAACCTGCACCTATGGTATAAATCATAGTATTAATCTCTTCATTCTTTAAGATATCTTCTACTTTAGCTTTCTCTGTATTTAAAACTTTACCACGTAAAGGAAGTATCGCTTGATATTTTCTATCTCTTCCCTGTTTAGCAGAACCACCTGCAGAGTCACCCTCTACTAAGAATAGTTCTTTTTTAGATTTATCTTTAGATTGTGCAGGAGTAAGTTTACCTGATAAGGCTCTTTCTTTAGGGTTCTTACTCTTGCCCTTTCTAGCTTCTTCTCTTGCTTTTCTAGCTGCTTCTCTTGCTAATTTACTCTTTAATGATTTAGTAATTATCTCGGTTGCAATCGCTTTATTCTCTTCTAAATAAAACTGTAATTTCTCAGTAACAATAGAATCTACTATCGTCCTAGCTTGGGGTGTACCTAGCTTTCCTTTAGTTTGTCCTTCAAATTGCAATAATTCTTCTGGTATTTTTAAAGAAATAACAGCAGTTAGACCTTCTCTAACATCACTACCTTCTAAAGCTTTCTCTTTAGCTTTAATAAAACCATTCGCTTTAGCATAGTCATTAAAAACACGAGTTAGAGCAGTTTTAAATCCTACTTCATGCGTACCACCATCACTAGTTTTAACATTGTTGACGAATGATACAATATTTTCTTGATATGTATCAGTATATTGCATAGCAATTTCTACATCAATTTTATTTTTAACTCCTTCAAAGTCTAAAACATTATGCAAAGTAGTTTTATCTTCATTAAGATATTCTACAAAAGCAACTAAACCTGTTTCATAACAAAATTTAGCATGTCTATCATCTTCTTCATCATGTACTTCTATAGTTAGTCCTTTTAGAAGAAAAGCAGACTCTTGCATTCTTTCACATATAGTTGTATATGAAAAATTAGTTGTTGAAAATATTTCTTTATCTGGTAAGAATCTAACAGTTGTACCTGTCTTATTAGTAGTACCAATCTTTTTTAAAGGAATCTTTACTTTACCACCATCTTCGAAACGAATATAGTATTCTCCTTTATCTCTTTTAATAGTTACTTCCATCCATTTAGATAGAGCATTAACAACACTACCACCAACACCATGAAGACCACCTGATACTTTATAACCAGATTCTTCAAATTTACCACCAGCATGAAGCACAGTATAGATAACTTCAGGAGTAGGCTTACCTGATGTATGCATACCAACAGGAACTCCACGACCTTCATCAGTTACACTAACACTTTTATCAGAATGTATGGTAATAATAATATGTTTACCATATCCATTTATCGCTTCATCTATAGCATTATCAACAATTTCCCATACAAGATGATGAAGCCCCCTTTTATCAGTAGAACCAATATACATACCTGGTCTTTTCCTAACCGCTTCTAAACCTTCCAATATTTTTATTGAACTATCATCATATTTAACTGCCATTATTTCACATCCTTCAAGATTTCAAAAAAAAGATACAAAAGCTTATCTCTTTTGCCCTTATCTATTCTTTTCAAGGATTATTTTATCAAAAAAAAGAAGCAAATTCAAGGAATTTACATTCTTTATGTCAAGTTTCTTTACTTATTAATTCTCATTTCTCTCACAAGTATATCCACTATTTTCTAGTTCTTGTTCAATAGTAGTCACACTTTGATTAAGTTCATATTCTGGATAAAATCCCTCAAACTCTGTAATATTATCAGTAATAAAATTCATATCAAGTTTTTCATAATCTATATTTTGTATGGTAATTTGAACAGCAGCACTTACACTACAATCAGCAGTCATACCAATATCATTTTCATCTAAAACTGTCTTTAAAAACTCACATGAATTATTCTTTGTTGTTAAAATACTACTATCAGTAGCAGTATCTGCTAATCTACTAGTTGTAGTCATTCTACTACTCTTTAACCTGTTTTTTTCATATTTAAAATTAAACTCATAATTATAGTTAATATTTTCAGTGTCATTAGAGTATCTACAAATCATATTGCCACTTTTTAATTCATTTACTCCTGTACTCTTATTCATATAATCCGTTATAAATTCTGTAATATCTGGTAAAAAGAAAACAAAAGTGAAAAGAAATATCATTAACAATACTAAAAATATAGGATGTCCTTTCTTTTGCTTTAGAGTTTTATTTTCTTCTATTAAAGTATTGGTAGTAACATTATTATTATGAGATTGATTAGAATTACTATCTCCTACTCTTTGATTTACTTCATTTGTACTATTAATATTAACAACTTGTGGTTTATTATTACTTTGAGGAGTTGATTCTGTTATTTTTTCCTCATTAATCGCACTAACTTTTAGTTCACTATTTTCATTTTTATTATCCATAGTTTCCCTCCATTTATTCTTTACGATAATTATAACATTTAACTAAAATTACGTAAACTATCAATTTGTTTTTGAAAATCTGTACTATTAGTTATATAACTTCCACTTACTATAATATCTACTAAAGTAGATACTTTTTTAGCAACAAAATTATTAATACCACCATCAATACTTACTTTAAAGTTAAATTTTTTATATTCTTTCTTTAATACTTTCAATTCTTTTAATTTATCTATAGTACTATTAATAAATTCTTGGCCACCTCTTCCAGGAATTACTCCCATTACTAGTATTAAATCTATATATGGTAAATAAGGTATTAAAGCTTCTATCTCATCATTAGGATTTATAGCAATACCAGTTTTAATCCCATAACTTTTTATTAAAGTTAAATTACTTAAAGTATCTTCTAAAGTATCTAAATGTATTGTTATATATTCTGTATTTAAACTAGCATAATCACAAATATATTTACTTGGACATGAAACCATTAAATGAACATCCAATCTTTTATCTGTAAACTTATAAATATGTCTCATTTCCTTAAAAGGTAATGATTTATTTTCTACATATCTACCATCCATTACATCAACATGAATATAATCAACATCTGTATTATTAAGCTCTGCTAAAGTCTTTGGTATATCTTTACTAGTTAAAAAAGATGCACTTATCATTTAATCGCCTCCTCATAGAACTTTAAATAACTTTCATATCTACTCTTAAGAATCTCAACATCATCTACAGCTTTTCTAATCATACATTCCTGCTCTTTTGTATGAGTACAATCTCTAAATGGACAATTATAATTAGAGAATTCTCTAAAAGCATATTTTATATCTTCTTTTTTATAAATAGAAAAATCTAGTGCAGAAAATCCTGGAGTATCTAGAACCTTACCATCTAAAAAGTCATAAAGCTCCACATTTCTAGTAGTATGACGCCCTCTACCTAGAGCAAGAGAAACTTCTCCTGTTTTTAGATTCCAAGCAGGATTTAATTTATTCAATAAAGTACTTTTTCCTGCACCTGTTTGGCCTATAAAAACAACAGTTTTATCTTTAATAAGACCTTTTATTTTATCTATATCATTATTAGTTAGAACTATATACCCTATATTATTATAATATACCATTACTTCTTTTATTTTTTCTAAACTTTCTTCACTTATTAAATCTGTTTTAGTCAAACAAATAACAATATCTATATCATTTAGTTCCATATGTGCAATAAATTTATCCAATAAACCCAAAGAAAAGTCAGGATTAACAAGACTTGTAATGATAAAAGCTCTATCAATATTACTTACCATTGGTCTATTGAAAGTATTCTTTCTAGGCAGTATTTCTTCTATTACTAAACTTTTATCATTAAAAACTACATAATCTCCGACTTTAGGTATTATTTTATCTTTTCTAAATTTACCTCTTGGAATAGTATTATAAATTATTCCATTACTATTAACAACATGTCTATTACTACTTATTTTAATAATTTGTCCTTGCATTTTTTCACCTAACTATTATCCCCCGTATTTGAAGAATTAGAATTATTATTATTTTGAGATCCATCATTAACTTCTACATCATCTTTATCATCATTATTAGTTGAAGAAGCTTTACCAACCGTTATAGTAACACTATCATTATTTTTAACTGTGGAACCATTAGGACGTGATTGGGTTATTACTTTGCCTACTTGGTTTTTATCTGCCACTTCTTGATATTCAATATTTACAGTTACACAAGCATTATTAGACCAGCTTGTTACAGTATCAGGACTTGCTAAATACCAATCTGGGAAAGTAATAGATTTAAGTACAGTTAAAGTTATTTCATCTCCTGATTTAACTTCACTACCTTCATCAAGTGATTGAGAAATAACAAGATTTTGACCAATAACTCCACAAGTTGTAGAATCAGGTTCTATCTCTTGTATTTTTACCTCTAATCCCATATCTTTCAAAGTTTCTCGTACTTCATTAACATCCATATTAACATAATTTTCAAGCTCATAAGTTTTAACACCAGTTGATTTATATAATGTTACTCTCGTTCCTTCTTTAACCGTACTACCACTTCTTGGGTCTGTCCTAATAATTCTATTTTCTTTAACATCTTCACTACTTACCTCTTCTATTTTACTATTTACAGTAAGCCCTGCCTTTTCTAGTGTTTCTTCAGCTTTACTTACGGTCATTCCGCTAACATCTGGTACTTTTACATCTTTTTCAGCAGTAATTGAAGGAATAATAAAGAATACAGCTAGTAATGATACGATGATGGCCCCTGCTATTATTGATAAAGCTATAATTATTTTATTTGATTTTTTAACCTTTTCATCTGTAATAGGTGTAGCAAGAGCTTCTTTATCACTTATTGGTTGCATTATTTTAGTAGTCTCTTCAACTTCATTCTCAGGATAAGGATAAACATAAGGCTCCTCATTCACTCTATCATCATTTAATGCTGTCAATAAGTCATTATGCATACTTTTAGCATCATCGTATCTATTTTTAGGATTTTTAGCAGTTGATTTTAAAATAATATTTTCAATACTTTGAGGAATATCATTATTAAGTTTATGAACATCAGGTAATGGTTCTTTCATCTGTTTTAAAGCTATTTCAACAGCACTATCTCCTTTAAATGGAAGCTCCCCTGTTAATAACTCATAAAAGATAATTCCCATTGAATAAATATCACTTTTTATAGTTGTACCTTTACCAGCTGCTTGTTCAGGTGGTAGATAATGAACAGATCCCATAACAGAATTAGTTTGAGTTAATTGTGTAGAATTAAGAGCCATAGCAATACCAAAGTCTGTTATTTTTATTTGTCCATCATCTTGAATCATAATATTTTGTGGTTTTAAATCTCTATGAACGATATATGAGTCATGTGCATGAGCCATACCATCTGTAAGCTGTAACATGATATCAATTGCTTCTGATAAAGTAAGACTACCACGTTTTTTAAGTAGTTGTTTTAATGTCTTTCCTTCAACATATTCCATGACAATATAGTATAGTCCATCATCCTCTCCTACATCATACATGGCAACGATATTAGGATGAGAAAGACTAGAAGCTGATAAAGCTTCACGTTGAAAACGTCTTACAAATTTTTCATCATTTGCAAGGTCACCCCTTAATACTTTTATCGCTACATTTCTATCAAGTATAGTATCATAACCAAGATAGACATTAGCCATACCACCTTCGCCTATTGATTTAATTATCTCATAACGATCATTAATTTTTTGCCCCTTCGTAACCATTATTCTTCACCTTCTTCTAAAATTAAATATGCTACTGATATATTATCAGTTCCTCCTCGATTATTAGCTTTTCTAATTAATTTAATAACTTTATCTTCAATATCACCTTCACCAGTTAATACTCTTTCTATTGCTTCTTCATCCAACATATTAGTAAGACCATCACTAGCTAATAGTATAGCTTCTATTTCCATGTCACAATCAAAAATATCTATATCTATCGGATCATTTGCCCCAAGTGCTTTCATTAAAACATTCTTCTTTGGATGATCTTTCGCTTCTTCTTCAGTCAATTCTCCAGCTGACACTAATAAATTAACTAATGTATGATCATATGTTACTTTATGAAGTTTACCATCCTTCATAACAAATCCTGATGAATCTCCAATATTTCCAAATAAAATATATTCTTTAGTGATAATAGCAGTAACAAGAGTAGTTCCCATTCCTTTACTTTCTGGATGAGTTTTCTCATGTCTAAAAATACTATCATTTATTTCATTGACACTGTCTCTTAAAAAGTTAACCGCATCCATTTTAGACATATTATGAAATTTATCATTAAAGTCTTTTGCAAGATGAGTAATAGCAATAGAGGAAGCTACTTCTCCAGCGGAATGCCCTCCCATACCATCTGCAATAGCCATAAGTATATCATTATTACTATTATGAACTATTAAGACACTATCTTCATTATGATCTCTAATCTTCCCAGCATCAGTTAAATAAAACGATTTCATATATCCTCCTTCTTACTTCTAAGCTGTCCACAAGCAGCACTAATAGTGCCACCAAATTCTCGCCTAATTGTAACTGTAATATTATTTTTCTTTAGTATATCATAAAACTTAGAAATTGTTAAAGGGTTACTTCTTTTAAACTGTAAAGCCTCTGTTTCATTATAAGGTATTAAATTAACATAAGCGTTTATTCCTCTTAATAAATTTGCTAACTCTAAAGCATTTTCTCTACTATCATTAATTCCTGCTAACATGATATATTCAAAAGTTACTCTTCTATTAGTTTTATCAGTATATATTTTAACAGCATTAAGTAAATCTTTTAAAGGATAAACTTTAGCAATAGGCATAATTTCGCATCTTAATTTATCACTCGCTGCATGTAAACTAATAGCAAGATTAACTTGATATGGAAAATTAGCAAATTCTAATATTTTGGGTACGAGTCCACAAGTTGATACAGTAATATGTCTTGCTCCTATATTAAGTCCTTTAGGATGATTTATTATTTTAATAAAGTTACATATATTATCATAGTTATCAAAAGGTTCTCCTATTCCCATAATAACTACATGACTAATTCTTAAATTAGAATCACTCTCTACTTTAAGTAT
>CALVVB010000035.1 GCA_944363735.1 uncultured Bacilli bacterium | reverse complement strand
TTATCAAAAGGTTCTCCTATTCCCATAATAACTACATGACTAATTCTTAAATTAGAATCACTCTCTACTTTAAGTATTTGTTCTACCATTTCTCCTGTAGTTAAATTACGTACTTTCTTACGTCTACCTGATTCACAAAATTTACACCCCATATTACAACCAACTTGACTTGAAATACAAAGACTATTACCATAATCATGATTCATAAGTACTGCTTCTATATGTTCATTATCATTAAGTTTAAATAAGTACTTCCTAACATCTTTAGCTTTCTCAACTGTAACTATTTCTATATTGGAAATAGTAAAGTCATTTTTTAATTTATCTCTAGTTTCTTTTTTTAAGTTAGTCGCTTCATCAAAAGAAGTAATTCTTTTATTTTTATCATAAAGCCAAGAAAACAGTTCCGTAGCATAATACTTTTTATCATTGTTATTAATAAAGTAATCTGTTAAGTCTTCTATTATTAAATCATATATACTCATAAGTCACCTCTACAACTACATATATTATACAGTAAAACTTAAAGAAATACATCAAAAAACTGATAATATTTATTTACTATCAGTTTAGTTTATTATTTAAGTTCCAAAGTGAATGGATTATTTTTTGTACCATTACCACCTGTTATAACAACATTTGTTTTCAGATTCATAGATGGTTTAACGCCAATTTCATAAAAAGCATCACTAGATGTTTTATAAGCTACTGAAAATATAGAATTAATAGTTGATGTACTGTACGGTGTCAAGGTATAGTAGGAAATAACATTATTAGTAGTGACATGAGCAAATTGACCTGACATTAATTCTCCCAAACGAAGCAATCCAACTTTATATTGTGTTATATTTGATGTCAATGAGTTTCCACCTATATCTTTATATTTTGCTAATTTATAGTTTGCAATACTTCCTACTGTTCCAAGATACCAAGTAGTATTATCCACTATCATATCTACTTGATCAGTTGTCAAGTATTTTCCACTTGTTAAATATTCTCCATTTAAGAATAAACCTAGTGTCGTTGACGTAGAGTAATTTACATTACCGCTACTATCAAATTCAAGTCGTTTAAATTCACCAGCTTCTTTTAATGGCTCTGCACTCATTATCTTTGTTAATCCATTTGTCTCATGACTTACAATCCTATATAAAGTATTTTCTCCTGTTCCAAATCTTATATATTCCCCACTATATCGTGTATTTAGAAGGCTACCAGACAAATCACTATCATTATCACCTTGTAATCTATATGGATTAGTCTCCGTTCCATCACCACTTACTATCTTTACATCATTTTTTAAATTTATTGATGGGCGTACAGCAAATGACAATCCATCTAATTCAGCATCGGAAATATTAATATTAGCAAAAGTTCCCAGACCAAAATGAATAACACGAATTTTAGAGGAATCAGCTGGAGTTAAAGTATACCAATACATGCCATCGTTTAAATAACTGTTTGTATATGACGAAGGATCTTTACCACTACTTGCTTGATATTCGTAGGCATTAAGTAATCCTACTGCATCTGTTACTACTGTTGTTCCATTTGGTCTTGTTATAGATCATAATTCCCTATCATCCATTGTTGCATCCCATTTTGCATCCATTACAATGAATTTTTCTGGTTCTCTTAAATTACCTAAAAAACCATCTACTCTTGTATCATTTAACCATTCTTCCATATAACTACTTTCAAAAGATGAACTACCACTTGAATATGGAATTACAGCAATTGCCCACTGTGTTACAAATTTAATTGTCTTTGCTTCATTATTTATAGACACAGCTCTCCATAATTTACCAGAGTACCAGATATAGTTATTTGGATCTTCTCCTGTTATAAAAGTATCTACTCCATCATCATATAAATTATCTTCTGATATTTCTGTTAATAGTGTATCTGCAATTGTTTTATATAAATCTTCTGGATTTCCATCTTTACCATAAACATTTACCTTTACACTAAATGATAAACTTCCTCCATCTCCTTGTGGATTATATTCTTCATCTACCCACATTCTAAGTCTATATTTATTTGTCTCACTACTACTCATACTACCCTGATACAAACTCATCTCTCTTGATGGTCTTCCTGTATATGAATTATCACTTGTACTTTCACTATAAGTCCTTGGACTCATTAACTCCTCTTCATTATTTCTATCTAATTTAGTTAAGTATAACTTTATATTACTTCTATCTATCTTCCTATCTGATGTAGTTACATCCTTTGCACTTATCTCATAGTTGATATTTACATCTCCTACTACCTTACTACTTACTGTAAAATCAAAATACTCTCCTGTATTTAACCTTTCTTTCCTGTCTCATCTGTTGTTGGTAACGCTCCATTTAAGGTTATAGTATTATCACTCTCTTCATAACTCATTGTTATTGATCCTGTCGTTATACTGTTTACTTTTGTTCCTATTTTACTAAAACTAAAGGCTGCATAACTTACCACTCCTATAGCAAGTATCATTAATATTAATAATGCTATTATTAATATACTTTCTTTCTTCTTTATTTTCACTATTATACTCCATTCACTTTCATTACATTAAAAAGAACAGAATATAACTATTCTGTTCTTATATCATAACAAAAGAAAGTAATGTTATTACTTGTATATTTACTAAACTGCCTCCCCCCCCCAGGTAACATTTTGTAAACATATCATTTTCATAGTCACTACCTTCTTTCTTATTGTTAACTTAATATTAACATAACTCTTTATAATTTTCAATAAACAAATATCTATTATTTACATATCCTATAATAGGTGTTGAATATGACTATTAACTATAAGGATATAAATTTATCTTTTCAAAAATATGGAGATTCTAAGGAAGTAATTGTAATACTTCCTGGATGGGGAGAAACTAGAAATACTTTTTTAGAAATGATCAATATCTTAATGATTGACTATACTGTTTATATAATAGATTATCCTGGTTTTGGTGATACGGTTTTTCCAAATCATAATCTTACTATGGATAATTATAGTGAGATGATTATTAAATTTTTTAATGACTTAAAGATAACTAATCCCAACATAATCGCTCATTCATTTGGTGGCAGAATTGCCATTTTATTATCATCTAAATATAACATTCCTATTAAAAATTTAATATTAATAGATAGCGCTGGAATTAAACCTAAAATGACTTTAAAGAAAAAGTTTAGACTTAAACTATATAAAACTCTCCAATCTTTTGCTAATTATCTTCCTAAAAGAATTAAACATAAATTTAAAACTTATCTATTTAATAAATTTTCATCAAGTGATTACCAATCTTTAGATGAAAATATGCGTGAAACCTTTAAAAACATTGTTAATCTAGATTTAACTAATTACTTGCCTTCTATTAATACTAATACCTTAATACTGTGGGGAGAAAAAGATACTGATACACCACTAAAAGATGGTAAATTAATGCATAAAAAAATAACAAATAGTGAGCTTATCATCTTTCCTAATTGTACTCACTATTGTTATTTAGAAAATACTTATGTAATTATTAAAATTATTCTTTGCTTTCTTGAGGATTAGAAACGACCTCCACCGCCTCCACCTCCGAAGGAACCTCCTCCGCCAATAGAGCCTCCACCAAAACCGCCTCCACTTGATGACTGATTAGCAGCGATTGATGATCTTGATGAAGATACGGCAGTATGAACACCATTATTTATACTCTTATAAACACTAGCTGTAATAAAATAATGTGTCATATATGGATTATATCCTACATAAGTAGTATCAATATCATCCATCGTAGACATTTTAATATTCATCTCTTTAGAAAGTTTATTAGCATTACCTAAAACAACTGCATATACTAAATATTTATCCCAAAGAATTACTTCAGGTAATTCTTTTTCATTAAATCTACTAAAATCTTCTAAAAACTTCTTATGAGCCATCCATTTAGCATATTGTTCTGCTCCTTTCTTTGTGAAAAATCTTCTTGTTAAAACAAACACTATTAAAACTATCATAAGAATAATTATAGTTATAGCAATAAAAAGCAAATCAAAACTAATACTTACACAAACTAACGCTATACCAAGTAAAGAAAACAAAATAGTAATAGTTGATAACCATGGTGTTTTTTCAAAAAATTCTTCATTTCTACCTAAATTTTTACTAGCACCAATAAAATCATTATATAAATTTATTACATTATTAGCATTACTTAAAGTAGAACAGTGTTTCTTAATCTTTGATAACACTACTTCTTTAGAATTACCTATTTCATTAATTATTAGATTTAAAGCAATTTTTTCTGTTTCATTTAAAGTAGATTCATCATAATTTTGTAATACTAGTTTATAATCTTCTTTCTTCTTTTTATTATCAATTTTTTCAACTTTGAGCACTTTCTTATAAATTAAATTCAAAATAGTAGCAGATAAACTCTTTTCAGATATTTTTTTATCTATTAAGTATTCTAAAACTTCAGGACCATAATTAGCAGGAAAATCTCTAAAGTATTCCATATTGAAAGCTGTTTTTTTCGTCTTTCTCTCTTTGAAATAAATACAAGTAGCAAGACTAATAGATACTAAAGCCCAAATAATAGTGCTTGTTATTAAAATCATATTTTCTCTTTGAAGTTTTTCTCTTTCTCTATTCGCTTCATCACTTAACTTTGTTTGGTAATTTATAATTGCATCTTTAGCAGTTAGTCCACTAACTTTAGTAGCATTAGGAACTAAATCTTTATTAAATATTAAACGAATACTAACAGGATTATATGCTCCTAAAAAGCTAAATGTACCTAATGCTTCTTTATTATTAGATCTTTCTATATTACCATTTAAAGGTCCATGTAACCATACTCTATAATCATTATCTTCATTTGGCAAAAGAACCTCAACTTCAAAATTCCCTATATTTTCAGTATAGCCATCACCTAAAACATTCCAAGCAAGTTCTGCAATATCATTATGAACAACTACTGCATCGGTAACAGTATATTCAATATAGAATATCTCATCTAAATTACTAGGATTATAAAGCTTTAAATTAACTTCATTCATAAAGCTATTATAATATGTATATTTAGAGGAATCCCCATCAGATGCAAAAGATACTTCTTCAAAATAATCAACATTTCTATTAAAATCATCAAATGTTAAATTCCCATCATCACTTAATGAACCTACTACTACATCTTTAATACCACTTCCATCATATAGATTGTTATTACCTTCAATATCACTAATAGTACCACTAGCTACATTATTATTCCTATTTTTAAAGGCAATATCTCTAGTCATACCATTGTAATCACCATTCATTTTAATAAGTTCTTTAACTTTTATAGAACCATCTTCCATAATTTCTATTCTACTTAAAAATTTTTCAGTAGGTTCGCTTTTAAACCCATTAATAAATATTACTGCTATAAAAACAAATAAAACAAATAAACTAACTGTGATTCTACCCTTCATTGTAATCTCTCCTTAGAAAAAAAGCTTGCTTTAAGCAAGTCTTAAAATGATACAGTTGGTGTCTCTTTATCTTTCTCATCTATTTCAAAGAAAGATTCTTCTTTAAAATGAGAAATATTTGCAACTATATTACTTGGTATAGTTTGTACTTTATTATTATAAGTAAGTACTGTATCATTATAAAATTGTCTCATTGTACTAATCTTATCTTCAGTATCTCTTAAATCATTTTGAAGTGAAATAAAGTTTTGATTAGCTTTAAGATCTGGATATGCTTCTGCAAGAGCGAATAATCTATTTAACATACCAGTTAACTCTCCACTAGCTTTAATCTCTTCTTCTTTAGTATCTGCAGTATTAAAACTATTACGAGCATTAATAACAGCATCTAAAGTAGAACTCTCATGCTTAGCATACCCTTTAACAGTCTCTACTAAATTAGGAATTAAATCTGCTCTTCTTTTTAATTGAACATCAATTTGACTCCATTGATCCTTAACTCTATTTCTAAGATTAATTAGTGAGTTATAGGTAGCGATATACCATATTATTAAAATAATTATAATCGCAACTATTACAATTCCAATAATCATTCCTGTTGACATATTATTTCCTCCTATTAAAATTATATATTAAATATTAAAAAAATTATAGTATAAATTTAAAAATATTGGTAAAGATATGTCTAGGAGATGATTTTATGAGCATAAAAGACTATATTTTAAATAATTTTAAGAATGATAATAAGGAAAGTATTAAAGAAGCGATAGTTGAATCTATTAATTCTAAAGATGAAGTAACTCTTCCTGGTATGGGAGTATTTATGGAAATAATTTGGAATAATGCAACAGATGAGATGAAAAATGAAATGTTGACTATATTAGAGAACAATTTAAAAAAAGAAGCTTAGTGATAAGTTTCTTTTTTTATTTGATAACTTTTTCAAAGTAATCATCTTCGAAAGAAAAGTCCAAAATTCCATTTGGATACTCTATCTCTTTAAATTCACTTTTTCTATAAAAGTTATGAGCATTTCTTAATATTTTTCCACAAGCTAAATATAAGTTTTTAATCTCTGTATTATTTATAGCATACTTTTCAAGATTTTTATATAACATTGTCCCTACACCTAAATGTTGATACTCTTACTTTACATATAATCTTTTTACTATTCCATATTTTTCTTTATTTATTAAAGCAATGGTACCAACTATTATCTTTTTTCTTTTATCTATTGCTCCCCAAAAATTACCTTCATTTTTTAAATAGTAATCTTCTATATTAAGAACATCTAATCTTTGTTTATAAGGCCTTGAAATAAATTGATGCATACACTTATTTATAAAATCATGGATATCAATATTAGAAAAAGAATTATTAATATTTTTATATTCTATAACTTCAATATAATTATTCAGGCTCAAAACCTCCATTTTATATTAAACTCCCATTGTAACAGTCTCAGGTAAAGTAGAACCACCATCTATTACTATACTTGTTCCTGTTATATAACTAGAAGCATCACTTGCAAGGAAACATGCAAGTTCTCCTAACTCACTAGGATCTCCTAATCTTTTCATCGGAATAGCATCGGCAATACCATTTATAACACTTTCTGGATCATTTGGATTAGTTTCTTTAGCCATACCATCAACCATAGGTGTTCTAATATATCCTGGTAAAATAGCATTAACTCTAATATTATGATCTACTTCTTCACGAGCTAGAGCCTTAGTAAAACCAACTAAAGCAGCTTTAGTAGTTGCATATGCAACCTCTCCAGAATCTGCAACCATAGGACCAGTAACACTAGATAAATTAATAATACTAGCTTTTCCACTTGCTCTTAACATTGGAAGTAAGACTTTAGTAACATTCCAAGTACCTTTAATATTAATATCAAAATGTAAATCACGTAACTCATCAGTCATATTCTCAAATGTCTCTAATTTACAAATACCAGCATTATTTACTAAAATATCAACATGATCATAATACTTTTTAATAATATCAACAACTTGTAATAATAAGTTCTTATTACTAATATCCACATTAATACCTAAAACTTTATAACCTTTAGAACCTAATTCATTAACTGTATTAGTTAATTCA
>CALVVB010000034.1 GCA_944363735.1 uncultured Bacilli bacterium | reverse complement strand
TTATTAAATTCATATTTAAAGACACGATAAGCATATTTCTTAGAGTTGTAATTAAATTGTCTAATTAAATTACCATCGTTATCATATTCATCATATGAGTTGTCTTTACCACTACCAGCGACAATATTACCGCCATCAAGTATCTCAACATCACTTACTATACTAGAATAAGGTATTTTAAAGCTCTTAACTAATTCATATGTCTTATCATTTTCATTAACTTTATATTGATAGAAGTATGATGTTTCACCTTCATTATAAGTACCAGTACCAGGATAATTTGACCAGTCAAAGTTAGGTCTTGTTCTAGCACCTTGATAATTGTTGTTAAACATATATAAGTAATACTCTCCATCTTCAAGAGTCTCATCTGTATAGTAAGTAATACTATGTTGTCCAGCTTGAGGAACAAAGTCCCCTATTTTTTCATATAATAAACCGCCATATGATGTATCTTCTGTAACAGACTCATCTGTTAATAAGTATTTAACACTAGGTTCAGTATAAGCATTACTAATATAAATTATAGTACTTAACTCTCTTGAACTTAAGACGATATCATCTCCTATTAGAGATAAACTATTTAAATGAATCCAGTCAAGTTCATAACCACCATAAGTATTTTTACCTTCTGGTTTAACAGCATTTAAGTAAAACTCTGGTAGTAAGTCTTTCATATCAACTATTTTTTCTATCTTTTTAGTATCTAAATCTACTGTAATAATAATATCTTCAATAGTATCAATATCATCTTCATTAACTAATATTACAAAACGATTATTATCTTCGTCATATACCATATCATGATGCATTGTATAGTTTCCTAAATCATAGAAATCTTCTATTTTACCTAAATCATTTACTTTGACTATACCTTTTTTACTATAAGCATAGTACATATAATCATCATCAAAAATAATTCGATCTGCTCTATAACTATCTAAAACAAATTCTTCTCTTAATACTCCATCATTATCATATAGATAAATATTAGAATTATAGTTTTTATCGTGTCCTAAAAGAGCATAAAGACCATCTGTTAATTCTTCTTCACTATCCCCATCTACTACTTCTAACTGAGTATCAATATCAGCTTTTGATTCAGGTGTTGTGATAGTAAATTCATGCTCTAGATCACCACTAGTAAGTGTTAGAGTATTAGTTTCTCCTGGAACAAAACCAATTAATTGATATTCATTACTGTCTTTATGAGATATTTCTTCTTCAAAATCACTATATCCTTCTGTTTCAATTTTATAGTCTAAATCTTAATCACTATCAGTATAATATAAGTAGTAAGATAGTGAGCCAGTACCATATGGATTATGAATTATTAATGGATTTTCTAAAGTATAATCGGCAGAATCCTTTAAGGAATCTATTTTCTCTTCAATTATATTTTGGTAATCTTCACTAAAAATGGAAATATCTTCATTTTTCTCTACTTCATACACTCCTTCATCATTTTTTACAAAATTAACATTTTCTCTTATCCAAGCAGGGTCTGTTAATAGATTTTCACGATATCTATCATAGACTCTAAAGCTTAGATAAATAATTCCTGCAACTATGGCTATAATAATTATAGCTAGTAAGAACTTCTTCAAATGTTTCTTAAAAAATTGTCCTATTCTTTTCATTTTTCTCCTCCTAATTAATAATCTATCCATTATTTGTGAAATTTATATGATTTTTTTCAAAAAAATACTTGATTTAATAAAAGTTATTTGCTATTCTAATATTGCTTAATGAAAAAAGCAAAAAAGTCTTGCATTTATTTTTACTTTAGTGTAAAATGTAAATGTGCTATCAATCCGGGCCTGTAGCTCAGTCGGTTAGAGCACTTGCTTGATAAGCAAGGGGTCACAGGTTCAAGTCCTGTCAGGCCCACCATTTAATTAGATATGCCTCAATAGCTCAGTTGGTTAGAGCACTTGACTGTTAATCAAGGGGTCCTAGGTTCAAGTCCTAGTTGAGGCGCCATTTATTTTTATTTTTTTATGTCAAGAAAAAGACATTAAACTACATATGGCCAGTTGGTGAAGCGGCTTAACACACTACCCTTTCACGGTAGCATTCACGGATTCGAATTCCGTACTGGTCACCAATGAGAATTTTAAGTTCCCTGTGAAAGGGAGCTTTTCTTTTATTTTTTCTTGACATTTATATTTCTTTAGGGTAATATTATAAATGTCTAATGACAAAAGCGATTTGGAGTAGTACTCAAGAGGCTGAAGAGGCGCCCCTGCTAAGGGTGTAGGTCGGGCAACTGGCGCGAGAGTTCAAATCTCTCCTACTCCGCCATTATAAAAAATAAAACTTACTAGTTTCAAACTGGTAAGTTTTTTCTTATTATTGCAATATCATCCGCTAAATTATACCATTTAATCTGGACTATGAATTTATCAATATCATTATTACGTCCTTTAGATGCAAATATCAACTTAGAAAAATGAATTGTTGATGACGGTTCCTTCTTCAAAGAAAGTAGTAGTTTAATTATTTCATCTTTAGTAATATAAGTAAAATCATCTACTGTTCCATGAATTAAGACGTCTGTGCTTCCTATTACAAAACGATTAATTAATTTGATAAGTAAATCATCGTGTTTCATAAAATACCTATTAACTTTTCTTATTTTTCTTTTAAGTTTTAACTTATAATCAGAAAAAGTTAGTGTTCTTTTACCACTTCCATTACGTGTACCATAGGCAAAGAAATAATCTAATATTATATCTATAATCTTAAGAGAAACTTTTTCTTGTTCTAAAAATTTAGTAAAATTATAGATATACTCATTATGAACAGTATTACATTTACCCATTTTAATGCTAATAGATTTTTTTACCTTCCCTACTTTAAACCAAATATCTTCTTTAGTCCTATCAAAATTAACATAGGCAGTTATTTTCATATCGTTGTTAATATATGGAAAGTTGGCCAGAAGAAATTTTCTAAACATGAGATTTACTTCTCCTACTTTCTTACCATTAAGATAGTAGAAAAAGTCCCATTCGTTATCAAAACCATAATTTCGTTTTATTATTTTCACCTCCTATCATAATTATTTGCAACAAATAAAAAAATGCTCCAAAATTTTCGAAGCATTTATATTTTTAGTTTTTTGACAATTTTATCTACTAACATTTCAAACAGTCTATATAGTTCATGCGATATAAACATTAGAATAAAGGTTATAAAGATCATTAGGTAATCAAAATGTGTAATTGAGAATAATGTTGTTAAATTCATAATACTGTAGATGAATAAATAAAACATTAAAGAAAAGAGAATCAAACGAATTCTATTAAAAGGCTGACACACTTTATATAAGAGAATAAATGATACATAACTGGTCATTGCTAAAGATAATGTTGATACTTTAGCATAAGTTAATCCTATAGCACTACCAAATAAAGTTATAAAGACAATATTTAGAACTATTACAAAAGCAGGTGGAGCAGAGTGTTTTAAAACATTAATTAAGAAGTTTCCTTCTACTCTATCTTTATTAGGCTCTAAAGCTAGTATGAATGATGGTATTCCTATTGTTACAACACTTGATAGGGTAAGTTGAACAGGAATAAAGGGATATGATTCTTCTAAGAATAGGAAAATAAAAGCAAGAAGTCCCGCATATATTGTTTTAACTAAGAATAAAGATGCTGATCTTTGTAAGTTATTAATGCTTCTTCTTCCTTCTAAAACAACACTAGGCATAGAATCAAAATTAGAATCTAATAAAACAAGCTGAGAAACACTTCTTGCTGCGTCTGTTCCACAAGCCATAGCGATGGAACAATCTGCCTCCTTTAAAGCGAGACAATCATTAACCCCATCACCTGTCATAGCAACTGTATTACCCGCATCTTTTAAAGCTTTAATTAAGATATGTTTTTCTTCTGGTTTAACCCTACCAAAAACATCATATTTAAGGGCGGAGTCTCTAATTTCTTCTTCACTATGTAAAGTAGATAAATCAATGGCTTTTAAGTTATCCCCTACTTTAGCACGTCTTGCAATATTTAAAACAGTATTTTTATTATCACCTGATATTATCTTAACTTTTACACCTTGATCTTTAAAATATTTGATGGTAGACTCTGCTTCTTTTCTAATTTTATCTTGAAGTAAGACATAACCTAATAACTTTTGTTTTTCATTTTTCTTATTATAATTACTATACTCGACAACTGCTACTACTCTTGCATCAGTTGTTATACTATCTACTTCTTCTTTATATTTCTTATAATCTTTTAACAAAAACTCCGGAGCCCCTATAAAGATTGCTTTACCATCATTCATTACAAGTCCAGAACATTTAGTAGTAGAATTAAATGGTATTATTTTTTCATAGGCTACTTTATTTTTATTATAAAAAGTATTCTTTAAAGCTTTTGCCGTAGGATTATCATCATCTATTATATGGACAACACTTCCAAGCAAATCTTTTAACTCTACTTTAGCCATTTCTTTGTCTACAACATCTTTTACTTCCATAATTCCTTCTGTAATAGTACCAGTTTTATCTAGACAAATCACATTAACTCTTGCAAGTGTTTCAATACAGTATAAATCTTGAACTAATACTTTCTTTCTTGATAATCTTATAACACTAACAGCGAAAACTGTACTTGTAAGTAAGACTAGTCCTTCTGGTATCATACCAATAAGGGCAGCGACAGTATTAACAACAGCAGCATCAAAGGTATTATCAGGTAAAAATATCTGTCTTGCAAATAAAAGTATTCCTAAAGGGACAATAACAAAAGAGATAGTTTTAACGATTTTATTTAAACTTCTCATAATTTCACTAGATACTTCTTTAATATATTTAGTATCACTACTTATTTTAGCAGTATAATTATCATAACCAATATGCTCTACTTTACAAGTACAAGTACCACTCACAATAAAACTACCTGATAACAACATACCTCCTTCTTGTTTTAAGATATTTTCTTCTTCTCCTGTTATAAATGACTCATCTACTAAAACTTCTCCTTCTTTAATGATAGAATCTACTACTATTTGATTACCACTAGTAAATTTAACAATATCATCAAGAACTACTTCATCTAGAGATACTTCTTCTATTTTTGAATCTCTTATTACTTTAATCTTGTGTTCTGATATTACTGATAATTTATCAATGGTATATTTAGACCTTAACTCTTGAATAGTACTAATTAAGGTATTTAGAACGATTATAATTATGAAGGTTAAGTTTTTAAAAGAACCTACCGATATTATTGCAACAGCTAAGACAATATTTATTATATTAAATAAAGTAAAGACATTTTCCTTTACAATTTCTTTGACACTTTTAGTTTTAACATCAGTATTAAAATTGACTAGGTTATTAGAATATCTTTCTTCTACTTGTTTTTTCGTTAAACCTCTTTTTATATCTGGATTATATCTTTTAATATTCTTTTCCATAACTTCACCTTCATTTCTATTTAATAATATCATAAAATTAGGGATTTATAAACTGTTAAACTAGTGTTATAATAAGGGCAAAGAAGGAGGTATTTATGAGAACGTTTATTAATTATTTTCTTACTATTACTTTATTTATTGTAGTGATTGTGACGATTACAGTATTTACTATTGGTAGCCTAACAAGTCCAAGTTCTACAAGAGAAATACTTGATAATATTGATTATGAGGTTGTAGTTAATGATTTTAAAGATACTGATTATGGTAAAGAGCTTTATAATTATGCTAATAATTATGGAGTTAGTGAAGAGCAAGTTGATTCTATTTTACAAACAGATGAAGCGAAAGATTATGTTAATGAGGTATTACAACAAGGAATTGATGCCTATTTAAATAATGGTAGTATCAATATTAATGATGAGACTAAAGAGTTTATTGATAAAGCCAATGAGAAATATGAACTTAATCTAGATGATAATGAGATAAATGAACTTGAAAGTTATGCCAATGAAGTGATTAATGATAATTTAAGTATTGTTGTTAATAGTACTAATGACGATAGTGAATCTAGTAGTGGACAGTTTCTAATTGATATTATAAAGATTTGTAGAGATGAGAATTTACATACCACTCTTTACATAGTTATTGGTGTTATTGCAGTATTACTATTTATAAGTAGTTTTAAAAAGAAGAACTTTTTAGAATATATTGGAATTGTCTCTATAACAGTTGCCATATCTACTCTATTATTCAATGGTTTAATGGCTTTAATAAGTGATAGAATGACTAGTATTGCAAATGCTACTATTATCTTAAAACCCATTACTGATACATTTTATATGATTACATTTATTGGTATTATTATTGGAATTGTTTTATTAGTTATCCAACATTTCATTAATAAACAAATTAATAAAGAAGTTGTTCCTTTCTAGAAATAACTTCTTTTTCTTTATTTTTTTGACATTTTGTAATAAAAAACACTTTATTTTTTAGAGTTTCTATGCTATATTATATGAGTAATCTGTTTATGGGCTGTTAGCTCAGTCGGTAGAGCAACTGACTCTTAATCAGTGGGTCTAGGGTTCGAATCCCTAACAGCCCACCATATATAGAGATTCAACTAGGTCTTTTGGCTTAGTTTTTTATTTTTTCTTATATTCATTTTCTATCCACATCATAATTACTTTTACAATATAATCTACTTCCATATCAGTTAATTCTCTATTTTTAGGAATACCATACCATTTATTTAAACATCCTCTACAGCAGGTAGCAGTTGCATGTTCTGCGATAAAAACAGGATGACCTCTCATAGGTGTTTGTTTACCATCGTTAGGAATAACACTTGGCTTTAGTCTTTTATTTATAAAGTCATAAGTATGCTCTTTAATCTTATCTAAACCTTTTTTATCAATATATTCTATATCTTTTTCTTTAAGATAAAAACTACTTCTAAACTTTGATTTAGATAATATATATAATAAATAATTTATATCTTGCATTAAAACACCTTCTTTACAAAATCACTCTCTATAATTATACTAACACAAGAGGTGATATTTTTGAAAGTTGTTCATCCATTAAAACCAATTTACAATAGCGAGTCTAGAGTTTTAATATTAGGTAGTTTTCCTTCTGTTAAGTCAAGAGAAAATAATTTTTATTATGGAAATCCTAAAAATAAATTTTGGTCTACTTTAGGAAAGATATTTAATGAAGATGTTGGAAGTTCTAATCAAGACAGGGAGAAGTTTCTCTTAACTCATAAAATAGCCCTTTTTGATGTCGTATATAGTTGTAATATAACAGCATCAAGTGATAGTAGTATTAAAGATGTTATACCTAATGATATTAAGAAAATTGTTGATGAAAGCAATATTGAAGCGATATTTACAACTGGTAATAAAGCATATAGTTTATATAACAAGTATCTTCTTAAAGATATAGGGATAGAAGCTTTTAAACTACCTTCCCCTTCTCCTGCAAATTGTAAAAGAGGTATAGAAGAAGTTTTAGTTAATAGTTATAGCAAAATAAAAGAATACTTAGATTAATTTTAGTCGGTTGTATTATAAATAGTGTTGGTGAAGAAAATCACTGGCACTATTTTATTTAGCAAAAAAAGACATGTAATCTGA
>CALVVB010000033.1 GCA_944363735.1 uncultured Bacilli bacterium | reverse complement strand
TCCGTCCATCAATAAATCTAAAATCTAATGTAGTAATAACAGGTGGAGATGGTACTAAAGAGAATCCTTTTGAAATTGAACTTAAATAAAATATTTAACTGATAAATATTTTTGATAATATTTATCAGTTTTTTCTTTCTTTTTATCATATAAATGCTATAATATTATTAGTTTGGTAGGAAAGTGGTGGTCTTTATGGATTTTACCTTTAATAGTAAAGAAGAACTTTATCAGATGATTGAACCGGCTTTAGATGCTAAAAAGAGCGAATTAGATAGATTAGGATATCGTTATATACATAAAAATGATGTTTGGAATTATTTAATTCTTACTAAATGGACTAAAGCTCATAATTTAGAATTAAGTGATATAGTCAGTGATATCTTGAATTGTGATAATAAACTATTAGATAAATATCTTAAAGATAATCTTACCAAGAGAGAAAATATAGAAATCATTTAAGAGGTGTATCATGAAGAAGAAAGAAAAAAAGATAAAAAAAGAAAGAAAACATATGGCTAAAGAGAAAAAAAGTATGTTATCAAAAACAGGATTGCTTGTTGTAATCGCTGCTATAGTATGCTTTTTAATAGTACCATTATTTAAATCATTAAACTTTGGACTTGATTTACAAGGAGGATTTGAAATCCTTTATCAAGTTAGTCCTATTGATGGTAGTAAAATGAACAAAGATAAACTTAATGCAACATACAAAAGTATGCTTAAACGTATTGATACTCTAGGAGTTAGTGAACCAGAAATCACTTTGGAAGGTGATGATAAGATCCGTGTTAAACTTGCTGGTGTTACTAATAAAGAGGAAGCTAGAAATACCCTATCTACTGTTGCAACTCTAACTTTTAGAGATAGCAATGATAATTTACTCATGAATAGCGATGTTTTAAAAGCAGGAGGGGCAAGACTTACTACCGATCAAAACGGTAGACCTGCTGTTAGTTTAGCAGTTAAAGATAAAGATACTTTCTATAAAGTAACTAATGCTGTTAAAGGTTATGATAATAATGTTATAGTTATTTGGTTAGATTACAATGAAATGACTGATTCTTATGCAAATGAAGGTAGTATGTGCGGAACAAGTAATAGTAACTGTATAAGTGCTGCTACTGTCTCTCAAGCTTTTTCGAGTGATGTTATAATTCAAGGCAATTTTACAGAAGAAGAAGCTAGTAATTTAGTTGATTTAATTAATTCGGGAAGTCTTCCTGCTAAACTTACAGAAATATCTAGTAAAACAGTAGGAGCTAGTTTTGGAGATGCAACTCTTACTATGACAATGTATGCTGGTATTGCCGGTGTTCTTGCTATTATCATCTTACTAGTTGGTATTTATAACTTTGCAGGGATTATTTCAGCTTTATCAGTACTTCTATATACACTATTTGTCTTTGCAGCGTTCTGGCTAATAGGCGGAGTTTTAACTCTCCCTGGTATTGCCGCTTTAATACTTGGTATAGGTATGGCAGTTGATGCTAATGTCTTAACTTATTCACGTATTAAAGAAGAATTGCTTAAAGGAAAAAGTTTAGAGACAGCTTTCAAAAATGGTAGCAAAGCAAGTTTTGGAACAATTCTTGATGCTAATCTTACAACATTATTAGTTGCAATTATTATGTTTTATCTAGGAGAATCTAGTGTTAAAGGATTTGCAACTATGTTGATTATTAATATCATTGTAACAATGTTTACTATGGTCTTCATCACAAGAATTTTCTTAAAAATGTTTGTTAAGACTAAATATTTTGATAATAAACTAAACTTATTTATTGGAGTTCATGAAGATTCTATTAAAAAAGAAAATAAGAAAACTACATATAATTACCTTGGACTTAGTAAATTCTTTGCTATATTTAGTTTAATAGTAATACTAGCATCAGTTATTATGTTTAGTTTTAAAGGAATAAATTTAGGAATAGATTTTCAAGCAGGTAGTGATATAACACTTGCTACTACAGAAGTTAGTGAAAAAGACTTAAGAAGTGATTTAGAAGAGTTAAAACTTGATGAAGTAAGTATTGATATTACTAGTAGTGAGACTGATATCAGAGTAAGTGATGAATTAAAAGAAGATGAAGTTGATAAAGTAGAGAGTTATTTCCTTGATAAATATAATACTAGTGTAGATATTGGGGTTGTATCTAATGTTGTTAAACAAGACTTAATCCAAAATGCAATATTCTCAATTGTTATATCTTTAATAGGAATTATCCTTTATATTACATTTAGATTTAAATTTAGTTATGGTATATCATCAGTTATTTGTCTAGGTCATGATGCTTTAATGATGGTTGCAACTGTTATCCTTTTAAGAGTAGAAGTAAATTCTATGTTTATTGCAGCGGTACTTGCTATCATAGGTTATTCAATTAATAATACAATAGTTGTTTTTGATAGAGTTCGCGAAAATATAAAAATAAATTCTAAAGATAATTTAAATAAAGATGAACTTAAAGAAATTGTTAATATTAGTATTAAAGAGACAATGGCAAGAAGTATTTATACATCTCTAACTACCTTACTTCCAGTAATTGCTTTACTAATTATGGGTAGTAGGGAGATATTAACCTTTAATGTTGCCATGATAGTAGGATTGATTGCAGGAACTTATTCATCACTATTACTAGCTGGATGGCTTTATGTGTTTTTTGCAAGTAAAAGAAAAAATAATAATAAAAATAAAAGAAAAGAAATAAGTGAAAAAACTATAAAAGGTATAAATGATTAAAATTAAATAAAGGGGTGATTAGTTTGAAAAAAGATACTATTACAATTGATGACTTAATGGATAAAGTAGACTCTTATATAAAAGACCCTAAAGAGCGAGAAAAGATACTTGATGCTTATTATTATGCTAAAGAAAAACATGCTGGACAGTATCGTAAGAGTGGTGAGGAATATATTATTCATCCCCTTAATGTTGCGATGATTCTTACTTCAATTTATTCAGATAGTGAGTGTCTAGTAGCAGGTATTCTTCATGATGTAATAGAAGACTGTGATGTAGATGTAGAAGAATTTAAAGAACAGTTTGGTCTTACTGTTTATAAATTAGTAGATGGGGTTTCTAAACTAGGTAGACTACATTTTTCTACTGATAATGAGTATTTGGTTGAATATTATAAAAAAATAATTGTAGGCATGAGTGAAGATGTTAGGGTTATTATTTTAAAACTTGCAGATCGTCTACATAATATGAGGACTTTATGGGCAACTCCTGTAGAGAAACAAAAGAAGAAGTCTAAAGAAGTTCTCGAAATTTTTGCCCCACTTGCTCATCATTTAGGTATCCATAAAATTAAAAGTGAACTAGAAGATTTATCTCTTCGTTACTTAAAACCAACAGTTTTCTATGATATAGCAGATAAACTTAACAAGACTAAAGCAGAGCGTGATACTACTGTTTATGAGATGCAAGAAGAAGTAACAGAATTACTTAATGAACATCACATACCACATCAGATAAAAGGACGTGCTAAAAGTATTTATAGTATCTATAATAAATTAGATAAAGGTAAGAAGTTTAGTGACATCTATGATTTATTAGCATTGCGTGTTTTAGTAGATACAGAACAAGATTGTTATCTTGCTCTTGGTCTAATTCATTCTAAATTTAGACCCCTTCCTAAACGCTTTAAAGATTATGTCGCTATGCCTAAACCAAATATGTATCAATCTTTGCATACAACAGTCTTTGGTATAAGTGGTTATTTATTTGAAATTCAAATTAGAACATATGAAATGGATGAAATAGCAGAAAATGGTATTGCATCTCATTGGGCTTATAAAGAAAGTGGAGGTAGTACTAAAACCGCCAATCTGCAGTCTCTAACAACACAAAAACTGCAATTTTTTAAAGAGATAATGGAACTTGAAAATGATAAAATGAGTAGTGAAGAGTTTGTTAGTTCTGTTAAGGATGAAGTTTTAAATAATAATATTTATGTCTTTACACCTAAAGGAGATGTTTTCGAACTTCCTAAAGGAGCGACTCCGTTAGACTTTGCTTATAAAGTTCATAGTAAAGTAGGGGAAACCACAGTTGGTGCTTTTGTTAATGGTAATATAGTACCTTTGGATTATGAACTCAAAAGTAATGATATAGTAAAAATTAATACTAATAAAAGTGCACATCCATCTAAAGAATGGTTAAATATAGTTAAGACTACAGGGGCTCGTAATAAGATTAAGAGTTATTTCAGTAAGAATGAAAAAGAAGTACTAGTAGAACGTGGTAAAGAGTTCTTAGAAAAAGAGTTAAGAAAAAGGAAAATACCTCTTGTAGAATTTTATAGTGATGAGAAAATTAAAGAAGTCTATAAAAGTTTAAAGCTGGATAATCTTGATGACTTATATTATGATATTGGAAGCGGTAAACATACTCCTAATAATGTTATTAATATAAATTATGAAAAGAAAGAGGAAGAAAAACCTAAACTACTTAAAAATATTGTCAAAATAAATGATAGTGCTTCTGATATAATAGTTGATGGAATAGACAAAATAAAAGTAAGTATAGCATCATGCTGCAAACCAGTTCATGGTGATGATATAGTAGGTTATATTACAAGAGGTAATGGTATAACTATTCACAGAAGTACTTGTCGTAATTTAGCTTGTATGGATGATAGATGTATCAAAGTAGCTTGGGATTCAACTCCTACTAATAAATATTACTGTGATTTATTAATTAGAACAGATACTCTAGATAACAAATTAGTTGATATTACTAGTACAGTTATAAAAATTAATGCATCTATTACTAGTATTAAAACCATAAATAGAGATGAATATGCAACATATGAAATGGAAGTAGTAGTAAAAGATAAAACCCATTTAGATAAATTAATACTAGATTTAAACAAATTGCCATATATTACAAGTGTAGAGAGGTTGATATCATGAGAGTTTTAGTTCAAAGATGTAGTAATGCAAAGTGTGTTGTAGATAATAATACTATTAGTGAGATAGATAATGGTTTAATGCTACTTGTTGGATTTACTGATACTGATAATAAAGACACTATTTTAAAAATGGTTAATAAAATAGTAAATCTTAGGATATTTCCTGATAGTAATGGGGTTATGAATTTGTCTGTCCTTGATACTAAAGGTTCTATCTTATCAATTTCTCAATTTACTTTATATGCAGATACTAACAAAGGTAATAGACCTAGTTATATTAAAGCGATGGGTGGAGAAAAAGCAAAGTTACTATATGAATATTTTAATAAAGTTTTGAGTAGTTATGTTCCTACAAAAGGTGGAGTATTTGGTGCTGATATGTCTATTGATTTAACTAATATGGGACCTACTACTATTATGTTGGAGAGATAATTATGTATAAGAATAAAATTAATTATAAACTATTAAATTTTTTAATACTTATGGGACTTTTATATATTATAGTTACTAATATAGGGACTTGGTTTAAAATCTTTGCGTCTATTATTAGTATCTGTATGCCTTTTATTATTGCTTTTGCGATAAGTTATGCTCTTAACCCAATAGTAAGAAAATTAGTCTCTAAAGGAATTAGAAAGTCTCTTGCCGTTACTATTGTAGTAGTAGTGGTAACTGCTATCATTATCGCTCTTTTAGTCATAACCCTACCACTTCTATATAATCAACTTGTTATGTTTGCTACAAATTTTGGTAAAGTTATTGAAGATGTTGGTAATAAATTTAATATAAATCTAGATTTTATATCAGATAGTAGTGAAGGTTATTTAAGTGAAATAATTAATAGTTTAGGCAACTTTTTAAAAGATGGTTCTATTGATATAGTAGGTAAGACAGCATCATTTTTAGGTAAAGTTGTTATTACCTACGTTGTTTCTATCTACTTTCTTGCATATATGGATAATATTAGAAAAGCTATAAGTAACTTTTTAAGACAAGTTAGATATAAATATTTCCGTTATGTTAAAGCTTTGGATACAGAACTTAGTAATTATCTAAAAGGACTGCTAACCTTTATGGTTATTCAGTTCTTTGAATATTCTATTGTCTTTTTAATAATAGGCCATCCTAACTGGTTCTTATTCGGAGTACTGGCAGCACTTACTACAGTTATTCCTTATTTTGGAGGACTCATTACAAACTTACTTGCTTTGTTAACGGCATCTGTTATAAGTTCAACTCTATTTATCGCTACTTTAATTGTCTGCTTGATATTTCCACAACTTGATGGTTATATTATATCTCCTAAAGTTTATGGCAAGACAAATAATGTAAACCCATTAATCACGATTATGATGGTATCAATTGGTGGTACTGTTGGAGGAACACTTGGTATAATTATTGCTTTACCAGTATATATTTTAATATCAGCAAGTTATAGATTCTTCAAAAATGATATAAAAAAAGGTGTAAAAAAAGTTAAGGCTGAAATTAGTTAAATAAGTGTCAAATAATATTATAAACTTGATATAATAGTAAATATATGATAAAATTATACTTGGCTAATTAAAAGAAGAAAGTGGGTATTTTATGAGAACTTTTTATCCAAGTGAGGAGTTTAATAATATAGTAATGCCAATTATAAGTAATAGTGAGTATCAAAAAACAAAAACTTGCGTCCATCATGGAATGGATAGATATTCTCATATGATGAGAGTTGCTTACTATTCATATAAAGTAACTAAATTTTGTCATTTAGATTATAGAAGTACAACAAGAGGAGCAGCATTGCATGATTTCTTTTTAGATGAGTATGATGAAAAGAAAGCTCATATGCTAGTAAATCATCCTAAAATAGCTTTAGAAAATTCAAAGAAGCATTTTGATTTAAATGATTTGGAACAAGATATAATTAGAGCACATATGTTTCCTGTAGGAAAAACTCTTCCTAGATATTTAGAAAGTTGGATTGTTAATTTTGTAGATGACATTGCTTGTTTCTATGAAAGAAGTTATGTTCTAAAGGAAAATATGTCGGTAGCATGTAGTATGGTTATTTTATTATTTATGGTATTTTTCAAAAGATGGTGAGTTTTATGGATATAAAAGAATTATTAGATGGTAGTATTAATATTATCAATATAGATGAAAAATTTACTATTAAAGAAGAATATTACAGTAATACTGAAATAATTGATTTATCAAAAATTAAAGTAGACGGTAATTTAACTTACCCTAGTGATGATAATTTATTTTTAGATATAGAATGTTCTGGGGTTATGAAATTAAAAGATTCTGTTAGTTTAGAACCAGTAGACTATCCGTTTTCCTTTAAAATTAATGAAAATGTGACTGATTTATTAGAAAAAGATCAATTTACTCTTGATATTATTAGCATTTTATGGGAAAATATAGTACTAGAGATCCCTATTCGCTATAGCGAAGTAACTAATTATGATGAATATAAAGGGGATGGATGGAGAGTTATTAGTGAGGAAGATAAAATAGAAAACACTAATAATCCCTTTAAAGATTTATTAAAGAAAATAGAGAAGGAGTGATAATAATGTTAAAGTTAGATATTCAAATGTTTGCAGTTCCTTTTAGAAAGGTATCTAAAACAAGAAAAAGAATGAGAAGAAGTCATAATGCTCTTGAAGTACCTGGTATGGTTAAATGTCCTAACTGTGGTGAAATGATTAAAGCTCATCGTGTTTGTCCTAAATGTGGAAGTTATAAAGGAAAAACAGTTGTAGATATGACTGAGAAAGAAGAGGCTTAATAAAGTCTTTTTTTATTGTTATTTATATATTTTTGTGTTAGTATATAAGAACAGAAAAGAGGAATAATTATGAAAGTAATTAGAGATGAAGATAAGAAGAGCAATACTTATATAAAGCATTTTGAAGTAAAAAAAGGAACTATTCAAAAAAATACTAG
>CALVVB010000032.1 GCA_944363735.1 uncultured Bacilli bacterium | reverse complement strand
GATACCTTATCTATGAAGTAGGAATCCTTGGAGGTAACGACAAGGGCGAAATAAAATTTATTTTATTTCTTATGTTCGTAAGGGAGATTATTGATGAAAGATATATTAGATTATGTTTTAGAAAAACCTTCTTCTAAAGATAATGTAGGACTTAGTCAAGATGAAAGATTTAAAATTTTAGAAGAAAACAGAGCGGATATTGAAGTATATAAGTATTTAAAAGAAAAACTAAAGAATTTAACTATAGAAGTTTGTGGTGATTACGAAGGATTAGTTTTAGATTTAATGAGTTGCAGAGCATTAGAAGGATGGTGTTGGCAAACTACCGAAAGTTCCATAATATTTCTTAATGACAATGACTATATAGAAAGAGGAAACTTAATATTTGAGCGTTATAAGTTATTGGACAAGAAATATTATCATTCATGGATTAATTTTTCTTATAATGATTTAGAATACACTTTTGATCCGTGCTTAAATATTTTATGCGATAAAAAAATATATCAAGAAGTGTTTGAGACTGATATAATGGGAAGAGTTAATGCTAACGAAGTAAGAGATGAATTAATAAATGCTATTTTAAATCCTAAATCTAAAAAAATAGATAATTCTTCTAGTTCTAAATTTATAGATAAATTTATGAAAAAATATTTTGGTGATACTCTAGAACAAAAGAAAGATGAAATTCATATTACGGGTAATGATGATGTTAATTCACCGATGTATAGAAATAGTACAGGTTATAAAGCTGAAATTGAAGATGGTAAAATAAAGAAATTAGTCGCTCATTTTTACCTAAATGGATAGTGTTTAGATGTGTCTAATTTATTTTATAGTCCTTTTAATTCTTCTTTTTTAATGATATAATTATGAAATAGAAAAGAGGTTATTTATGACAGATATTATTAATACAATTATTTTAGGAATTATCCAGGGTATTGCAGAATTCCTACCTATTTCAAGTAGTGCTCATTTAATTATATTTAGAGATTTATTTGGAATAGGAGCAGATATGTCTGCTAAAGTAGCTTTATGTTTTGACCTAGCTCTACATTTAGGTACTTTGTTAGCGATAGCAGTCTTCTTCTTTAAAGACTTTTTAAATATGGTTATAAAAGGTGTAACTAAAGGAGTAAAAGATAGTGATGGTAAACTATTCTTTCAAATAGTAGTTGCTACTATTCCTGCTGCTATCGTAGGTGTTTTATTTGAAGATATAATAGAAGATGCTATTAGAACTAATTATATCTTAATAGCTACTGCTCTAATAGTAATGGGTATTATTATTTATTTAGTAGATAAAAATTGTAAAGAGGAAAAAAATACTAAAGAAATATCATTTAAAGATGCTATTATTATAGGATGTTCTCAAGTCTTTGCCTTGATTCCAGGTTTTTCTCGTAGTGGGACAACTATCGCTAGTGCTAGATGTTTAAAAGTAGATAGAGAAAGTGCAGCAAAGTTTTCTTTTTATCTATCAGCACCAGTTGTTCTTGGGGCATGTATCCTTCAATTGTTAGATGATGGAGCAGTTGCTCTAATTATGGAAAATTCCACTATCTTTATTTTAGGAATTATTGTATCTTTTATTACAGGCTTAATTTGTATTAAATTTTTATTACAATATCTTAAAAAACATGACTTTAAACTATTTATGATTTATCGTATTATTCTTGCCATAATTGTTATTTTAACAGTAATATTATAAAAAAATTAAAGAGGTGATAACTTATGCATAATACACTTGCTTTATTTATAACATTCTTATTAGGATTATTTATCATTGTAGGAGTTATAATAGCATTCTTTTTAAAAAAACAAAAGAAAGTCTTGGATTTTATTTTCGCTTTCGCACTTTCAATTCTTACAATGTTAATATTAACAGATTTATTAGGACATACTATAGAACATTTAGGTATTAAACATATCTATCTATTTATTCTTTTTACTTGTTTAGGACTATTAATATTTAAAATAATAGATGATTTTGTTCCTGAACATGAAGATAGTAAAATGACTAAAAAAGAAGAGAAAAAAAATATTGTTCATATAGGTGTTCTAGCGACAATTGCCTTAATTATTCATAATTTTGTAGAAGGAATGGCGATATATTTAACTTCTACTAATGATATTAATTTAGGGATAATGATGGCTTTAGGAGTAGGACTTCATAATATTCCATTAGGAATAATTATTACTACTACTCTAAATAATGATGAAAAGCTAGGTAAATATATACTTTGTATAATTTCATTATTTATATCAAGTTTTATAGGAGGCTTACTTCTTTATCTATTAAATATTGATGTTGTTAGTGATGTTGTAATTGGTTCTTTATTAGCTCTTACAATAGGAATGCTTTTATATATCATTATTTTTGAATTGTATCCTAAAGTTAAGAAAACCACTAATAAAAAGGTTACCATTATAGGATTTGGTTGTGGAATTATCATAGCTTTTTTAGGAATGCTTATAGGATAGGTGATATTATGTTAGATATTACTTGTTATATTTTTCTCTTATTTATCTGCTATTCCTTTTTTGGATATATTGTTGAAATAATTAATTGTTCTATAACAGAGAAAAAAATAGTATTAAATAGAGGTTTCTTTTTAGGGCCTTATTTACCTATATATGGAGTATCATGCCTTTTGATGGGATCATTCATCATTCGTTATAAATCGGATTTAATAACAGTATTTGTTATGAGTGCTTTTGTTTGTACAACAGTTGAATATATTACTAGTTATGTTTTGGAGAAGATATTCAAAGCTAGATGGTGGGATTACAGTGATTTTAGATTTAATATAGAAGGTAGAGTTTGCTTATTTAATGCTTTTTTATTTGGAATAGGAGGAGTTTTATTTACCTATATTATTAATCCTGTAGTTTTATCTATAATTGGAAAAATTCCAATAATTCCCCTTAGAATAATCTCTGTTGTTTTAATGATAATTTTTATAAGTGATATTTTTATTACTATAAATACTCTTTATCAAGTTAAAATATCTTCACTAAAATTTAAAAGTCGTGATGTAACTGCTGAACTTACTAAATTGATTAGAGAAGAACTTACTAAAAAACGGGATATCAAAACTAATTTCTTTGTTAGACATATGCTGAATGCATTCCCGTGGATTAAATCTAATGATTATGATAGTCCTCTTAGTAAATTAAAAAGATACAGTGCTAAAAATAAGAAAAAATAACTGTCAATTTATGTAGAAATAAAATTAATAATAATATTTATTATATAAAACATGCTATAATTTAGGAAGAAAGGGTAATTATGAAAATAAAAGAAAATATTAATAAATATATATTTAGAGGTTATGATATCAGAGGAGTTGTTCCTTCTGATATTGATGTAGATACTGCTTACACTATTGGGGTAGGCTTTGGTAGTAAATTATATGAACTTGGTAAGGATAAATGTGTAGTAGGACATGATAATAGATTGTCATCTCCTGATTTACATCAAGCATTAGTACAAGGACTTATAGATACAGGAGTTAACGTTATTGATATTGGATTGTGTACAACTCCAATGTATTACTTTGCTTGTATAGATCAAAATATTGATTCAGGTATAATGATAACTGCTAGTCACAATCCTAAAGATGAGAACGGATTTAAATTTGCCTTTTCCAATTATGATAATGCTAAAGGAAAAGAAATAGAGGATTTTTATGATTTTATAAATAAAGGTAACTTTCACTATGGGAAAGGTTCTATTACCAAAAAGAATGTAAAGGAAGCTTATTTAACTGCTTTGACAGAAAATTTATCATTCGGTAAAAGAAAAGTTAAAGTGGCACTAGACCCTGGTAATGCAACTACTACAATACTTTTAAATGATGTTTTTAAAAGGTTAGATGTAGATTATATCATTATTAATGGAGAAAATGATGGAAGTTTTCCTAATCATCATCCTGACCCATCTATTGAAAGTAATTTAAGTGAGTTAAAAGAAGTGGTAAAAGATAAAAACTTTGATGTGGGACTTGCATTTGATGGTGATGGCGATAGAGTAGGAGTAATATCTAACAAAGGTAATTTTATACCAATAGATTATTATATGATTATCGTTATTAGAAATATAATTAATAAAGTAAGTAACAAAACATTTCTTTATGATGTTAAATGTAGTAAAAGTCTAGAAGATGAAATAATTAAACTAGGAGGAACACCTTACTGTTATAGAACAGGGAACTCTTATACTAAAGCTAAAGTTAAAGAATTGGATCTTGCTTTTGGAGGGGAATTATCTGGGCACGTTTATTTTAGAGATAAATTTTTAGGTTTTGACAGTGGTATATATGCAGGGCTTAGATTACTAGAAATTTTATCTAATACTAATAAGTCCACTGAAGAGTTACTTGAAGGTATTAATAGATACTATTCAACACCAGAAATAAAATATACAACTAAAGATGAAATAAAATTTTCTGTTGTTCAAGAAATAGAAAACTACTGTAAAGAAAAGGGATATACTTATAATAATATAGATGGTGTTAGAGTAACTTTCGATGACTCTTGGGCTAGTGTTAGAGCATCTAATACAGGTCCTAACTTAACAACAAGATTTGAAGCCTCTACTGAAGAGAGACTAGAAAGTATTAAAAATGAATTTGAAAATTTAATCTTTAAGTACAATAAATAGTTTTAAAACATATCTTATAATAGGAAGGATGACTAAAATGAAAGTAGTTATAACTGCAGGAGGTACAGGTGGGCATATTTTTCCAGCTTTGGCACTTATTTCTAAACTTAAGGAAAAAGAGAAAAATATAGAAATTCTTTATATTGGTACAACCAATAGAATGGAAAAAGATATTATACCTAAAGAAGGAATACCTTATATTGGTATAGAAATGAAAGGATTAAATCGAAAGAACATCTTTAAAAATATTGATGTTATGAAGACATATTTAAAAGCAGTGTCAAAAGCAAAAACAGAGTTAGCTAAATTTAAACCAGATGTAGTTGTAGGTTTTGGTGGTTATATATCAGCACCAGTTATATATGCGGCACATAAACTTAAAATAAAAACTATTATTCATGAACAAAATTCCATTCCAGGTGTTTCTAATAAATTCTTATCAAGATATGTAGATAAAATATTAGTGTCATTTAAAGAAAGCATTAAAGATTTTCCAAATAGTAAAACAATATATACAGGAAATCCTCGTAGTGAGCAAATCAAAGATATAGAAAAAATTAGTAAAACAACTCTAGGATTTAAAAAAGATAAAGATCTAATTATAATAGTTATGGGATCACTTGGCTCTTTAACAATGACTAAAAAATTAAAAGAAACAATACATTTATTTAAAAATAAAGATTATCAAGTGTTATTAATAACTGGTAAAGATTATTATGATGATTATAAAGATATAAAATTAAGTAGTAATGTAAAATTAGTTCCTTTTATAGATAATTTAATAGGGCTAATGAAAGATGCAGATTTAATAGTAACTAGAAGTGGAGCTTCTACCATCTCAGAAATTACTGGTATAGGATTACCTGCTATTATGGTACCTAGTCCATATGTTACTAATAATCACCAATATGTAAATGCTAAAAGTTTAGAAGATGATGGAGCATGTATTATTCTTAAAGAAGAAGACTTTAATAAAAATAGCTTAGTAAATCTTTTAGATAAGACTATTAATGATAAAAGCAAATTAAATAGTATGAGAAAAGCCTTACTCAAAAGAGGGGTATTAGATAGTGCAACTAGAATATATGAAGAGATTATAAAATTAGTTAGGGATGAGTAGGATGAAGGAGTTTTTAAAAGAAGTAGAAAAAAATGATATTGGTAAAATATTAAAAGATGTTTTTATCAGTAAATATACTACTTATAAAGTAGGAGGATTAGTAAGAGCGATAATAATACCAAAAAATACTGATAAGTTAGTACTATTATGCAAGTTAATAAAAAAGTATAAAATTAAATATAAAATTCTTGGTAATGGAAGTAATATGTTATTTAGTGATAAGATTTATGAAGGAATTTTAATTAAATTAGATGAGTTTAATAAAATAGAATTTTTTGGTACTAAAGTAGTTTGTGGAGCAGGAGCATCATTAATGAAAGTAGCAAGGGAATCTATAAAAAAAGGACTAGCAGGATTAGAATTTGCTTCTGGTATTCCTGGTACTATAGGTGGGGCAGTTTACATGAATGCTGGTGCCTATAAAAGTGATATGGGTTATATTACTAGAAATGTCAAAGTTTTAACCGATGATTTAAAAATTATTACATTAACTAATGAAGAGATGAACTTTCATTATCGTAGCAGTTTTTTACAAACACATCCTAACTATATTTGTTTAGAAGCATCTTTAAGTTTACAAAAAGGTGATAGAAATGCTTTAGAAGAGGTAGTTAAAGATAGAAGAGCAAGACGAGTTAAATCCCAGCCCTTGGCTTTTCCTAGCGCAGGTAGTGTCTTTAGAAACCCAGAAAATGCTGATCCTGCTGGTAAACTAATAGAGGATTTAGGCCTTAAAGGTTTAACTAAAGGGGGAGCAGAAGTTAGTGTTATTCATGCTAATTTTATAATAAACAAAAATAATGCAAGTGCTAAAGATATACATGATTTAATTACATTTGTGAAAGAAGCAGTTAAAGAACATTATGGAATAGAATTAAAAGTAGAACAAGAATTTGTAAATTGGGAGTAAGTTATGGCTAAAGTGATCAAGAAGAAAAAATTAAGACTATTACCATTTTTTATATTTATTATAGTAGTCGCTATAATAGTTTTTTCATGTTTATTTGTTCTTGATACTAAAGTTAAAAACATTATAATTACTGGTAATGAAGTACTTAGTGATGATGAAATAATAGAACTAGCAGGACTTACTAATTATCCAAGTTTCTATAAGACATTAAATATAACTATAAAAAATAATATTACTAAAGATCCCCTAATAAAAAGTGTTAATATTAATAGAAGCTTCTATCATATTATAGAAATAGAAGTAGAAGAGTATGAAATTCTCTATAAAAGAGAAGATAATGGCAAATATGTTTTAGAAAACAAAGAGGAAATAACCCTTAATAAAGTAACACCTTATACTATACCTAGATTGATTAATGAAATACCAAGTAATAAATTAGAGAGTTTCATTAAATATTTTAAAAGAATAGATTTAAGTATAAGAGAAAAAATTAGTGAAATAACATATGTACCAAATGAATTTGATGAAGATAGGTTTTTCTTATATATGGATGATGGCAATAGCGTATATATGACAATTACTAAATTTGAAAGATTAAATTATTATAATGATGTCTTACCACAATTAGATGGTAAGAAAGGAATACTTTATTTAGACTCTGGTAACCATTTTCAAATAATGGAATAGAGTCTTTTTACATTTATTTTAGCACCCAGTAATAAGTTTCTTGCATTCTCTATACATTTTGAGTTATAATTGAACTATAAGGTATTAAGGCTATAAAAAGTATATACTAATTTAAAATAACTATTTTGGAGGTAGTAATAATATGAAGAGATTACTGTTAGAGACGAGTTTATCTAAAATATATATATTGGTAATAGTGCTAATATCAATATTATTAATAGGTGGTTATTTTTCATATGCTTTATTTACAGTTAGTAAAGAGAAGAGTAATGCTATAAGTATAGTAACAGGTAATTTAACATATGAGTTATTAGTAGATGGGACAAAAAGTAATACTTTGAGTGTTCCGGGTAATAGTACTAAAGAATTTACTATAACTTTAAATAATCCTAATAATAGAACAGCAAGATTTAATTTTTATTATGTAGGAACACTAGCTAGTGATTTATCAGCGGGATATAAAACAGGTAGTGGTATTAATATACCACCAGAAGCGAAGGGAATAAATTTAGAGAAAAGTGGAACAAGCGGATCTAGTAATACTTATAAGATTAGAGTTAGTAATAACACAAGTGGTAGTAAAACAATAACATTAGGAGTAGAAGTAGGACTAGATTATAATGATTTGACTTTACCTAGTAATGGACATTTATTTAGTGAAGCACCTAAAGAGACAGTAGCAGATTATGTATTAGCAGATCCAGGGCCAAATGGAGATACCTATGATGATGGAGTAGATACCTTTATAACAGGAGAAGACCCTAATAA
>CALVVB010000031.1 GCA_944363735.1 uncultured Bacilli bacterium | reverse complement strand
TTTATCGCTTCTTTCATAATATAGACTCCTTTTTATCTTTGTCTAACTATATCTAATCTATTAATAATATTATCATAAAACATTGTCTTTTTCAATTTAACATTATAATAATTATTTCATATCTATAATAAATAAGTTATAATATTTTTTAGAAAGATGAGTGTTTAATTATGAAAAGTATTATATCTAAAGAAAAATATGAAACTAATATCAAAAACTCTAAATTTATAGGAGTTATTATACCTATAGAATCTTCTTATGATATAAAGAATAACTTAACTAAATTAAAAGACGAATATAAGAATGCTACTCACTACTGTTATGCTTTTAAACTAATTAATGATAAAGGTTTCAGCGATGATGGTGAACCTAATAAAACAGCAGGTATACCTATTTTAAATGTAATAGAAGGTTACGATTTAGTTAATGTTTTAGTAGTAATAATAAGATATTTTGGAGGTATTAAATTAGGACCAGGTGGTCTTATTAGAGCTTATTCTAATACTTGCAAAGAAGTTATTAATAAAAGTAACAAAGTAGATTTAATTAATGGATTAGAAGTTTCTATTACTTTTAATTATTCTAATGAAAAAGAAATTAATTATTTACTTAAAAATAGTATTATTAAAGATAAAGAATATAGCGATAAATGCACTTATATAATAGAAACTACTGAAGATATTTTAGATAGTATATCTAATTTAGTGACAATTAATTATATAAATAAGAAAATAATTCCTAAACTTAACTAGGAATTATTTTTATTAAAGAAATCTAAATTATTCTTATTAATAATATTTATATTATTACTACTAGTTTTTATAGTTACTCTATATTCATTTAATTTATCATAATTATAAATCTTGCTATCTTTAATATTAGCACTTATTTGGTCTAAAATTTTTTTGAAGCTTAATTCTTTAGGACTATTCATATGAATTAATAGATTATTATTATATACTTCTACTTCTATATTTTTTTCTATTAAATAGTCATAATAAGAAACTGTAACCTCTATTTCACCTTCTAAAGTATCATCTACCACATATTCTATATCATTATGATAATATTCTACTATCTTTAAATCATTAGACATTGGTATTGTTTCTGTTATGACTTTATTTTTTGCATCTTTAGGTATAGTATCTATATAAGTGAAGGAGAAAAATTCAAATGCAAATACAATAGATCCTATGATAAGTATAATTAATGATGAAAACAAAGTAATAATTACTCTTTTATGATTATTTTTATGATTGATAACAAAATTTAAAGGCACTTCAAAACATACTGCACTAATTATAAGTGCTGATATCGTCCAAAGAAGTATTCCAATTAAAGGAAGCCCTTTAAAAACAAATAATACCTCAAAACCTAATAGTGTTGCTAGAACTATAATACAGATAAGTGGGGCTGCTAAAAAACATATTATGAAAAATTTAATTATATATATAATAATTTTAGCAAGTGTTCTCGATAAAGAATTACTATTATCATCTTTAATAATTTCTTTTTCTGCTTCTTCTACTCTTTTTTCCTTTTCTTTAACTACTATTTCTTTATTTTTATCCTCTTTTATTTTAATTCTATCTAAATATTTAATTTTTAATACATAGACAAATATTACTATTGAAAATACACTATATAAAATATCTACTATCAAACAAAATATAGTGTTTAATGTAGGACCTATATAATGAATTCCATATAAAAGATTACTACCTATTAAATTTTCTATAATATCTCTAGGAATTGTTCCTACTAATATAACTACTATTAAAAGAAATACTGTTACCAAAAATTCTATTATTTCTTTAAAACTCATACTTTCAAAAAGACATACTATTTTTTTCATTAAGGTATTAAATTTATCTAATAAATCTTTAGTGTTGATAGAAGTATCTTTGTCTTGTTTTTTTAACTCATCAACATTTCCATTTACTAAAGTATCCATATCAACATTAAATATTTTGCAAATAGAAATTAATTTATCCATCTCGGGATAACTCGCTCCACTTTCCCATTTAGATACAGATTGTCTTGTAACATCTAATTTTTCCGCAAGAGCTTCTTGACTCATATTTTCTCTTTTTCTTAATTTTTGCAAATTACTAGCAAAATTCATATTTCTCACCTCGTGTTAAATTTATCAAAAAAAATTGGTTGCATCCTACCAATTTTTAGTTAATTTGTGTAACTTTTTGGTTGCACCCCTTATAAAATATATTATTTTTTCTTTATTATAGCACTTTTTTAGTATTTCATATTTTTATTTCTAAAATAAAAGAGACTAGTATACTAATCCCTTGGTAACCAAGATACTATCTCATCTAGATTATGGTAACCTACTTCTTTTTTTACTAGAGTTCCATTTCTATATACTTCTATAGTAGGTACACTCATAATACCATGCGCTCTTGTTAAATCGTCAAACTGATCTATATCAACTTTAACAACTTTAATTCTTGGAAATTTTTCAGCTATTTCTTCAAGTACAGGACTTAACATTTTACATGGTCCACACCAAGTAGCAAAGAAATCTACTAAAACATCTCCTTCTTTTATTAAGTCATTAAAGTCATCAGTATTTTCTAAATAATTCATAACTATCCCTCCTCATATTGATTTATAATATTATCAAGTCCACTAATTTCATCTAGTTTGCCTGTTTCTTTAACTTTATTCATAAAGTCAGTAGAAACTACCTTATATTTTAACATAATATCAATTACTTTTAAATCATTAGTATTTCTATCATCATTACTACTTAAACTAAGAACATCTTCAATCGCATAATTTAAGCCACCTAAAGAGTCTTTAAGGACTGGAGTATCATTAACAATAAATTGTCTTACCTTAGATTCCATAAATAACTCACTACCACTCATAGGAATTGCAATAACATTTAAAATAATAAACATTAAAATATATCCTTCTAATAGACCTACTACAAAACCTAATAATTTATTAGGTAGTGCAAGTATTATAGTTGCATTAATAATTTTACTAAATATACCTGTAACATCTATTAGTATTTGTAGAATTAATCTAAATAAAATTACTAATATTAAAAATGCTATTAATTGATAAAATATAATATTCAAACTAATTAAATTACCTAAAGGTATTTTAAAATTAAAGAATGGTAGATAGGTACAGAATATTTCAGCGATAAAATCTTTCAAGAAGAAAGATAGAGCAAAAACAACGATAGTACCCACTATTATAACAAGCTCTTTAAGTATTCCTCTTTTACTACCTAATACTCCGCATAGTAAAATAAGTAGTACAATAACTATACTAAATATGTTAAAACTCATAAATTATCATCCTCCTATATTTATTATAAACTATATTTTAAAACTATGCTATAATATTTTATAAGAGGTGTAAAGTATGAACGTTGTTATAAAAGTAAATGATGAAGTAAAACAAAAAATGATTAAGTACTATAAAGATAAGATGCGTGACAAAAAGATTCCTTATGTAGTATTTCAAGCGAAAGATGAAGATACTGTTATTACAATGTATGAGTCTGGTAAAGTTATGTTTCAAGGAACTAGCGCTGATGTAGATGCTGCTATGTGGGGAACATTTTTATCTAATACCAAGGAAGAAAAAGAAAAGCAGAAAGAAAAGGATTCTATATATCATAACTGTTCATCAGTTGGTAGTGATGAAGTAGGAACAGGAGACTACTTTGGTCCTATTGTTGTAACTGCTACTTATGTAAGTAAAGAAAATGTTAAGTATTTAGAAGACTTAGGAATAAGAGACTCTAAAAAACTAACTGATGATTTTATCTTAAAAATAACACCAGAACTTATTAAAAAGATTCCTTATCGTTCAATTATTTTAACTAATAAAGAATATAATGAAAAATATAGTAAAGATATTAATATGAATAAGATAAAGGCCATTATGCATAATAAAGTACTATATCAGATAATGCAAGAATTAAAGCCTAATGTAGATTATATTATTGTTGATGAATTTGCAAGAGAAGCTAGATACTATGATTATATTAAAGATGTTCCTAATGTTCAAAGAGGTATTACTTTTGTTCAAAAAGCTGAAGATAAGAATCTAGCTGTTGGAGCAGCTTCTATTATTAGTAGATATATCTTCTTAAAAGAGTTTGATAAGTTATGTGATGAAGTTTCTCTACCTCTTCCTAAAGGAGCAGGAGTTAATGTTGATAAAGTTGGAGAAGAGCTTGTTAATAAATATGGTGAAGAAAAGTTAAAAGATGTAGCAAAGTATAATTTTAGAAATACCCAAAGAATATTAAAAACTCTTATATTTTAGGAGGAATCATGATAGATTTAGAAAAAATAGATAAAACTTTTAAAGATTATGTTAGTGAGTATGATTTTACTAATATAACTATTAAAAGAAAGTATGAACACACTTTAAGAGTAAAAGATAATTGTAAGAAAATTGCTAATGCACTTAATCTTTCTTTTGAGGATACTAACCTTTTAATTCTAATTGGTTATTTACACGATATTGGCAGATTTCTTCAAATGAAAAGATATAATTCTATTGTTGATAGTAAAACTATAGACCATGCTGATTTAGGAGCAGAGATTCTTTTCAAAGATAATCTTATTAGAAAGTTTATAGATGATAATAAGTATGATGATATTATTTATAAAGCTGTTAAATACCATAATAAAATGAATTTAAATTATGAATTAACTTCTAGAGAAGAACTATTTTGTAAAGCAATTAGAGATGCCGATAAATTAGATATATTTTATGTAGCTACCTACGATGATAATATTAAAGACTTTTATATTTTGCCATATGTAGAAGGAGCTAAATTAGATTCTAAAGTAAAAGAAGATTTTGATAGTCATAGATTAGTTGATTTAAGAAACAGAAAAACTGCTATAGACAAACTTGCTAATATCTTAGCTTTTATCTATGATTTAAATTTAGATGCAAGTAAAAAAACTATTACTAAAGATACTATTAATAATGTTGTTAATACCTTTATAAAAACATTTAATGTTAAAGATACAAGTGAATGTTTATACTTAAAAGATAATATAGTTAAATATTTAAATAACACATAGAATCAAATCTATGTGTTATTTTATTAATTTAATATTGTATATAATAATACTTTAAAAAATATTATTATAAATAATGCTATTAGTAGTTCATTATTATATTCTTTTCTTTTAGGCATGAGGATTATTATAGTAGTTATCAGGATAATATTAGATACTAACAGTAAAATATTTATATTATTAAGTAGCACGTAATCAGTTAATATATTTATAATAAACAATATTAATATACTTCTTATTACTTTTTTTATAATATATAATGTATATTTATTTTTTCCTAGTCTAATTATTATATTATTTCTATTTAAAATATAATAGTAATAATTATCTAAATTTATTTTAAAAAAACAGAAATTTATTAAGATACTATACATAACTTCAATAACTCTAGTAGTAGTCAAATATTTTACAGTAAAATAATAATTATTATTTTTATATATTGTATATAAAACGATAGAAATAATGATTATTATAAAATAATTAGAAAAGCGATTAATTATTTTTTTCATAAATTTTAAAATCTCTTATTATTAACTGACGATTGTAAGCAAGTTTGTCCATTAAATCGTGAGAAGCGATTATAATAATTTTGTCTTTCTTCTTTGCATAATTTTTCATAATATTGAAAAATTGTTTAACTGCATCTTGGTCTAATCCTCGTGTTGGTTCATCTAAAAGAATAATATCTTGATCTTCCATAATTGCTTGAATAATTGAAACCTTTTGTCTCATGCCTACAGAATAATTTTTAATTTTTTCTTTATTATATAAATTTAAATTAAATTCTTCACACAATTTTTCAAGGCTTTTTTCAACTTTTTCATCATATGTATTTAAAAGTGAAAATAAATATTTTAAATTATATAAAATAGTTTCATTTTCAATAAACCCTGGATTTTCAATAACTGCCCCTACTCTTTTATTGTTTTCTATTTCAATTTTTCCTTTATCTGGATCTATAATCCCTGCAATCATTTTAAATAAAGTTGATTTACCACTGCCATTTATTCCATAAAGATGGACTAAATCTCCTTTTTTAAATTCTAAATTTACATTATCAAAAATAATATTATTTCTAAACTTTTTGTTTAAATTCTCTATTTTTAGCATATATAACCTCCTAATATCCTATAAGTATTTTTATTAAAAATGGAATAAAATAGTAATAGTAAATTAAATTCATTATAATTGGTATTACAATATATTTATAACCTTTTCTTGATAAAAATATTAACATAGAAAATAGTTCCTGAATAAAAAAGTTACAAAAATTCGTTATTAGAAAAATTGTAAAAAAATTAATCAGTGACATATCAATTCCAACTTTTAAATATATTATAAAATATGTTATAAATAAGTATATTAAAATATCAATAATGCTATTTAAAATATACTTATTAAAAAAACTTGATTGTCCAATTCTACAAATAATTTTATCATAAATGCTTTTAATTTTTTTTGACTTTTGAAACATATAATATATGTATAAATTATTCATAACTAAAGCAATATAATTAGCTGATGTGGCACTTGTAATTAAATCTATACCTTCTTTTTTTGCGCTTAAAAGAAATATTACACAAAAAATATTTGTAATTACAAATAATGAATAAAATTTTATTCTATCTTTTCTTAATAGTTTAACCATATTTCTTCTCTTCCCTATATCTAATTAATATTAGAATAACACTTAAAATTGTATACCCAATACAGCTAACAAAAAAATAAATATGTAATATTAGTGTTGAAGGAAGTTGATTTAAAATTTCAAGTCCTGGACACAACAATCCACCACTATATATTGAGTACATAAAAGCAGTTACTAGAAAACTATAATTACTATAGTGAGATAAATATATATTACCAATAAAAGCTGGTAATAATACACCTATAATTGCCATAATAATACCACTTATCTTATAAACATAATAGTTTTTTATATAACTTATTAAACTATAAATAAATAATGAAAATATACTAAAACCAATGCTTGAATAAATTATAAAAATAATAAGAGATCCTAATGAAGAATTTGAAAAAGTAAAGAATCCATTTGGATAATATGAAGGATCTTTATAAAAAGAGAAATGTAATTCAACAAAGAAATAATTTATTATAATTAGAACTAAAATATGTAATAGTACTCTAAATATAAAAGACCAAATTAATATAGATTTTATTTCATATTTAATTCGCTTTTTTCTTTTTACCCTAGTGATAACAAAGTTATCAAACTTGCTATACTTATTTTTATAGTAATTAGTAGCTAAAAAATTAGTAGCTAAAAATCCTAAAAAAATATAAAAAGGTAAGAAATTGCCAAAACTATTTATAGTGTAATACATAGATAGACCAGCTGCATTATAGTTTGAACTATATATTCCATCTGCATAAAATTTATAACACCAATAAATTATTGCAATAGTTACTAAAATAGTAACTATTGCAAAAGCTTTTTTTCTTTTTATGTCTATCATATTTTACAACTCATCAGCAGAAAATTTGTATTTTACAATTGTTCCGCTAGTCGGTTCCAAATTGTTACTTTTTGCAGCTGACCAAAAAGCTAAATATAAATTTGTTGTTTTTAAATATGGACGTTTAATAGTATCAACTTGCATAGAAGTCCAATCACTTCCAATCACTTTATTACCATAAATATTGTTATATGTTAAAGCAACTGAATGTGCTAGTGCAGTCTTTTGATATGTTGCATAGATAGAGCCTCTTGTTGACCTTGTTTGTTTTGAGTTACGAATAGAATTATTATAAGTTACTCCTCCAAAATTTGGTGTGCTTACAGAAACTTCCCTTGTCCATGTCCCTACTGCAAATACAACTGTTGTAGTTGAAATTGCAACCATCATTATTATTAGAATTGATAGTTTGATAATATTTTTTTTCATTTTTTACTCCTTTATATTATATTTACTACAAAATATCAATAAGAATATATACTTTACTAAATTTCAGCACTTCTACATATATTCATATTTTTATTTATGTAGACTTAACAAAACAACTGCTTTATTGTAGTAATTTAAACAAAGAAAAAATGCAGTATTTAATATTCAATCAAGTATATCACGTTCACGAAGTGATATTAGAATCCACCTCCTAACTTCAGAAGTGCTTA
>CALVVB010000030.1 GCA_944363735.1 uncultured Bacilli bacterium | reverse complement strand
TATTAGATAAAACTAATGAAAATATAGACGTTTTAAAACTAATGTTAAGAAATCTTTATAATATAAATGTAACTAATGACTATAAAGAGACTAAATTAAATAACCTTAAGGGATTATATTTTGATTTAAAAGATAATAATTATTTGGTTTTTGATAAAGGTTATAAAGAATACTTATTAACTAAAAATATTTATATAATAGGTTATGGTATCCTAGAACCATATCAAAAAGAAATGTTAGACAGTATTAATGCTAAGTATTTAAATATTACTAGTAATTTATCTATAGATATCATTTATAAATATCACTCTATGAAAGATGAAGTTATAGGTACTGCTTTAAAAATAAGAGAACTTAATAGTAAAGGTATCAATTATAATGCTATCTTTTTAGCAGGTATTGATAGTAGTTATAACTATTTACTTAAAACTATCTTTAAGATGTTTGATATTCCTATATATCTAAAATCTACTAATAAAATAACTTCCTTAATAAGTGTAAAAGACTATTTAAAAGATAAAGATATTAATCATATTAAAGATATGGATATAAAGTCTAAAATTATGAAAATAGAAAGTGATTTAAGTTATGCTAAAAATAGTAAGTACTATGATATATTATTAAAAGATAGATTAGAAAATACAACCTTAGATAGTATAGAATTAGTAGAATCTGTTAAAATTTTAAATGAAGCGATAGAAATACCTTATTTAGTTAGTGATGATGAATACTTATTTGTTTTAGGATTTAACCAAAATCATTTACCTAAAATATATAAAGATGAAGACTATTTAAGTGATAACTTAAAAAGTAAGTGTAATTTAAATACTTCTACTATTAAAAATAAACTAAGTAAAGATAATTTAATAAAAGTGTTAGGAACTATAAATAATCTTACTATTTCATATAAATTAACATCCCTAACAGATGAATATGCTAAATCTAGTTTATTGAATGAGTTTAATTTAAAAGAAATTGATGAAGTTAATTACAATTACAACTACAGTAAAAAATTTAATAATTATAGAGTGAGTAGTGTCTTAGATACTTATTATAAATACCATGAAAAAGATAAGTATTTCACATTCTTAACTACTAATATAGATACCAGTAAATATACAAGTTTTGATCACAAATTTAAAGGTATTAATAGGAAAATTAGTCCTTATAGTCTATCTTACTCTAGCATAGATGATATTGCTAAATGTCCTTTTAAATATTATTTAAAACATATCTTAAAACTAGATAATTTTGATGCTAATTTCAATACTAAAATAGGTAATATTTTTCATAGCGTTTTAAAAGATGCTTATAATGATAACTTTTCTTTTGAGGTATCTCTTAATAAAGCTTTAAAAGATAACCCTCTAGATAAAAGAGAGACTATTTTATTTAAAAGGTTGGAAACAGAGTTAAAAGAAATAGTTGATTACAATAAAAGAGTTGAAAAAAGAAGTTTTCTTTCAGATTTTTATGGAGAAAAAAAGTTAGAGATACTATTAAGTGAAAATGCTACACTAAAAGGTTTTATAGATAAGATATTATTTAAGACATTTCATGATAAAACTTATTATGCTGTTTACGATTATAAGACAGGAAGTGCAACATTAAATTTAGATTATTTAGAAGAGGGATTATATTTACAACTGCCTTTATATATTTATTTAATTAATAAAAGTAAGTTATTGAAAAATCCTACTTTTGTCGGTTTTTTTTATCAATACTTATTACAAAGTTATAAAGATAAAGAAGGGTGGTTTAAAAATTTAAAACTAGTAGGGTATACCACTGATGATAAAGTAATTATTTCATATTTAGATGAAGACTATGAGACAGATTCTTTTGTTAAAGGTTTAAGTGTAAAAAAAGATGGAGAATTATCCAGTAGAAGTAAAGTTTTATCAGAGAGTGAATTAAATGATATCTTAAAAAAGATAGATAAGGCTTTAGAAAAATGTCTTAACATAATAGATAATAATGATTTTAAAATAGCACCTAAAATAATTAATAACAAAAATATTTCTTGTGAATTTTGCACTTTTAAAGAAGTATGTTTTGTTAGTCCTAGTGATTATGTTTATCTTGATAAGAAAGAAGGTGAGCCTAATGCCTAAATTTACCGAAGAACAGCAACTTGCTATTGATTTAGAAGGTTCTAATATATTAGTAAGTGCAGGGGCAGGGTCTGGCAAGACCGCTGTTTTAACAGAAAGAGTTTTAAGAAAGTTAAAAGAGGGCACACATATAAATGAACTTTTAATATTAACATTTACGAATAAAGCAGCATTAGAGATGAAAGAGCGGGTTAGAAAAAAACTTAAAGAAAATGAACTAATGGATGAGTTAGATTTACTTGATAGTAGTTATATTACAACCTTTGATGCATATTCTCTTGCCTTAGTTAAAAAATATGCTGATATGATTCACTTATCACAGAATATTACAATCGCTGAATCTAGTATTTTAGATTTAGCTAAAAGAGAAATATTAGACGATATATTTTTAGATTATTATGATAAATGTCCTAAAGAGTTTCTTAATTTGATTACTAAATTTTGTCTTAAAGATGATAAAACTATAAAAAAAAGAATCCTAGAACTTGATAGTACTTTAGATTTAAAACTAGATAAGAATAAATTTATTGATACTTATATCAATAAATATTATAGTAATGAAATGATAGAAAAATATCTTAACAATTATTTAGAACTTTTAAAAAAGAAGAAAGATAATATTATAGATCTATATAAAGAAGTTAGAAGTTTAACTTCAAGTAAATATTTAGAACAATTAGAAGAGATGTTCTTACCTTTTATAAATGCCAATAGTTATGAAGAGTTAAGAAGAACACTCTTCACATCATTACCTAAAGCAAGAACTGGTTTAGATAGTAATTCTAAAGATGTAAGAGATAATTTAATAGTATTACTAAAAGAATTTAAAGATTTAGTTATATATGAAAGTACTGATGATATAATAAATAGTATTATTAAGACTAAAGAATATATTTCTTGTATTTTAGAGTTAGTTAAAGAGTTAGATAGACGATTTAGTTTATACAAGAGAGAAAATAATTACTATACTTTTATGGATATTGAAAAACTTGCCATTAGTCTTGTAAGAGATAATTTAGAGATTAGAAAAGAAGTAAAAAACAGTTTTAAAGAAATATTAATTGATGAATATCAAGACACTAATGATATCCAAGAGACTTTTATTAGTTATATTTCAGAAGATAATGTTTATATGGTAGGAGATATTAAACAATCAATATATCGTTTTCGTAATGCAAATCCAGCCATATTTAAAGAAAAATATGATAATTATAAAAAGAATAGAGGAGGAAGAGTAATAGATCTTGCTAAAAACTTTAGAAGTAGGAAAGAAGTATTAAGTGATATAAATCTTTTCTTCTCTCATATTATGGATGACTATTTAGGAGAAGCTGATTATAATAATGGACATGCTATGATTTTTGGGAATATGACATATGAAGATAAAGCTAAAACTATTACTAATAGTTATTTAGATATTTATACTTATGATGCTAAAGATAAAGAATATAGCAAACTAGAAAAAGAAGCTTTTATTATCGCTAATGATATTAAAGAAAAAGTAAATAGTAAATATTTAGTTTATGATAAAGATTTGGATGTTTTAAGAGAAATAGAATATAGAGACTTTGTAATACTTTTAGATAGAGCAACTGATTTTACTACTTATAAACGAGTATTTGAATATTTAGGTCTTCCTATTACTTTATATGAAGATGAAAAAACTAGTGGTAGTGTTGATCTATATCTTTTAAAAAACTTCTTCGTTCTTGCTAAATCTATCATTACCAATACCTTCGATAGTAAGTTTAAACTTGCTTTTACCTCTATTGCCCGTAGTTTTCTTTTCTCATATAAAGATGATGAAATATATCAAACTCTTATAAATAATACTTATAGAGAAACTAATATTTTTAAAACATTTAAAGAAATTCTTGAAGATATAGATAAATTAACACCTGCAGGTTATTTAGAAACTTTATTAGATAAGCTAGATTACATAGATAAACTTACTTTAATAGGTGATGTAGATATTAATTATAGCAGAATGGAATACTTCTATAATCTAATAATTAATTTAGAAAAAAGCAATTTTACAATTCTTGATATTAGTGATTATTTAGAGAGAATTAATGATGAAAAATTAGAGATCAAACTTGCAATTAGTAAAGAAGAAAATAATAGTGTTAAAATTATGACTATTCATAAATCTAAAGGTCTAGAATATCCTATCTGTTATTTTGCAGGATTTTATAAAGAATTTAATAAAGATGAATATAAAAGTAATGTTTTGTTTGATCAAGAATATGGAATAATTATAGATGAAGTGGATACAAATAATAAATTGATTACAAAGATTTTAACTTTAGAAAACCTAAAACAAAAAGATGTCAGTGAAAAAATAAGACTTTTATATGTTGCGCTTACTAGAGCAAGAGAGAAAATGATAATAGTTATGCCTAGTATTGAAAAAGATAAAGAATTAAAAGATATTGTTAGTGATTATGATAGGTTAAATTATACAAATTTTGCGAAAATGGTTATTAGCGTAAATAGTTTATTTAAAGATAAAATTAAGGAAATTAAAAATATAAAAGACATATCGAAAGCATATTTAGAAGTTAAGAAAGTTGATTTTAAAACAGATAAAACTATAAAAGAATTAGAAATTATTCCTTCTATCTATGATAATAATATTAAAGAAAACGAGACATATCATAAAGATAGTAATATTGAAAAAACAGAAGAAGAAATGAAATTACTAGAAATAGGAAGAAATGTTCATACTTTGTTTGAAAGAATTGACTTTACTAATAATAAGTTACCTTATATAGAAGATAATTATTATAAAGAAAAGCTTACTAAGTTTTTTAATAGTGATTTTATGAATGAACATAATGACTATAAAAAATATCAAGAATATGAATTTCTTTATCAAAATTGTAATAAAACTTATCATGGTAAAATAGACTTATTATTAGTAGGGGATAAGGAATCTATTATTATAGATTATAAACTTAAAAATACTAAAGATAAAGCTTATATAGATCAACTTAATGGCTACAAAGAGGTAATTAGTAATAAATTAAATCTTCCTACTAGTTGTTATTTATATTCGATAATAGATGAAAATTTCGAGAAAATTTGACAAATTGTGAATTTTATAGTATAATACAAGCAACTTCAAGATATGGGGGTTTTAATAAAGGGGGTTATACATATGGAGAAGTCATTTATATTTGAATATTTAGATGAGAATGATTTTAGAAAAAGAGAACGTTCTGTAAGAAAATATAATATGTTAGCATATAAGAAACTAACTTTTGAATATTATTCAGAATTAAGAAAAGGTCACTTTTTGGGTGAAAAGGTTAGTGAGGATAAATTATCAGGTACTATTAACTATGAACTTAAATTACCAACAGATGAGTTATTTGCAAAAGTACATGGCGAAATTAGAGTTCATTATACAGTATATCCTGATAAACATGTTATTTTACTTACCAATATTACTCCAGAAGGTATTTTAAATGAAGGTCATATGGCTGAATTATCTACTTATAAAGGAGTAATGATATCTAAATCTAATCCTGAAAAAGATATGTTTAAAATCAACTTATTAAATATGTTAAATAAATAGTCATTAAAGTATGGCTATTTTTTTTGCAAAAACTCTTGCAGAAGTCTAGAATTTATGCTAATATTAAATAGCAGTGATTGATCTGGACCCTTAGCTCAGTTGGTTAGAGCATCCGGCTCATAACCGGACGGTCGATGGTTCGAGTCCATCAGGGTCCACCATTATCTTGCGGGTATGGCGGAATTGGCAGACGCGCTAGACTTAGGATCTAGTGTCTTAGACGTGCAGGTTCAACTCCTGTTACCCGCACCAAATTGCATGTAACCCTTATTTACGAGGGTTTTTATTATGAAGATAAAAACATGCTACAAATACTTATTTGAAGGCATTTTGTTATAATCAATGAAAAATAAAGAACATAATAAGATACTGATATAAGATAGTTGTTAAATATTTTTTATAATACTATATGAGAAAAATATACTATAAAAAATATTTAAGACTATAAAATAGGGTAGATACCATTAAACAATAATATAATTAATTAGGAGTATGATGCTATGCAAAGATTTAAAGCTACTAAAGTAGCTAGTTTTTTAGGAATATTTTTTAATTTATTTCTATTTGTAATTAAGTTTATCGCTTCATTCTTTACTTCAAGTCAAGCGATGATGGCTGATGCTGTTAATAGTTTAGGTGATATCTTCTCATCACTTATGACATTAATAGGTAATAAAATAGCAAGTAAACCTAGTGATGATGATCATAACCTTGGTCATGGTAAAGCAGAGTATATCTATTCTCTTTTAATTAGTATTGTTATTATGGTAGTAGCAGTCACATTATTTAAAGACTCATTAGAATCAATACTAATTAAAGGCAATTATACTTTCTCATATATGTTAATAGTAGTTTGTATTATTACTATAGTTGTTAAATTATCATTATATTTCTATACTAATAAACTATCTAATAGTCTAAATAGCTTACTACTTAAAGCTAACTCTAAAGACCATTTGTATGATGCTATTATCACTACAATTAACTTACTAGCAATTATTCTAACTAGCTTTGGTATTTATTTTGTTGATGGTTTAGTTGGAGTTTTAATAGCTTTGTGGATATTAATCAGCGGACTTAAGATATTTAAAGAAAGTTATGATGTCTTAATGGATAAAGCTATAGATAATGCTACTAAGGATAAAGTTTTAGAAGTAGTTAAGAAATATAAAGAAGTAAAGAAAATAAATCATTTCAATGCAACTCCAGTGGGTTATAAATATCAAATATCTTTTACTATCTTTGTCGATGGTAATATGTCTACTTATGAATCTCATGATATTGCTAATAAAATAGAGCGAGAACTTGAAAAGTTTGAGGAAATATATTTAACAGTAATTCATGTCAATCCAATTTAGAAAAAAATATATGAAGGAATTAGAAGATAAAACTATAAATATCAAGATAAGTATTATGACTAATCTCTATTTTCTTTGCTAAATTCTAAAAATAATATATAATAAGTACAATAAGTAGCTCCTAAAAATAAAAATTACTATTATCTATGATGAATAAATAGTTATTTTTTCTTTTAAATATAACTAATTTGTGATATAATCTACTGGTAGAAAGAAGGAGTAATATGGAAAAAATATATGTTTTTGGACATCGTAAGCCTGATACAGACTCAGTTAGTGCAGCGATAAGTTATGCTTATTTAAAAAAACAATTAGGTTTTAATGTAGAACCTCGCGTTTTAAGTGCTATTAATAAAGAAAGTAAATACGCATTAAACTATTTTAAAGTAAAAGAACCAGCTTATCTAAATGATGTTAAATTACAACTTAAAGATGTTAATTATCATAAAGGATATTTCTTAAATGAAAAAAAATCTATCTTTGACAGTTATGTTTATATGTTAAATGAAGGATTAACTGGTGTGCCAATAGTAGATGATAAAAATACGTTTAAAGGAATAGTAACAATTAAAGATTTAGCCCATACTTTTATTAATACTGAAATAGAAAATCTTGAAACAAGTTATGATAATCTACTTAATGTTTTAAAAGCTGAAGAAATAAATAGAGCGGATGACGAAATAATTGGTAATATATTGGCAGCAGCCTATCGTAGCACAACTTTTATAAATAAAGTTAATCTAACTAGTAATGATGTTTTAATAGTTGGAGATAGACATAGTGTTATAGAATATGCAGTTAATTCTAGAGTTAAAATGATCATTTTATCAGGATTTAGTGAAATTAAGGATATTCATATAAAACTTGCTAAAGAAAAAGGAGTTAATATTATTAGAAGTAGTTATGACACATATCACATTGCTAAATTAATTGGTTTATCTAATTATATTAGAACAATGGAAAGAACTACTAAAGATGCAGTTTACTTTGATGAAAGTAGTTATGTTGATGATATTTTAGATGTAAATAAAAAATTAAGACATACAAATTATCCAGTTATTAATGGTAGAACAGGAAAATGTTTAGGATTACTTAGAATTACTGATTTAGATTCTAAAAATCCTAAGAAAGTAATACTTGTTGATCATAATGAAGCGAAACAAAGTGCTGAAGGATTAGATGAAGCTGAAATTGTTGAGATAGTAGATCATCATAATTTAAGTAGTTTGTCTACAGTTAGTCCTATTAACTTTAGAAATATGGCAGTAGGATCAAGTAATACTATTATTTATTCTTTATATAAAGAAAGAAACATCGAAATACCTAAAGAAATAGCAGGTATGATGTTATCCGGAATTCTATCAGATACTTTAATACTTAAATCACCTACAACTACAGAATTAGATAGAAAAGCAGTTAAAGAATTATCTACTGTTGCTGGTGTTAATTATGAAGAATATGGACTTAACCTTATTAAAGCGGGTACATCACTTGACGGTATGACTCATGAAGATGTATTATATAATGACTTTAAACTATATACAGTAGATGATAAAACTTTAGGTATAGGACAATTCTTTACAACTAATTTTGATGATATAAAGAAAGAAATGGATTCATATCTTGATACATTAGATAGAGAAGCAGAAGGTAATAATTATTCTTTAATCGCTTTATACATAACTGATATTATTAAGAATGGTTCTTATGTTTTATTTAATAGAAAAGCGAAAGATATAATGGATAATGCTTATGATAAAGATATGAGTGAAGGAGAATACTTACAAGACTGTGTGTCTCGTAAGAAGAATGTTGTACCTGTTATAATGGCTAGTTTTGAGAAATAGTATAGTTTAGACTATACTTTTTTATATATAAGGAAAGTGCGTTTTTTAAATAAAAATCGAATTTATGTATTGACGAACATATATTTTATATAGTACACTTAAG
>CALVVB010000029.1 GCA_944363735.1 uncultured Bacilli bacterium | reverse complement strand
AACGGTACGTATGGTGGTGTGAGAGGGACAAATTAAATAATTTTAATTATTTAATTTTCTCTACTCGATTCTCTTTTTACAAAAGCTTCAAATAGTTATATAATAATTATGAGGATGATGTTATGAAACTTATAACTGCTAATGAAAATTTTCTTAATTACTGTGAATTTGAAAAAGGACTTTCTGATAATAGTATTAAAAGTTATGGCTATGAGATGAAAGACTATATTGGTTTTTTAGAAGAGAAAAAGATTAATGATACAAAAAATATAACTAAAGATATTATAACTAAATATTTAAAATACTGTTATGACCGTAATGAAGATAGTAAGACAGTTGCTCATAAGCTTACCACTATTAAGAATTTTCATAACTATTTAGAAAAAGAAGAGAATTGTTCTAATAATCCTAGTGAGTTTATAGATAGACCTAAGACTAATAAACCTCTTCCTCATAGTTTAACTATCGAAGAAGTAGATAAACTCTTAAATATAGAACTAAATACTCCATTTGACTATAGGAATAAAGCTATGTTAGAATTAATGTATGGTTCTGGATTAAGAATATCTGAACTTATTAGTTTAACTTTATATGATATAGATTTTAATAATGATATTATTAGAGTTAAAGGTAAAGGTAGTAAAGAAAGAATTGTTCCTATTAATGATGTTTGCAAATACTATTTAGAAGAATATTTAGATAAGAGACATTTATTATTAAAAAAGAAACAGTCTGATTATCTATTTTTAAATTCTAGAGGAACTGCTATATCAAGACAAGGTTTCTTTAAGAATTTAAAAGAAATTCTTAAGGAAAAAGGACTTGATCCTGAAATATCTCCTCATAGTTTAAGACATTCATTTGCAACGCACCTATTAAATGGAGGTGCAGATTTAAGAAGTATTCAAATGCTTTTAGGACACTCTGATATTGCTACTACACGTATATATACTCATATTACTAATGAGAAAGTTAAGAATGATTATTTAAGTAATCATCCACGAGCAAAAAAGGAGAATTAATTATGAGATTTAAAAGAATATTTTTAATGGTATTAGATTCTTTAGGAGTAGGGGAAGCCAGTGATGCAGCAAATTATGGGGATAGTGGTGCTAATACTTTAGGACATATTAAAGAAAATTATGATCTATTTATTCCTAATCTTGCAAAAATAGGTTTTCTTAATACTTTGAATATGGATGAGAATACAGATGTAGATGCTTACTACACTATTGCAAGACCTAATAATGCTGGTAAAGATACTTTAGCAGGTCATTATGAGATGATGGGAATTACTTCTAATATTCCTTTTAAAACTTTTAATGAAAATGGTTTTCCTATTGAATTAATTGATGAAATTGAAACTGTTACAGGAAGAAGAGTTATTGGTAACAAATGCAGTAATGATAATAGCATTATTACTGAACTTGGAGAACGACAAGTAGATTATGGATCTTTAATTGTTTATACTTCAGCAGACTCTGATTTGCAAATAGCAGCACATGAAGATGTTATTAGTCCAGAAACTTTATATAGTTACTGTGAAAAAGTACGAGAATTAACTTTAAAAGATGAATTTTTAGTAGGAAGAGTAATTGCTAGACCTTTTACTGGGAGTAATGGTAAATTTAAGTTGAATAATGCTGGTAGAAAAGATTATCCAGTGGCACCTCCATCTAAGACTATTTTAGATGATTTAAATGCTAATAATTATAATGTTATTGCTATAGGTAAAATGAATGATATATTTAGTAAAACAAGTATAAATAAGGCTTTGAAAGCTAATTCTAATCTAGATGCCATTAATAAGTTAACTAGTGTTATGGACAAAAAGTTTACTGGACTATGTATGGTTAATTTGTGTGATTTTGATAGTTTATATGGTCATTTAAGAGATCTAGAAGGTTATGCTAAAGCAATAGAAGAGTTAGATGTAGAAATTCCTATGATTTTAAATAAACTAGAAGTAGATGATTTACTAATCATAACAGCTGATCATGGTAATGATCCTACTTTTAAAGGTAATGATCATACTAGAGAGAATGTACCATTAATACTATATAGCAGAAGTTTTAAGAATCCAAGAAGATTAGAAATTCAAGAAAATATGGCAGTAATTGGTGCGACTATAGCAGATAATTTCGAAATAACACCTCCTGAAATAGGAACTAGTATATTAGAAGAACTAGAGTAGGGAAGAGTGGTAAAAAAACTAATAGATGTTACTCTATTAGTTTTCTTCGTCTATTTTTTCAAAACTTGCACATACTGTCTGTTCTTGATTACAAACTTCATCTTTTGGACAATCACAGTTACTGCTAACTTGAATTTCATCTAAATTACATTCTTTGTTATTGCTGTTGTATTTGCAACTATCCACATCACATTTAATATTTTGTTTTTTCATTTTTATCTCTCCTTCACTATTATATTTCCCAAAAATAAATGCATTATTCCCCTGTTTTCTAAAATTTACTTCCCCTACTTTATTTTTGGTAAGAGATAGGGTAGAATTAATTAATTTAAATATTATCATATATAATATAATGATATATGAAGTGATATATTAATAATATAGTTATAAAAAATATTATATATATAATATAAATATAAGTAATAAATAAATGATTTAAGTGATATAATAAAATAGTTTAAGTTAGTATTATATTAAAGGCTAACAACTATGAGTCTAAAACAATCAAATAGCTCACTTCCTATAATATATATTATGTTAACTAATTAATTGACTTAAAAATATACCCATTATATAATATATATAGGATGGTTATGTGTATGAAAAAGAAAAATAATAATATTAAAGATAATATTTCAATCGTTAAGAGTTATCTTATTGAAAGTTTTTATATTAATCCACATAATAAGTACACTATAAAGAAGATTAATATAGCTACTAATGTTAATTAGGATATTATCAAATTAGTTATAGATATGTTAAAACGAAAAAAACTAATTTATAATAAATATGAGTTTAAATTAACTTTAGAAGCTGTAGATTACTTAGAAAATGATTTTAAGGACTTTAAAAGCAATTTATTATCTGCAATTAGTATTTCCATTGCATCAATGGCTTTATCTATTAATATATTTGTTAATCAAAATATATTGTCTCTTATAGTACTTATGTTTATATTAATATTCTTTATTATATTATTTTATTATATAAGAAAATTATGAATCATCCCTCCCCTATTTAACTTTTTGGTTTACAAATAGTTTACATAATCCAAAATAAAAAGAGAATTAAAAGTTCTCTCCTTTTTTAACCCTAATAAATTATACTTTTCTTGATTGAATCTCTGCTATTTTTTCAAGGACTTCTTTAGCATTTGTCTCATTTATTTCAATGTATCCTAATTCTCTTAAAGCTTGAACTTTAGCAGTATTTAACTCTTGAGTACGACTAAGTTTCTCTTCTTTTTTAGCTTCAATATCTTGCACAAACCTCTTATGAGTTTCTGCTATCTTATTCTTAGAAGCACCACCATTATGATATAGTGTCATAGCAGAAAATAATATACTTTCAAAAATAAATTGTTTATCTTTATCATAAACAAACTCCATTGGATCAGTAAAGCCCATTGATTTTGACATATAAGCAAGAATATATCTTAACTCATCGGCAGTTTCCATAGATTGTAAATAATGATATAAATACACATATGTATTATAAGTAGTTTTAGTCTTATCTTCTGATAATTTTTCTTTCAACAAATTAATAATATCGGCCATTATTTCTTGTTCTTTTTTATTAAAACATTTAAGATCTGCTAATACTTCGCGGTTTGATGAGTCTTTAACACCTTCATTTAATCTATTTTCAACTTCAATAATATAATCGCTTGTTACACTTATGCCACTTACTTCCTCTTCATTTTCAATATTTAATAAAGCTAGTAAACGAACAGCTTTTTCTTTTGGCCAATGAGATAAGCTATCCATTCCTAAATAATTATATAACATTTGTCTTGATACACCTAAAAATTTAGCTAATCTCACCTTTGAAATACCTAGCTCACTTAACAAATTATTTAAATCCTTCATGACATACACCACCTATAATACATTTTAATTAATTTGACAAGAATAGTCAAGTAAAATTTGTGTAAAATGGTTTACAAAATAAAATGTTATTTAGATAGCCATTTTAGAAGTCTATCATAATTATCATAGATATTAGTAACTGTTTTTATTTTCTTCCCGTCTAAATCATATATTCTTACTTTAAAAGCACTAACTTTTTTATATGTGATGTCTTTTCTATTGAAAATCACTTTCTTTTTATTGCTTATAATCTCTAATCTATTATTTTTTATTACAAGTTTATTTTTCTTATAATGTATAAACATTCCTAACATTAATAAACTCATTATAAATATAAAAACTGTAAAAATAATACCTTCAAAATCTTTTTCATTAATAAATAGTATTGTTCCAAAAAAAGCTAATATACCAAAAGGAATTAAAAAAATATTAACTAATTTCAATCCCTTCATGAACTTTTTATTTATCTGAACAACCCACTTTTCATCATTAGTATTTTGTCCCATAGTTAAAATGCAACTATAAAAATAATATTCTACTCCTAAAATAATAAGTAATACTATAAATTCCATATAAAATTCTCCTATAATAAATACCAAAGTTTTTTATTATCTTTTCTAACTTCTTTAATGATACCACCACCTAAACAGTATTCGCCATCATAAAAAACACATGCTTGTCCTGGAGTAACTGCTTTTATATTATCGTATCTAACTAGTATTTTTCCATTATCAAGGTATTCTAATTTAACAGGAACATCAGGAGCTCTATATCTAAATTTAGCAGTACATTCTACTGGTCTTTCACTAGAATTAAAATTAATATTCTCTAAAACCGCACTATCTGAATATAAATATTTATTATCCTCCCCTTCTGCTACATATAAAATATTTTTGTCTAAATCTTTGCCAACAACAAATAATTTTTCTTTAGTCCCACCAACATCAAGTCCTTTTCTCTGCCCTATTGTATAATACATAAGACCAATATGTTCTCCTAAGACTTCATTAGTATCTATATTGACAATAGCACCCTTCTTATTAGGTAAATAGTTCTTAAGAAAGTTCTTAAAATTTCTTTCACCTATAAAGCAAATACCAGTAGAATCTTTCTTCTTAGCAGTCACTAATCCATACTTCTCTGCAATTGCTCTTACTTCTTTCTTATCCCTAATATCTCCTAACGGAAATAAAACATTTTTAAGTTGCTCTTCAGATACTTGTGATAAAAAGTAAGTTTGATCTTTATTATGCTCATGACTTCTCATTAGTCTTCCATTTTCTATTTTTGCATAATGGCCAGTTGCAATATAGTCAGCTCCTAACTTTCTCGCTTCTTTAACAAATAAATCAAACTTAATATATTTATTACACATAATATCAGGATTAGGTGTCCTTCCTTTCTTTAATTCGTCCAAAAAGTAAGTAAAGACATCATCCCAGTATTCTTTAACAAAATCTACTCTATATAAAGGTATACCTAACTTGTCACACACAGCTTTAGCATCATTGTAATCTTCTTCTTGAGGACAAATATTGTTATTTAAATTAGGATTACCTAAAAAATCATTATTAATAGAACTGTCCCAATTTCTCATGAATAATCCTATAACATCATATCCCTGTTCTTTTAAAAGAATTGCAGCGACAGATGAGTCTACTCCTCCTGATATTCCTACTACTACTTTAGACATAACTACCACCTCTAATTCGTACTAATTATACTATATTTTATCTTGTCTTTCAACTTAAAATATGTTATAATATTAAACATCTAAAAAAGGGGGGATATTATGTATAAAGATATTTTAGATAGAATTGATAATTTAAATCTAGCTGTATTGGCATATAATAATGAAGCCTTATTTAAAGAAGCCTATTATACATACTTTACTATCGATAATCGTTGTGAACTTAATAATTATCTTAAAAGGATTAATAACTATTTAACAAAATATAATATTAGTTATGATACTTTTTTGGAGTATGTAAAAACATATGCTATATTGTTTTTAGATATAAATAGTGAAATAATAAAAAACAGAATTATTGCAGTTAGTTCTTTGAGCAAAAAACAGTCTGAAAGAAAAAATAATGCATTGTTTGCAATTATTTCTATGATTAATAATTCCCATGATGATGAAATTGAGCAATTAGTACTAGCAAATCATATATATTTGGATAAAATAGATTATTTATTCATGAAAGGATATTTTGATAAAAATTTCTATGATTTAGTTACCTCTAAAGTTAGTAAAGCAATTGAACGGCTTAACAAAAAATACAAGTACTTACACTTTTCCGCTTTTCTTAGTAATTTGGAAAAAGAAAATGACGATGAAATACTTGAAGAAATGGTTAAAAACAACAAATTTCATGCCCATTATGTTAGAAGTTTTATTTCCTCTTACCGAAATAATTTAAAAGATGAGGAAAAAGAACAATTAGAAGATAGTATAAAAAATAAAATAGATGAATCTAAGAAAAGAATTAAACAAAAAAAAGATAAAAAAAGATTACTGGAGTTGAAAGAAAAAGTAACAACTATTGATTTTTCTGTCTTTTTAGATGATAAAATTAAAAGTATAGATGATTTTTGTGCTCTGATGAATATCAGTAAGGATTGTTATTATGAATATTTAAATATTATTAAATGCCTAGATAATTCTTTGTATCTAGCTATAAAAGAAAAAAATAATAAAAATAGAATTAGAACTAATGATGAAGTGTTAGAAGTTGATAAGGTAGTTGATATAGCAAACCAAATAAAAAATGGTTGTTTAGATGTTAATGGTAATACTAGAAATTTTGAACTATTAGACTATTTTCTTCAAGCTAAATTAGGACCTGGAAAATTTATTGATATTTATAGAAAAAGTGAAGAAAGTGATGAAGATGTTGTAATGGCATTAAGAGCTTTTTTTGATAATAATGATTTCTTTGAATCTAATAATAATTTGCTATCTATAAATACGGAACTTAGTAGTACTACTATTCTTTTAGTAGAAGGTAGTCCTTATGAAGTGACAAGAGAAGAAAAAGAAGAAGTTATTAATTATCTTAAAGAGCAAGAAATACCTATTAATATAAAAATATATAAACAAGCTCTAAAAAGATATTTAAATGGAACTTTAATACAAGAAAATATACAAAATACATTCGGTAGAGGTTAAGAATGAAAAAAATACTTGATAACGATATAATAAATAATATTTTAGAAAATAAAGCTTATAAAAATAACTATGAGAAAAGTATTTTTATATTTAGAATTTTAAATAATATTAATTTATACTATGTAATAACACAATTTTTAGGTGTTCTTAAAACTAATATAGGTATAGCGAATATAACTATTCCCTATATTATTCTTAAAGATCTTTTAGAGGTTTGTTTTGATGAACATAAAATTCATAAAAAACTAGTATTAAACAGAAAAAGCTTAAAAGGAACTATAAAAAAATTAGAATTAGAAGGAATATCTATCGATTATACTGATTTAATGAATGCTAAATTATTTAAGACTTCTGTTGAAGATGACAGTACAATTATAAAAATCACTGATAATAATGGTGATATCATATTATTAGAACAAAAAGTTGTTAAGACAAAATCAGGAGAAAAAAAATATGAAGTTTATTTATTAGATGAAAATGATCATATAGAGTTTCCTGAAAAATATTTTAATGTTAATACTTTAGAATTGAAAGAATTAGAAGAAACTATAAGGAATAGAAAGAGATCTAAAAAAACTCGTGCTTTATTAAAATTAGCTAGTATCAATATAGTTTTAGCATTAAGTCAAGTGGTCTCTACTTCTTATAATATTTCAAATACTACTTCAAATACTGAAAAAATAGAAAGTTATTATTATGATAAAAATAGTCTCAATGAAGATGAGTTGGATATTTTATTAACTGATATAGAAAAAGAGGCACTAAAAGCTACTAAAGATGATATGTTTAATCTTGATAATGTTAAAACAGAAGAAGAAAAAGATAATTATTTATTATTAAATGCTATTAAAGATAATTATCATGCTAATAAAGAAGAAAAAGAAATAATGTATAACTTTCTAGAATTCTTTAATGATAATCCTTATTTAGATAGGAAAAAAACTTATTTAAATTTAGCTTTTTTACATTTCGATCGTAATTATAATCCTATTTCAAGCGGAAAAGATAATAAAGATGGAACTGTTACATTGGCTACCTATAGCAATGGAACAATTTCTTATTATACTAATCCTAAAAGTACATCAATAGCACATGAAGTTGTACATGCTATTTTTGATACTAAGACAATACCTATGGCATATGTAGAAGGTTTTGCAAAAATAATAGAAAATGAATATTTTCAAGAAGAAGAGATTGATTATGGTGTCTATAATAAAAATGTTGCTATTACAAAAATAACTATAGAACTTATTGGTATAGATAAGTTTTTAGAGGCTATGAGTCTAGATAATATAAACATAATTCAAGATGCTTTGAAGGATGTTTATATTAATAATAATAGTAAAGCCACTCAATATTCTGCAACATCTAAAGTAAATAATCTTTTCTTTATAATAAAAAACGGATTAAGCGATTCTTCTGATAATCAAGAACTTATAATTCTTTTATCTGCTTTTTATAACAATAGTAATTATGATATGGATAAGGTTATTAGAATTAATAACTATATTGATGTTTTATCATATTCAAATTATGATTTAATGGTCCCTTATCAATATTTTAATACTGATAAAGGAAAAACATTAGTTAAAGATTAAACTACTAGTTTAATTAAAGCTGGAGATAAAAATACTTCTATAAAACTACAACCTATATATACTAATAAAACTGTTATATATACTTGTAGATATCTTTTCATTGAACTTCTTAAATTTATATCTATACCTCTAAATAAATATTTAAATAATTTGATGCCAAAATAAAGGGCATAGAATCCTAAAAATAAGCTCATTAATAAAGTAATCAACTGATGAGGGAAAAGATATGTAATAGCCTTTAAAATGCCATTAAAATGATATGTATAGATAATAGAAGATAAAGAGAAACCAAAGATAAAAGCAGAGGATGCTATACTAAAGATAATTAGTGGTATTCCTATAATTGATATGCCTAATAAGAAAATAAATGTTACAAAAGAAATATTACCAACTAAACTATTAATTAAAGCACTTTTATAATCTATATCATTATTTTTAATACTAGTAAAGAAGCTATCTAGACTAGTTGTTACTATAGTATGATCACTTTTATTCAAAATAATAGCATAAATAGCACCTAGGAGTATTCCTATAATCATTACCATAATTAAAAAAATATATATCTTCTTTTGTTCTGCTAGTTTGTTAGTTACTTTAGTCTTTACTTTTTTTAATTTTAAATCCATTATAATCACCTAATAAATATTATTCAAAAATGAATATTATTTACCTACTTTTATTTTACAAAAATAGACTTTTTATATATAATTA
>CALVVB010000028.1 GCA_944363735.1 uncultured Bacilli bacterium | reverse complement strand
ATAGAAGTAAGTATTAAAAATATAATTAATTTAGTATTATATACAATGTTTCACGTGAAACATATAAATAGTGAATAAAAATACATAGAGAATTAGTAAAAAATATTTCCCGGGAAATATTTTTGGATCTATTTATTGTCTTTATACTTGAAATAATAACTGTTTTCTTGTATACTTTAATCGTGCAATAAATTAGTTTGGAATCAGGTCAGGATGGAAACATAGCAGCCTTAACAAATTTAATTTATGTGCACTTTTTTTATATTGTAAAAAGGAGATTGTTCTATGAGTGATTATCAATATATGTTATTAGCTTTAAAAGAAGCAAAGAAAGCTTATGATAATGATGAAGTTCCTGTTGGCGCTGTTATTGTTCAAAATGGAGAAGTTATTTCTTTTGCGTATAATAGAAAGGAAGAGTGCCAATGTTCTCTTGAACATGCTGAACTAATTGCTATCAAGGATGCTTGTGGAAAAAATAATAGTTGGAGATTAACTAATTCTGTGATGTATGTAACATTAGAACCTTGTCCTATGTGTGCTAGTGCTATTAAGCAATCTAGAATTAGTAAAGTAGTTTATTTATTAGATAATAGTAATGAAAATATACGAGAAATAGTTAATACTATCTTTAATTTGGAAGATGCTAACAAGCCTGTGAAAAAAATAAAACTAAATATTTCAGAGTTTAAAAGTGAAGATGTTACAATGTTAAGCAATTTTTTTAAGAAAAAACGTAATTAAACAAACGTTTTATATGTTATTTTCTTCTTTTGTTTGTTATACTAATTGTGTTTAGTGAGGTGAAAACGTTATGTATCAGGCTTTATATCGTAAATATAGACCTACTATTTTTGATGATGTTGTTGGACAGAATGTTGTAGTTAATACTTTGAAAAATGCTATTAAATATAATCATATTAACCATGCTTATTTGTTTTCTGGTCCTAGAGGTACTGGCAAGACAACAATAGCAAAGATATTTGCAAGATCTGTTAACTGTTTGGAGCCATCCGATGGTGTTGCCTGTGGAAAGTGTAAAAGTTGTTTATATTCTTTTTTAAATGAATGTATGGATGTTATTGAAATAGATGCTGCTTCTAATAATGGAGTTGATGAAATAAGAGAACTTCGTAGTAAGGTTAATATTTTACCTAGTGAATTAAAATATAAAGTATATATTATAGATGAAGTTCATATGTTATCAATTGGTGCTTTTAATGCTTTGCTTAAAACTATTGAAGAACCTCCAGAACATGTTATTTTTATATTGGCAACTACTGATCCACAAAAAATACCTGCAACGATTATTTCTAGATGTCAATGGTATTCTTTTAAGAAAATTAGTAATGATGATATAAAGAAAAGATTATCAGAGATAGTTGAAGCTGAAAATATAAAAATTGAGGATAAAGTATTGGATAAGGTTGCACAAGCTTCTGATGGGGGACTTCGCGATGCAATTGGACTTCTTGATAAATTAAGGGCTTATTGTACTGATGAGATTACTTTAGATGACTTTTATGAAATAAATGGAGAAGTTAATGATGAAGAGTTGAAGAAATTAGTGAAATTAATATTTTCCTTTGAAATAAGTGATGTTCTTTCTACAGTTGAAAGATATTATCAAGATGGTAAAAATTTAATACAAGTAATTAAACAGCTGATGATATTTATAAAAGATAAACTATTTGACTATTATTTAAATAATTCTTCTCTTTCTTTAGATGAAGAAGAACTTGTTAACTTTCTTAATTTATTAAATGAACATCTTGTGGAGTTGAAAAAAGCTGATGATGTTAGATTATCAATAGAAATTTTCTTATTACATTATATTAATGAAAATAAAGCTTCTAAAGTTGAAGTTAATCGACAAGTAATTATTAATGATACAAATGAATCTTCTTATATAAGAATTAAAAATGAAGAAAAAAATATATTCACAGACTCTGTGGAAAAACAAAAAGAAACGAAAGAAATATTAACAGAAGTTGTTCAAAAAAATAATGAGCAAATAGAAAAATATAAAGAATTGATGTTGATAAGAAGTAAGAATACGATGATAGAAGCAGTTAAAGATGAGCTAAATAAAGAGATTACTAACTTTGAAAAACTTAATGACTATACATTTGATCCTAATGATGGTTATCTTGCCTGTGAACTTTTAGATGGTAAGATTAGAGCTTCTAGTCCTAAAAATATTGTTATTAGTTATGATTATGAAGGAATGGTAGATAAGTTAAGTAATCATTTTGATAAATTAAATGACTTTTATAATGAGAAGACAGGTTCATTTAAAAAAATAGCCTTTATTACAACGTCAAAATGGAATGAATTAAAGTTAGAATATATCAATCTTCATAAACAGGGAAAACACTTTGAATATCAAGAAGAACCTGTATTGAATACTTTAGAAGAAGATGATAAAATAAATAGTGAATCTAACGACTTGATAAGTAAAACTATTGAGATGTTTGGAGATTTAGTAGAAGTTGAATAGAAAGAAGGAATATTATGAATATACAAGCGATGATGAAACAAGCTCAAAAATTACAAAGTGATATGATGAAAGCTAAGGACGAAATTGATAAGATGGAGTTTTCTAGTACTAATGGTTTAGTAACAGTTAAAATCAATGGTAAGAAAGAAATAATAGATGTTAAAATTGAAAGTGACTCTGATTTTTCTAGTGATGATTTAGAAATGCTTCAAGATATGATAGTAATTGCTGTAAATGATGCAATGAAACAAGTAGATAAAGTAACAGAAGAGAAAATGGGACGTTTTAGTTCTATACCTGGGTTATTTTAATGTATCCTGATAGTTTAAAGAATTTAATAGAGAGTTTTGAAAATTTTCCGGGAATAGGAGAAAAAACTGCTGAACGTATGGCTTTTTCTGTTCTTGGTTTTGATGAAGATAAATTTAGATTGTTACAAGAAAATTTAGAGGAAGTTAAAAATAATATTCATCCATGTAAGATCTGTAATACGCTTACTGATAAAGATGAGTGTGTAATATGTAGTTCTGATTTAAGAGGAAAAGAGACTATTTTAGTAGTAGAAGATTCTAAAATAGTGTTCTTGTTTGAAAAGTTAGGTACTTATAAAGGGCTATATCATGTTATTAATGGTCTTATATCACCACTCGATGATATTAATCCTGAAGATATAGGTCTTGATAAATTATTAGATAGAGTTAAGAATGAAAATATTAAAGAAGTAATACTTGCTTTAAAGCCTAGTGTGGAAGGGGAAATAACTTCTTTATATATTAAAAAAATACTGGAAGGAATGAATATTGTTGTTACAAGACTTGCTAGTGGAGTACCAATAGGTGCTGATATGGAATATATAGATACTCTTACTTTAGAAAGAGCTTTAGAAGATAGAAAAGAAGTTTCATAATATTAAATAGTTTTTCATATGCTTTATTAGGTGAATACTATGAAGCAAGTTATGAAGAAAGTATGGCGTTTTTTACAAAAAATAATAATTAGTACATTTATATTATATGGTTATAATTTAATTGCAACGAGATTTAACTTGGTTATTCCTATTAATATTATTACAGTAGGATCTGTTAGTATACTTGGATTTCCAATGCTCTTTGTTTTGGTATTATTAAAAGTATTAATGTTTTAAGAGGTGGATATAGTAATGGATTTAGAAGTAGAGTCTTTACAGCCTAAATTTTATAATGAGATAAATAAAGCTCTTGATAAGGGCTTTTTGTCACATGCGTATCTGATAGAAACTAATAATAACAGTTTAGAAGTTGTAAAGAAGTATATTCTTTTTTTAGTAGAGAAAATATATGAAGACTCTTATAAAAATCATGATGTTACTATATCTAAAGATAAATTATTACATTTAATTGAAAATAAGGAGTTTCCTGATTATATAGAAATTAATCCTATTAATAATCAGATAAAGAAAGAGCAATTGCTGTTTATTAGAGATGAGTTTTCTAGTAAATCACTTTATAATACAAGAAAAGTATATGTTGTATATGAATGTGAAAAGATGAACATTAGTGCTTCTAATACAATTCTTAAGTTTCTTGAAGAACCAAGTGATGATGTTGTGGCTATCTTTGTTACTAGTAATCAATTTAATATTTTGGATACTATTAAATCTAGATGTCAGATTATAAGACTTCAATATGAGGATAGTAGTGATATTAGTTTTAGTGATGATGTTCTTTCTTTTATTGAAGATATAAATAATAGAAAGAGTAATGATTTATTACTTAAATTTAATTATTATAATAATAACTTGTTTAAAGATAAGAGTATGTCAATTAGCTTTATTAGAGAAGTACTTAAATATTATGAGATATTGTTAAATAAAAAAGATGGCACTACTAAATTAGAAGAAATTATTAATATTGTCTCTATATTAGATAAAAACTTTAAAAAATTGAAATATAATGTTAATATGAAATTATGGATTGATGATTTATTACTTTCTTTGATGGAGGTGTAGAATGAAACTATTAAAAATATCTTATATAGATGAATTATTTAATGATTATGATTATGTAAATTGTCCTGATAATATATTTTTTAAAGTTGGTTGGGAAATTATTGTTAAAAGTGATGACTTGTTAAAAATTGCATCCATAGTGAGTATAGAAAATAAAGATGATATAGAAATTAAAACTTCTTTTGTTAGAGTTGCTACGAAAAGAGATAGAGAACAACACAATAAGAATAAAAAGGATAGTATAGAAGCTTTAACTTTTGCTCAAGAGAAATCTTTAGAGCTTGATTTAGATATGCATTTTATTTCTTCTTTTTATACTTTTGATAGAAAACAATTATTTCTTTCTTATACAGCAGATTCTAGGGTTGATTTTAGGGATCTTGCTAAAGCTTTAGCGCAGAGTTATAAGACAAGAATTGAGCTTAGACAAATTGGAGTTAGAGATAGAGCAAAGAAAGTAGGAGGTCTTGGACCTTGTGGTTTATTTTTATGTTGTAGTACTTTTTTAACAGACTTTTCTAGTGTTTCTATAAATATGGCAAAAAATCAGTTTCTAGCTTTAAATCCTACAAAGATAAATGGATGTTGTGGAAGACTTTTATGTTGTTTGAATTATGAGGATGAAGTTTATACAGAGTTAAAGAAAGGATTACCTAGTATTGGTAGTTTAGTGGAAACAAAAGAAGGTTTGGGTAAAGTTACAGAAGTAGATGTGTTTAAGAGAAGATATAAAGCAGAGTTTAAAGATAAGGGAGTTTTAGAATTTAGTGTTAATGAGTAAAAAAATGGAATTTTCACATAATGGTAAGAACTTAATATTTTATTATGATGATGACTACTTTAAGATTACTACTGATAACCTTGCTCTTGCTAACTATGTTAAAATAAAAAGTAAAGATAAATTATTAGTAGAGTTTGGTAGTGGAATTATGGCTATACCTTTACTTCTTTCCACTAGAATTGATATAAAAATGGTAGGAATAGAAAAAGATAATAAAGCTTCTAGACTTTCAGAGATGACTATAAAAAATAATCATTTAGAGGATAGAATAAAAGTTATTAATGATGATATTAGTAATTTAGATAAATATTTTACTATTAACTCTATTGATATTATTGTTTGTAATCCACCATATTTTCTTATAGATAATGAATCTATTGTTAGTAATAAAGATTATTTAAAGATGGCTAGACATGAAGCTAATATGAATATTAGTGATGTTGCTAGACTATCAAAAATATATTTAAGAGATGGAGGAAGACTATTCCTAATACAAAGAGCGGATAGATTGTTTGAGATTAGAGATGCTTTAATTAAGAATAACTTGGCTATTAAAGAGATACAGTTTATTTATCATGATATAGATGGTAATAGTAAGTTAGTGTTAGTGGAAGTAAGGAAGAGTGGTAAAGAACATGGATTAAAGGTGTTGAAACCTATTATTTTAGAGAAGGGAAGTAGTGTTACTGATGGATAAGCCTAGTTTATATTTGATACCAACTCCAATAGGTAATTTAGATGATATTACTATTAGAGGATTAAAGACTTTAGAACTTGTTGATGTTATACTTTGTGAAGATACTAGGGAGACTTCTAAGTTACTTAGTAAATATAATATTAAAAAAAAGTTAGTTAGTTGTCATGAATTTAATGAAGATAAAATGAAAGATAAAGTCCTTGGATTTTTAGAATCAGGTTTAAATGTAGGGTTAGTTACTGATCAGGGTACTCCTTTAATTAGTGATCCTGGGTATAGAATAGTTGACTATATTACATCACATGATTATAATATTGTGAGTTTGCCAGGAGCGACAGCATTTGTTCCAGCTTTAACAATATCTGCCCTAGCTCCGTCTCCTTTTACTTTTTATGGTTTTCTTAATGCTAAGAAAAATAAACAGATAAAAGAGTTAGAGTCTTTAAGAAATCACGCCTATACATTAATATTTTATGAAGCACCTCATAGATTAATAAATACTTTAAATAATATTAAAGAGGTCTTTGGTGATAGAAATATTTGTGTAGTTAGAGAAATATCTAAAAAGTATGAACAGGCGATTAGAGGTAAAATAAGCGAAGTATTAGAAAAAGATTTTCCTATTAAAGGAGAATTTGTTATTGTGGTAGAAGGTGCTAAGTTAGAATTTGACTTTAATAGTATGAGTATTGTAGAACACGTTAATTTTTATATAAAAGATGGTAATACTAAGAATGAATCTATTAAGTTAGTAGCAAAAGAAAGAGGTATTCCTAAGTCTATTATCTATAAAGAATATCTTGATAATAATAAATAAATTATTTCCCGGGAAATAATTTTTAGAAAAGAGGTAACATTATGAAACTAATTGTTGGACTTGGTAATATTGGAAAAGAATATGAAAATACAAGACATAATATGGGATTTATGTTAGTAGATAGATATTTAGAGTATAGAAATATTACAGATAAATTTAAAGAAAAGTTTAATGCTATGTATGTAGAGACTACTATTAATAATGAGAAAGTTATTTTTATTAAACCTACTACTTATATGAATAATTCTGGCATTGCAGTTAGAGCATTTGTGGATTTTTATAAATTAAGTAGCGAAGATATCTTAGTTATTAGTGATGATCTTGATTTAGATTTAGGTAAATTTAGATTAAGAAGAAATGGTAGTAGCGGAGGACATAATGGATTAAAGAGTATCATTTCTCATCTTGGTACAGATGATTTTAAAAGGCTTAGAATAGGTATTTCTAATGATAAAGATGATGTTATTAATTATGTCTTATCTAAATTTAGTAAGAAAGAATTAAATGAGATAGATGAAATGTTTAATACTTTAGTTAATGTTTTAGATGATTATTTTGTAATTGATTTTACTTCTTTGATGAGTAAATATAATAGGAAGGGTTAACTATGAAAGTATTTGATAACTTCTTTGAGAAAATTTATGATAAAGATATCGCTCTTACAGGGATGACTGAAGAGCTTTTTGCCGTTTATGTAAATAAACTTTATAGTAATAATAAAAATGTTTTAATAGTTACTTCTAATCTAGTAGAGTCTAATAGTTTATATAGAAGTATTAGTAATTACACAGATAATGTATATTTGTTTCCAATGGATGATTTTCTAACTAGTGAAGCGATGGCGATTAGTCCTGATTTAATGGTTACGAGACTTGAGACAATGGAAGCGATTAGTAAGGGTAAGGCTTCTATTGTTATTACTAATTTAATGGGTTATTTAAGATATTTGCCTACGAAGGAAGAGTATTTAAAGAACCTTCTATCACTAAAAGTAAATGATGAGATTAGTCCTAAAGAGTTAGTAGAAAGACTTACTAATATAGGGTATGAGAGGACTACTTTAGTTACAAAGACTGGGGAAATTGGAGTTAGAGGGTTTGTTATAGATCTTTTTCCATTGGGTGAATCTAATCCTGTTAGATTAGAGTTTTTTGGCGATACGATAGATTCTATTAGATATTTTGATGGTAAAACTCAAAAGTCTTTAAATGAAATTAAAAATATTGAAATATATCCTTATACAGAAATATTTTCTAATGATAAAAGTATTCCAGAAGATAAAAGGAATACTAAGTATTTGAGTGAATATTCTGATGTAACTAATATTGGTGGTTATTTAGATAATCATGTTACTATTTATAAAGATAAAAGTGCAATATTAATTAATTATAAACAAATATGTAGTGATGTATTAGAGTATAGAGAAGAAAAGGATACTGACTTTAAAGGCAGTTATATGTTTTCCTTTGAAGACATCTATGAAAATAATGCCTTACATTACTTAACTGTAGATAATTTAGATAAGTCTTTAAAGATAATAGATTTTAAGAGTAGAGAATTACCTTTATTTAATGATGATATAGAAGGTATTACTAAGTATATTAGGGAAAAGTTATATGCTAATTATACAGTTGTTGTTTGTTTAAAAGATTATCAATTACATAGTTTTAGAAGTAAGATATCTTTACCTATAATGGATACTACAATGGATGAAATCTATACTAATAAGCTTAATTTAGTTAATTTTAGTTTAGACAGTGGTTTTCAGTATAAGAATTATATCTTTTTAACAGGCAGAGAATTATTTAGAAATAATGAGAAGGTTAAGAAGTATAAGACTAAGTTTAAGTACAATACAAAGATAACTGATTTAAATAAATTAGAGATAGGGGATTATGTCGTTCATCAAGTTCATGGTATTGGTATATATAATGGCTTAAAGACTTTGAATCAACAAGGAGTTTTAAAAGATTATATAGAAGTTTTATATCAAGGTAATGATAAGCTTTATATTCCTGTTGAAAAGATAGATATGCTTTATAAATATACTGGTAAAGAAGGAGTTCGTCCTACTATTTATAAGTTTGGTGGTAAAGAGTGGGAAAAGGTTAAAGCTAGAGTTAAGAGTAAAGTTCAAGATATGGCTAATGATTTGTTAAGAGTACAAGCGGAACGGGAAAGACAAAAGGGTTTTGCTTTTTCCTCTGATAATGAGTTACAAAAAGAGTTTGAGAATTCTTTTCCTTATGTTGCAACTAATGATCAGTTACTCGCTACTAAACAGATAAAAGAAGATATGGAGAAAGTTTCTCCTATGGATAGATTATTAGTAGGAGATGTTGGTTTTGGTAAGACAGAAGTAGCTTTTAGAGCAGCCTTTAAAGCTATTATAGATAATAAACAAGTATTGCTTTTATGTCCAACAACTATTCTTTCTAGTCAACATTATAAAAATGCTCTTGATAGATTTAAAGATTTTCCTGTTAATATTGGACTTTTAAATAGATTTACTAGTCCAAGAGAACGTAATAGAATACTAGAAGAGTTAAGAGAAGGAACAATTGATTTTGTCATTGGTACACATAGAATTCTTAGTGATGATATTAGACCTAAGAATTTAGGATTATTAATTATTGATGAAGAGCAGAGATTTGGTGTTAAACATAAAGAAAAGTTAAAACAATATAAGAGTACTGTAGATGTTTTAACTTTAACGGCAACACCAATTCCTAGAACTTTACAAATGTCTATTGCAGGTATTAGAAGTTTATCTTTAATAGAGACTCCTCCAAGAGATAGATATCCAATACAGACTTATGTTATCGCTTATAATAAACAACTTGTTAGGGAAGCGATAATGAAAGAAATGTCTCGGGATGGGCAAGTATTTTTGTTATTTAATAATGTAGAAAATATTGAACAAGAAGTAATGGAAATAGAAAATCTTATTCCAAGTGCTAGAGTTATTTATGCTCATGGTAGGATGGATAAGACTAAGATTGAAGATGTTATGCAGTCATTTATTGACCATGAGGCAGATGTTTTGGTATGTACAACGATAATAGAGACAGGTATTGATATTCCTAATGTTAATACACTAATTATTTTAGATGCTGATAGATTTGGTCTTGCTCAGTTATATCAAATTAGAGGTAGAGTTGGTCGTAGTAATAAAATTGCTTATTGTTACTTAATGTATCAAGAACATAAAGTATTAACTGAGACTGCAGAAAAACGTTTAAAAGTTATTAAAGAGTTTACTGAGTTAGGTAGTGGTTTTTCTATTGCAACTCGTGATTTATCTATTAGAGGAGCTGGAGATATTTTAGGAAGTAAACAAGCTGGTTTTATTGATAGTGTTGGTATTGACCTTTATTTAAAAATGCTTAATGAAGAAGTAGAACGTCTTAAAGGTAATGTTGTGGAAGAAGAGAGTGAAGAAGAGTCTAATAAAACTTTACTTAATGTATCTACTCATATTAGCGATGATTATGTAACTGATGATGATTTGAAGATTATGATTCATAGGATGATTAATGAGATAGATAGTAAAGAGAAACTAGAAGAAGTTAGAAGTGACTTAGAAGATAGATTTGGTAAACTTAATGAAGATATTATCATTTATATGTATGAAGAATGGTTTGAAAAACTTGTTAAGCAAGTGGGTGTTACTAAAGTTAGTGAGACTAAAAATACTATTGAACTTTACTTTAATAGAGATGCTACTAGTAAGTTAAATACAGAGGATTTATTTATGAATGCTTATCAGATTACACCTATGTTTAGATTTAAGAGTAGAGAAAGTGA
>CALVVB010000027.1 GCA_944363735.1 uncultured Bacilli bacterium | reverse complement strand
ATGATAAAAACCATCCTTCATATTATCAATTCCTTGTATCAAATTATTGTCTACCAACACTATTTGACAAAGAACCACTCTATTTTTATTTAGCTTCTTCAACGGCTCTTGTTTCTCTTACTACTGTTATTTTAATCGTACCAGGATAATTTAATGTAGATTCTATTTTCTCTTTTATATCACGTGCTACTTTATGTGCTTCTAAATCATCAATTTCATCTGGTTCAACTATAACTCTAAGTTCTCGTCCTGCTTGCATAGCATAAGCTTTAGAGACACCATCTATATCACTAGCTACTTCTTCAAGTTGAGTTAATCTTTTAACATAGTTTTCTAATGAATCATTTCTTGCTCCAGGTCGTGATGCTGAAAGAGCATCAGCTACTGCAACTAAAGTAGCTATAACTGATGTAGAAGGAGCATCTCCATGATGAGAAGCAATGGCATTAATTACAATTTCATTCTCACCATATTTTTTAGCAAGATCAACACCTATACTAACATGACTACCTTCTATTTCATGATCTACGGCTTTACCAATATCATGTAGTAAACCTGCTCTTTTAGCAAGAGATACATCTTCTCCAATTTCTCCAGCCATAAGACCAGATAAATTAGCTACTTCTAAAGAATGTTGTAAAGCATTTTGTCCATAACTATTTCTAAAATGTAGTCTACCAACTATCTCTATTAATTCAGGAGCCATTTTAGTAATTCCAAGTTCAAACAGAGCATTATTTCCATACTCTAAAATCTTCTCTTTAGTTTCTTTGCATACTTTGTCATAAACTTCTTCAATTCTTGTTGGATGTACTCTTCCATCTTTTATTAAAGTTTCAAGTGTTAATCTAGCCATTTCTCTTCTCAAAGGATCAAAACTAGATAAAACTACTGCCTCTGGAGTATCATCAATGATAAGATCCACACCAGTAATGGCTTCAATTGTTCTAATATTTCTTCCTTCTCTTCCTATTAATCTACCTTTCATTTCATCATTAGGTAGACTAACAACAGTAACTGTTTGATCACTTGCAATATCTGCTGCATATTTTTGCATAGAACTAACAATCATCTCTTGAGCCTTTTTATCAGCAGTCATTTTCGCTTCATTTTCTTGTTCACTAATATAAATTGCAATTTCTCTACTCATAGATTCTTTTACATTTTTCATAATTAAATCATGAGCTTTCTCCTTACTATAACCTGAAATTTCTTCAAGTAAACTAATTTGTTCTTTCTTAATTTCCTCCACTTTTGCTTCTTTTTCTTGAATTTCTTTTTGTCTTTGAATTATCTTCTCTTCTCTTTCATCTAAAGTAGATTCGCGTTTCTGACACAATTCGTCTCTTTTATCTAAACTAGCTTCTCTTTGTAATAGTTTATTTTCGCTATCTTTAAGTTCTGATTTTTTTTCTTTAATATCCTTATCTGCTTCAAGTTTTAATTGATAAGATTTTTCTTTCGCTTCCATAACTGCATCTCGTTTTATCTTATCAGCATTTTTCTCTGCTTCATTTAGCATTTTATCTATTTTTTTAGAAGTTGTTCCTTCTCTTAAATAGGCAACTAAGAAAGTTAATCCAAAACCAATTATTAATCCAAAAATTATAAGTAAAATGGAGAATAAAATTTGTTCCATATTATACCTCCATTAGATATATACTTTAAATAAAAATCTAAACTATAATCTATTTATATTTTAAGTTTTAAATTAACAGTTGTCAAGATATGCTTTTATCTCATCATAGCATATCTAATTTATAGTAATAGAAGTATTTGAATTTGTAATATTTTTTATTCTGTACTAGTTCAAAATCTTACATTATAATATTTTATAATGGAGAACTTTTCAATGGACAAGTATATTTACGATGATAAAAATGGTCTGTGGTATGAACTGCAAGGAGATTATTATATTCCCTGTCTTATCTTACCAGCCGAAAAAGAACATCTTGTCAGTTTGTTGGGACAGCGGCACTTGCGGCATCTGAAAGAACATCGCAGAAATACATACACACCGCTACTTACAAGTGGGAGACTGAATACTTACCTTGCCGATATAGATAAACAAGCATAAGAGTATATGGAAATGCTCACAGTGCAAATGAAACTGGCGCATGGTATCACAGAGCAGTTAAAGATGGAAAACACTTTAGAATGGACACAGCGAATGAATAATATACGTGCGTGTGCGAAAGAGGTTGTAAATAACGAGATAATCTACTCACAACTATTTTGTAGGTAGTGATTTATTTCCTACCTCTTTTATTATCTATTGACACTATCAGAGGAACTCGATACAATAGTAATGTTGCTAATAGTAATATATAGGAGGAGCGTATGGATAATATAATACTAGGTCTTTTACTGTTGAATAGCAGAACAATTTATCAGTTGCGTGAAAGAATAAATAAAGGGCTTAATATGATGTATAGCAGCAGTATGGGAAGTATACAGTCTGCTATAAAGAAATTGCTTAATTGTGGATATATTAAGTATGAAGAAACTATTGAAAATGGGAAATACAAAAAAATTTATTCAATAACAGATAGTGGGAAACAGAATTTTATTGAGTGGGTATCCACGCCAATGAAAATACATAGTAGCAAAAATCCTGAATTGGCTAAATTATATTTTATGGGTTTTTCAACAAAAGAAAAGCGTGAGGCAGGATTACAAGAGTATATTTCAAAGTTAAAAGAACAGTATGATGTGTTGAATGCCATTTGTAAGGAAGCAGAAAATATCAAAGTTTCTGATAATAATAAGGACATTTTCCATTATCAGCTTGCCGCAGCTCGATATGGCAAAGATTTTATGAAGTTCAATATCGAGTGGTATCAAAAACTTTTGATGAAATGAGAGGAGACAAGATATGAAATTAATAAAGTTAGCTAATTCGCCAATTACATATTTTATCAGTGGAACTGATCATACTGAATGGATACTTTTTCTTCATGCCGCTTTTATTAATCATAATATGTTTAAATCACAGTTTGAGTATTTTCACAACAAATATAATATTTTGACTATTGACATTATTGGTCATGGGCAGTCAATGGATACAAAAAAAGGAGATGGCATAGATAAGATGTCAGAATGGATATTCAACATCTTAAAGGTAGAAAATATTAAAAAAGTACACATTGTCGGCGTTTCATTAGGAGCAGTACTGGCACAGGATTTTGCTAATAATCATCCAAACTTAGTAAGCTCATTGGCGTGCTTTGGAGGATATGACATCAATAATTTTGATATTAAAATGCAAAAGAAAATTGGTGCGAAACAGATGGCGATGATGTTGAGAGCCCTCTTTTCGGTCAAGTGGTTTGCAAAAGAAAACAAGAAAATTTCTGCATATACTTTACAGGCGCAAAATGATTTTTTTGATATGAACATACTTTTTCCAAAAAAGTCATTTATGTTTCTGGCAACGCTCAATAGTATGATAAATAAGCATAAAACTGGAAAACGAAATTACCCTTTGTTGATTGGATGTGGAGCCTTTGATAGTCCAATGGAATTAGAGGCAGTAAAGCAATGGAAAATAAGTGAGCCAAATTGTAGGGTAGTTATTTTTGAAAATGCAGGGCATTGTGTCAATATGGATGTGCCACGGGAGTTTAATGAAACTATAGAGGATTTTTGGACAAGTGCAGAGTACAGAGACTGATTGTAAATTTGTATTATGTCCTATCAGAGAACTGTCTACCGTATCAAGCAATATCTCACTGTACGCCGCAGTATGCGCTATAACGGAACAAGGGAAGCGAAGCGTACTTCCTCAATACTGCTGAATAAGGTTGTCGGTGGAGAATAAAAAGTTGCCCTTGTTTCGGCTCATAGTGGCAAAAACAAGGGCAAACAGATAAGGTTTGAACGAAAAATAGGTGTGAAACCTTGAAAAATCAATGCTTTTTGAGGATTGGATAGACAAATATCAATTTAAAAGAAGTCAATGACTCCTTTATTTGTTATTCTGATTTAGTCAAACTAATACTATAGAACTCTCTTACTTTCTCTTCTATCTCTTCTTTTAATTCTGGTTTGTCTTTAAGTAGTAATTTAACATTTTCTTTACCTTGACCAAGCTTTTCACCATTATAAGAATACCAGGCTCCAGTCTTATCAATTATACCAGCATCACTACCTAAATCTATAAGTTCTCCTTCTTTAGATATACCTTCTCCATACATGATATCAACGATAGCAGTTTTAAATGGAGGTGCAACTTTATTTTTAACAACTTTAACGGTTGTTTTGTTACCCATAACTTTGTCCCCAACTTTTAATTGTTCATTACGTCTAATATCAAGCCTAATAGTTGAATAGAATTTTAATGCTCTACCTCCAGGGGTAGTTTCAGGATTACCAAACATAACTCCAACTTTTTCTCTTAACTGATTAATAAAAATTGCAATAGTATTAGTCTTATTAATAGTACCACTTAATTTACGTAGGGCTTGTGACATAAGTCTGGCTTGTAAACCAACATGGGAATCTCCCATTTCACCATCAATTTCAGCTTGAGGAACAAGTGCTGCTACTGAATCTATAACAATAATACTAACTGCCTCACTTCTAACTAAAGCTTCACAAATTTCAAGTGCTTGTTCTCCTGTATCAGGTTGAGATAAAATAAGTTCATTAGTATTAACTCCTAACCTTTTAGCATAAACAGGATCTAGAGCATGTTCTGCATCAATAAAAGCTGCTCTTCCCCCTGTTTTTTGCACTTCTGCTATTGCTTGTAGAGCAAAAGTAGTTTTACCACTAGATTCAGGACCATATATTTCAATGATTCTTCCTTTTGGATATCCTCCTATACCAAGAGCAATATCTAAACTTAAGCATCCACTAGAAACAACGTCAAGTTTCATATGTGGATTATCTCCAAGTCTCATAACTGCACCTTTACCAAATTGCTTCTCTATATCAGCTAAAATATTTTCTAAATTTTTATCTTTGCTACTTTTGTTAGTCATTTTACTCATAACTTCCTCCTTGTAAAAATTAATTACAATACCATTTTATAAAGATAAACTAAAAATGTCAAGCTTTTTTCGAACAAAAGTTTGAAAATTGATTTTTATCCTTTTTAATTACTTATTTTTTAAATATTTGCCATTGTGATTTCAAAAAAGTTAATAGAAAAAGAACCAAACTCTTATTCTTTTGGTTCTAATATTAATTTTTTGTTAAGATTAAAATACTCAACCATAGAAACAATAGACATGATAGTTGCAAAATAAACTAGAAAATCTGCAACTCTAATATTCCAAAATTCAAATGGTAAATTATAAAAAAATGTTAATACTAATCCCACCATCATCGAAGCTGTTTTAATCTTACCAGATTTAATAGCTGCCACAACTTTCCCTTTACGAGAAGATTCCATCTTGAGTGCATCGACAATAGTATCCCTAAAGATAATTATAACAGGAACTGCAACAGGAATAAATCCCTTATGAGCCAATATAATTAAGGCACTATTTACTAATGCTTTATCTGCAATAGCATCTAACATTTTTCCTAAATCTGTTACTTGATTATTCTTTCTAGCTAAATAACCATCTAAAAAATCAGTTAAACTTGCAATAATAAACACTACTCCTGCTATTATATATTCTAATCTTATATATATGCCTCCCACTTCATATTGAGGAAAACTAAATCCAACTAAATAAAACGGAAATATTAAAATTATAATCATTATAATAGTTAAAATAATTCTTAAAAATGTTAGTTTAGTAGGTGTATTCATAAACTTCTACTCCTTTCAACTCACTAGTAATAGCAGGTTCTCTATTTATATTTTTAATAACTACTATAGAAATAATAATAGCAATTAAAAAAATTAATCCTGCTAAAATAATTGGTAACTTTCTAATCTTTTTCTTATATTCTTTGGTATAAGGGGACTGTATCTTTTTAGTATTTTCTTGCTTTTCTTCCTCTTCTTTTTTCTTCTTGGCACTCATAATATCATCAAGAGATATTTTTGAAGTATGTTCAAATAAAAAATCATTAAACTCATCTTGAATTTTAACTTCATCTAATCCCAAATACTTAGCATAACTTTTTATTAACTCCTTTAAATAATAAACATCTTTAAAAGCTCTGATATTAGCACTTTCTATGTTTTCAAGATATGAAACATCAACCTCCAAATCATTAGCAGCTTCTTCTAAACTAACACCATTGCTTCTTCTTGTATCTTGAAGGTATTCTCCTAATTCTTTCATATATTCGTCTCCAATTCATAATAATTAATATTTAATAAGCCATGTTCTGTACCTATTTCTAGGTGGCAAGTATTTATCTACTATTTCTAGTCCTTAAAAGAATTCATTTCTTCTTTTAAAGCTCCCCTACCATAATTTGGGTTTCTCACTTGTGGGGTTTACCGCGTTTCACTCATCTAGTTTCCCAGATGCTCGTCTCTGTGGCACTTTATAAGTCTTTACCATAGAAACTCCTTAGGTAAAGACTACGCCGTTAGTATAGACTACGCCATACTACCTTAAGTTATTTTTTCCTTAAGCACAAACACTACATTCATCGCAGAATGTGTGAGCATGGACTTTCCTCTAGGAATTAATCCCAGCACTTGCCTAAAATATTAATTATCTTTTCCATAAACTTCTTTTTCAAGTTTGCTAAGTCTTCTTAAAATATCTAGATTACTAATTTCTGTTGTATCACTATTGCTTTTCGCTATCTCAACATTAACTTTAGCATTTCTTAACTCTTGTTTTAAAGACATAATTTCCCTAAGTAACTCGGCTTTTTCTTTTTCAAGACTATCAATAATTATAAAAAACTGTTCATAATCACCTATGATAACATCAAGAAATTGATCAACTTCTTTAAGACGGTACCCTCTTGTATCAATCTTAAAATCTTTTTCTAATATTTCCTGTGGTGTTAAGGTAATTTTATTCTGATACATCTAAATCACCAATCCCTTTACACTCTTATTTTAGAAAATATATCACTTTTTGTCAATCTTTTCTAAAAGAAGTTCTCCATCTCTTATAAGTAATGCCTCTTTTATTTTGTTATTAAGTCTTGATAAAATAAAAATAACATCATTATTATTCATAAATATCACCTTATTTATATACTAATATTAAAAAATAATAATAACAATATATTCGACAAAACAAGAAATTCTTTGACATTACAATAATTTGTAGTATAATATTAAACAACTTTTTGAAGGGGGAATATCTATGTATTTAACAAGAGATTTAATTAATAGTATTGAAGAATTTCTAAATGATGAAGAAACAATGAACTTTTTTGAAATTAAAGGATATAAACCTATATATAAGTCGATACTTGGAAAAAATAATATTCTATATTTAAAAAATACAAAAAATAAAAATATAGAAATAATGGAAATAAAAGCTGATCGTAATAATAAAAATCGTATTCATCTCAAAGGAAAAAATTGGTATTTTAGTCTTAATCGTGATGAAAATGATAATATATATTTAGATCATTTATTGATTGGTAATGTAACAGAAGAATCTTTTGTATTTAGTTATAGGTATGATGAAAGGAAAAATGAAATTATTATTAAACTAGTCGATAATAAAAATGTGAAACATACTTATTTTATAAATGATAGTTGTATTAGTATGGAAAGACAATCAATTAAAGATAAAATTCCTAACTATAAAAATAAACATTACAATATAAAAGAGTATGCTCAGCAAGAAGATGAGTATGAATTTGAATATTTTCGCATCTACAAAGATGAAAAAGGTGATGCTATATTGTCTGGATTAGAAAGAGAATATGCAAATAACTGTTTAAAAGAATTTTTAGTATTAGAAGATGCTTATATAAGTATAACTTCATATATTGAAAAAAGAATACCATTTTTTAGTAAATGTATAGATAAATCATCAAAACATGATGTAAAACTATATGAAATAAAAAGAGAGAAAAATCCAAAAAGTCCATATAAAAGAATTGCACCAAATAATACTAAAATCTATAAATTTGATAGAAATATAAGATTTAGAAATATCTAAATAATTATAGATATTTCTAAAAAAATATAGTATAATATTAACAGGTGATAAAGATGAATTATCCTACTGGGATAAAAAAGAGTCATGAACAAATAATTAATTATTCACATCGTGGCATGACACTAGAAGATGATATAAATGAAACAAATAGTTACTATAGAGATAAAGATCTTGCATATATATATAAAAAACCTACACCAATAAAAGTTACAAAAGTAGATTTTAGAAAAGATAGAACTTCGACAATAAAAGAAGCATTCTATATGGAACCATCTACTACTGACTACAATGGTATCTATAAAGGCTATTATATTGACTTTGAAGCAAAAGAAACGAAAAATAAAACTTCTTTCCCACTAGCAAATATTCATAAACACCAAATAAAACATTTAGAAAACGTTACAAATCATGGGGGAATCGGCTTTATAATTGTACGCTTTAGTGTGCTAAATAGAACATATTTATTAAAAGCAGAGGACCTTTTTTCTTTTATTGAAAATAATGAACGGAAATCAATTCCGCTTATATATTTTGAAAAAAATGGTTACTTATTAAAAGAAAAGTATCGTCCTAGACTTGACTACTTAAGTGTAGTAAATGATTTTTTGGAGGTAGAAAATGGCTAGAAAAAGAACTAATAAAAACAGTAAATCTAAAAACACAAGTAAAACTAGAAGAAAAGTAAGACAAGATAATAAATTACTATTAATTTTTTCTGCAATGTTTATTATTTTAATGATTGTAGGATATTTTACTTTACAATTATTATTTACCATATTTATGGGAATTGGTATCTTAATTATTGTAGGGATTGCTAAATTAGTAGATACATTTAAAAATAAACCAAAGCAGAAAAAGATAGTTAATACAATCTTAATTGTTGTTCTATCACTTGGTATACTAGTAATGTTAGCAGGTATTGTCTTTATGATTTATATTGCAATATCATCTAATCCTAAATTTGATGCTAAAAAATTAGATAGTAGTGAACCAACAGTCTTATATGATATAAATGGTGAGGAATATGCTAGACTCGGTAGTGAAATGCGTGATAAAGTAACTTATGAACAATTGCCTGAAGTACTAGTAGATGCTATAGTAGCTACAGAAGACTCTAGATTTTTCCAACATAATGGTTTTGATGCTCCACGTTTTTTAAGGGCATCAGTTGGACAAGTATTTGGTAATTCTGATGCTGGTGGTGCTTCTACTCTATCAATGCAAGTTGTTAAAAATAGTTTAACATCTAGTATTGCTACAGGTCTTGATGGAGTTGTTAGAAAATTTCAAGATATTTATTTATCGATATTTAAATTAGAGAAAAATTATACAAAAGAGCAAATTATAGAGTTTTATGTTAATAACCATGGTTTAGGTGGAAATGTTTATGGTGTTAGTCAAGCAGCTAGGGTTTATTTTAATAAAGATATTGAAGATTTAAATTTAGCTGAAGCTAGTATTATAGCAGGTATGTTCCAAGCCCCTAATACCTATCGTCCAACTAATGAAGAAAATATTGAGGCAGTAACAAAAAGAAGAGATACAGTTCTTTACTTAATGGAACGTCATGGTTACATTACTAATGAAGAAAGGGAACTTGCTAGTTCAATTAGTATTGAAAGTCTTATTAATTATAATGCAGAAGCTGATGCAAGTGGAAATAGTGAATATCAAGGATACATTGATACTGTTGTTGCAGAAGTAGAAGATAAAATTGGTCAAAACCCATATACTGTTTCTATGCAAATATATACTAATTTAGATAGAGATAAGCAAGATGGTCTTAATAGGGTTATGAGCGGAGAGAAATATAATTGGGTTAATGATGTTATTCAAAGTGGTGTTACTGTTTTAGATAGTGAAAGTGGAAAAATATTAGCGATTGGAGCAGGAAGAAATAAAACTGGTGTAAATACTTTAAACTTTGCAACTAGTGATACAATTAGAAGGCAACCTGGTTCAACTGCTAAACCACTATTTGATTATGGTCCTTTAATTGAATATAATAATGCTTCTACTTTTGGTTATAATGATGGTAGTGATAACTATAAAATGTTTGTTGATGAACCATATTCTTACAGTACTGGTCAAAAGATAAATAACTGGGATGGTAAATTTATGGGTAATATGACTACAAGAAGAGCCTTATCTTTATCAAGAAATATACCAGCACTGAAAGCATTCCAACAAGTAGATAATTCAAAAATAATCGAATTTGTAGAGAAACTAGGAATTGAACCTGAAATAGAAAATGGAAAAATTCATGAAGCACATTCTCTAGGAGCCTTTACAGGTGTTAATTCTCTAGATATGGCTGCTGCTTATGCTGCTTTCTCTAATGGTGGTTACTATAATGAACCATATGCTGTTAGTAAAGTTGTTATAACTAATACTGGAGAAGAATATACTCATGAAAGTAACAAAACAAAAGCTATGGAAGATTCTACTGCCTTTATGATTACAAGCATATTAGATGATACAAGTATAACTGGTGGTGGTGCTATGGATAGAGTTGCTATGAAAACTGGTACTACTAACTTTGATGAAGCTACTAGAAAAAGACTTGGTATGGCTGATGATGCAATTAGAGATTCTTGGGTAGTGGGATACACTACAAAAACTGTTATTGCTATGTGGTATGGTTATGAAAAAACTAATGCTGATTTAGTTAGTCAAGGTTATTATTGTCATAATTTATCAGGAACAATTCAGCGTGATAGATTATTTACAGCGATTGCTAATGAGGTCTTTGAAGATAATAAAGAAGAATTTAAAATGCCAGATAGTGTTGTAAGAGTACCTTTAATATCTGGTAGTTCTACTGCTAAAGTTGCAGGAACAGGATACTCTGGAAGTGTTTTATATGAATACTTTAAAAAAGATCATGAACCATCTGGTAATGCTGAAATAACTAATTTAGCAACACCAACAGGTTTATCTGCAACATATTCTAATGGTAGTGTTAAACTTTCATGGAATGCTGTTAACCCTGGTACTACTGATTCAGCATATGGAGATTTTGGTTATAATGTTTACTTTAACAATACTTTACTAGGATTTACAACTAGTACGAGTTATACAATTAATAATCCAAGTAATCCTTATGGTACCTATAAAGTTGTAGCAACATTCCAAAAATTTGATGGATTAAATAGTGAACCTGCTACTTACACATTAGAAAAGCAGAGTGCAAACTTAAAAATTACAGCTAGTACAATTAATGTAACACAGTTTAATATAAGTGATATAACTAAATATATAACTGTTTATAATGGATCTACAAATGTAACAAAAGATACTAGTAACTGGACATTATCTAGTATATCAGGTCCATCTACAAGTACATCAATAACAACTTTAACAGAACCTGGTACTTATATATTAAAGTATAGATTTACCTATGATGGAGAAACAAGGGAAACTGGTAATATTACAGTAACAATTTCTGGATCTGGTGGTAGTGACGGTGGAGGAAATAATGGTAATGATAATCCACCTGCAGGAGAAACTTAAAAAGAAGGGTTCTTTGTCAAATAGTGTTGGTAGACAATAATTTGATACAAGGAATTGATAATATGAAGGATGGTTTTTATCAT
>CALVVB010000026.1 GCA_944363735.1 uncultured Bacilli bacterium | reverse complement strand
AAAATATAAATGTTTGGGAAGAAAAAATAGGTAAAATTTATTTTTATCAATTTCTACCTATTCTTTATTAATTAATTTTTTTTACTCTTTTTTACTGCTTTTTATACATCTTCCTTCCTTTTATCTGTATAATATTTAAAACTTTTATTAATAATACTACGAATAATACAATTTACTACCATTAAGATTCATTTTTAAATTCTAGATTAATATGTGGTTTCATTCCCATTTGTAAATAGTTTAATTTTTTTAAGCAATAGAATAATTCATTTAAATATACTATTAATTTAATATTTTCATAGCATAATAAAGCAAAGTCAAAAATATACATTTCTATATTTTCTGATTTGTTTTTATTCCAATCATAAAATGTAATAATTTGATTTTCTTTATCTAATTTATAATCATAATGAGAAAGTGCATTACGTACATGTCTGTCCATATTTAGATTTTTACTGAAAGTTTCTTCACTTATTAATGATTTAATTCTATTATACTTAGATTGATTAAAATACGAATCAAAATTTTTAACATTTGATTTTTCTGAAAAATTATTATATTGCTTTCTTTCTATAATATTATTCAACCCAATAGGAAGAGTAATCATTTCTAATATTAATTCATAGCTTTCTACAAAAAATGGTTTCATATTTTCAAAATTTATAGTAGAAATACCATAGTTTTCCTTATCAATTAAACTTGTCTTATCTCCTAAACTCAATATGATAACAGCCATATATTTTTCAAAATTTACAATAAATTTATCATATATTTGAATTATTTTTTGTGATAAATATTTAAAATCGATTTTACTTTTAAGAAAATCAATAAAGACAAATATCTCTTTAATGTCTTTTCCTAACATTATTTTATATGTTGTTTCTATATATTCTTTTAATGTATTAGTAGGCATAATATTACTTATACCAATGATTGTAAGTTGATGTAAGGCAATTGTAGCATCCAAATCATTTTTTATAATATAATTATTAGAATAATTTGATAATGGAGTTTTAATTAGTTCCAATTTATCATTAAAAAACAATTCATATAAAGGATTTAAATTTTTCCAAATTGTATTTTTAAATCTTAAAAATTTTGAAACTTTATCCATTATTTGGATATATTCTTCATTAGTATTAAATATCATAACACTATTCATAAATGGTCCAAAGTTATCAGAAATAATATCATCTAAACAATTAAATTTTGAAATTTTTTTATTTAAAAATTCCGTTGAAAAATTACCATAATATCTTACATCCTCTATATCTTCTTCAATATTTTGGGCATTATTTAATATTAACCTATTGCTATTTATTAGTTTAGTACCACTTATTGATATACCACAATTAGGACAATAAAAATCAAAAGGAATATCAAAGTATCCCATTTGAAACCTTAATAAGATTTTTTCTTTACAAAAATCACATTTAACAACTGACCTTTTAATCATACTATCCCTCTACTTCTAATAAAAAACAGTATCCATCTAAAAAAGATTAAATACTGCTTATCTCTGTATCAATTATATCATATTTCCATAATTTTCCAAAATATTTGTTGGTACATTCCTATGTCCATAATATTTTGATTTTCTGAGAACTTTATGTACATTTTCATGTTGACTTTTCAAGCAGGATAACTGTGTCTGACAAACAACATCGCCAGTGGCGAGTTTGACCATATTATAAGGGTTTTAGAAGATTATAGTTGTCCGACAAAGTCTAAATTGTCTGACTTTTTTCTAACAGAAATTCTATCAAAAATGACTAAAATAACCTATTTGTCAGTCGGATGTCTGACAAAATTGGCTATTTTTTTAAGATTTTTGAGGCGATTTGTACATTTTTTTGGAAATTTTAAAAATATTTTTAAAGAAAAAGTGTACATTTATTTCACTATTATTTTGAAATTCATGTACACTCTATTTTTATTTAAGATACTGCTATTACGCCATAACCTAGATTAGGTTTAAAAACTTTTTCATCTTTTATTGGAATTATTTTTATGATTTCTTGCTTTTTATTTGGACTATACTCTAGATAAAAAGTTCCATCTTCTTCTCTTATTATATCTATTTTAAAGTACTCTACTTGATAATAATTTTGTAGTTTTTGAATGTAGTCTTCTATTTCTATTTCTGTTTTTGGAGAAGATAAACTAACTATTTTAGTAGTATCTTCATAAGATACTGTTACTTCTTTATCAACAATGCCTTCTGTAAATAAGGTGCTGTATTCTTCTAGAAATGACTTTCTAAAGTTTACTTTTTCAATTATTACTTTTCTTTTTTCATCATAACCTAGATCTATGGTTTCAATATATTTCATACATAGTTCTTGTTGTTTTTGTTTAGATAAGTTATTCCATATAGATGATTTATCTAATAATTTATCATTTAGTTTTATTTGTTTTATTTTATCAATATCTTTATAAATAGATGGACTATCTAGATTAATATCATCTATTGTTAGAACGTTATTTTTTAAATTATTTTCTAAATCTTGTAGTCTATCATCAATACTTTTTATTTCTTCTGTAAATTCTTCTAGAGTAATTATGCTTGTTTTATAAGCATCTTTTAATCTATTTCTTTGTCTTTTTAAAGATTCTATTTCTGTAATTGTTTGTTCTTTATGATTTGCTCCAAAGATAACTGGTGCATAGATTCCATGAACTAGAAAATCATACTCTACTATTTCATAGATGATTTCTTTTAGCTGTTTGATAATATCTTTCTCATTTACATAAGTATGGCACTTATGACACCTGTAATAAACATAATCATATTTCTTATTGCCACCTGGGCTTCTTCCTGTCATTAGAGTATGACATTTGGGACAATATAGTTTTTGTAAGAATAAGTAGTAGATTGTTCTTGTATAATTTCTAGAATTCTTTCCCTTTTGATTTTGACAATCAAACCAAGTTTCTCTACTAATAATTCCTTCTACTACATTTTCATAAATATGTTCATCTTTTTTACCTTTATGATAAACAAAATCACCACAGTATATTCTATTATTAATGATGTTTTCCACGTGGGAATAAAGCCATTTCTTATTTAAGGCATTTCGTTTATTTAAATCATTCATAATCTTTTGTAATGACCAACCTGATAAGTACTTATTGAAGATATCTATTACTACATCTTTAGTATTTTCATCTGGCACTAGCTTCTTGTTTACTCTTTTATAACCAGTTAAATTCTTCATAGGAATGTGACCTTCTTTAATTGCTCCTACTAATCCTATTTTGGTTCTCTCACTTGTTCTTTCGATTTCATTTTGACTAACACTCATTAGTAGTCTTGATATCATTTTTCCATTAGCAGTCGTAGTATTTACTTCATCGTTAGCACAGTCAATGTATGCCTCATTTTCCTCCAAAAACTTCATAATGAATTCCCAGTCATAAATACTTCTTGTTACTCTATCTAGTTTTAAAGCAACAATGGTATTTACTTTCTTACTTTTGATATCTTCTAATAATTCATTAAAAGCAGGTCTATCTTTCATATTTTTTGCACTAATTCCTGCATCTTCATAAAATTTATAAATTTGATAGCCTTTAAATTTACACATGGCTTCGAGTCTTTCTTTTTGTTCACTTAAACTAAAGCCTTCCCGAGCTTGATCCTCGGTACTAACTCTTAAATATACCCCCGCAATTTTATTATCTATAATCATTCCTCCTTCTCTTGCTTTGGTAAAATTTTTCTATAATACCATTATCTACAGCTCAAATGTCTATTTCAAGAACAAAATTGTTCTTTTTCGTCCATTTTTGAACATTTTCGTTCTTTTTAGTTTTTGGTATTTCTTATTACTTCTTCTAGTTCTTGCAACGACATTTTATTCGTAATGTTATTTTTACTGATATACATAATTTCATTCTCACCAAAGATTAAATATGTATCGCCATCTATTTCCAACTTATAAGGCTCAATGTAAGCAATATTGGTCTTAGGTACAGTGATAATACTACCTTCCACTAATTTTAGTTTCTGACCATTAAACTTACCTAGGTTGTTTATCTTTCTTTGTAATTCTTTACTAATTTCTAATTTCTCTTTAATTACCAAATATTACCAATTCCTTTCTAACAACAAAAAAATCGACTCATAAGAATCGATTTCTATCTTGAAGTCTTTCGACTTTTTTCCAATCTGGGGCGGTATAAGGGAATCGAACCCTTGCATACTGGTGCCACAAACCAGCGTGTTAACCACTTCACCAATACCGCCATTTAAAATACATACCTATTATAACCATAAAACTAGCAAATAGGCAAGTATTTTTATAAAAAACTACTTTATTTTATGCATATCTTCATAGTTTTCTCTTTCTTTACAATAATCACTATATAAAATATCAATAACTTCATTCTCTTTTACTGCTTGATTCCTAAATAATTCTGTTAGAGAATCAACATCAGCATCTTTTATACATTTATAATAAATTTCACTTAAATCATCAGTAATAATTACAGGAGCTAAACCTTGTCTTAACAAATTAAAATTTAATATAAGTCTACTAGTCCTACGATTTCCATCTTCATAAGGATGAATTCTTATAAAATAAAAATTAAATAAGGCTTCTCTTTGATAAGGATCTAATTTACTCCATTGATTATTATAATAATCAAGCAAAACAGTTAAATTATTATCTATATTATCAGGAGATGAAATAGGTATATTGGTATCTGCTATAACATTTCCTATTTTTCTATATTCATTAGAAATATAAGGATTACTACTATTAACTGTATTAATTACCTCCTTAATTATTTCTTTTGAAATTGACTCTTCATCTTGTAGTTTATTTAACAGAATCTTAAAAGCCCTCATATTATCATTTAAAATAACAGTGGTTTTACTACTACTCATATTAGAATAAGTAAACCTGTTAATTAATGAATCAAAATACCTATCTAAAAACTCTTTATTATCAGTGTTAAAAATTTCTTTTTTTAATATTATTACCATTTTCTTACCACCTATCTAACATTATAGCATAATTATATGTATAATTTAAAAAATACTGGAAATAATAAAAATAATTAGCACTTACACTTGGCAAGTGCTAAAAGCAGTGCTATAACATAATTGTGAAAGGAAAGTGATAATATATGTTACCAACAAGATTTTATTTTGATAATGCATTGGATCAATTATTTGGAAATGAAGGAAGTAAGATGATGAATTGTGATATCTATGAAAAGGATAACATATACCATGTAGAAATGGACTTACCAGGCTTTAAGAAAGATGAAATTAAAGTAGAATGTAACAAAGGGAACCTAGTTATAACTGCTGAAAAATCATCTAGTGTTGAAGATAAAGATGAAGATAAAAAATATCTACGTCGTGAAAGAAGTTATGGTAAATATTCTAGAAGCTTCTATCTAGGTGATATTAAAGAAGATGACATTGAAGCTAAATTTGATAATGGTACATTAACTATTTCCATTCCAAAAATTGATGAAAACGAAAATAAAAGACTTATTGATATAAAATAAAAGAAGATTAACTAGTCTTCTTTTTTCTATCCCAAAAATATATAAATAAAGTATTCAAAATAATTTCTATAATAACTAAATCGATAATAATAAAATTAGTCTTAAAGTAATCATAGTTTAGTGTATATATTAAACTGTTTACTCTATAATCTGTATATAACCTTATAACTATTATTCCTAAATAGAAAGTTATTGCAAAAGAAATTAAATTATAACTTATTATTTCTTTATAAATTCTTTTTCTACTTAATACTGTAAATATATTAATTAAAATAAATAAAGTACATATAAAAAGAAAAGATATACCAACTACTCCACAATTAAACACTACTTCTAAAATCAAACATATAAATACTACAAATAAAATAACAGAAACTATCTTAAGATAATAGGTTAATCTCTTAAGCACGAGATAATCCTCTATCTAATCCATCTGCTATTTCTTGCTTAAACTCTTCTTTAAACCTAGGAAGCTCTTTTTTTATAACATCAGGATAAACATTTTTTGTATTAGTAATAGCTTTTTCTATATCAAAGATATTTACTTCCTTTCTATTATTATAAATAGCATATGAAAAGGCTTGTTGTAAAATAGTTAATGTTACATCAGGATATCTTGATCCTATTTCATATATTCTTCTATATTCACTGGTTAAATCAGTAAGGAAAGCCATAATCTTTTGTTTAACATAAGGATCATACATCAACTTTGCTCCAGTTTTCTTTTCTATTTTTGGTAGTGTCCCCATACAAATAGCAATAGTTTGTTCCCTTGTAGGCTCTTCTACTTCTACTTTTTGAAAACGTCTAACAAAAGCTTTATCTCTTAATATATATCTTTCATACTCATCATTAGTAGTAGCCCCTATTACTTTAATATCACCTCTATCAAGACCTGGTTTAAACATATTAGCAAAATCAAGGGCCTCACCCTTACTTCCCATTAAAGTATGAATCTCATCTATAAATAATATTAAGTTAGAATATTCCTTTAACTCATCTAAAAGTATTTGAATTTTACTCTCTCCTGTATCTGGATCTTCCCCAAGTAATGCTGACGTATTAACTTTAATAATTTGATAATCCTTTAAGGCATCAGGAATATTACCTAACTGAATACGATAAGCAAGTCCTTCAACAATAGCCGTTTTACCAACACCAGGTTTACCTGTTAATATAGCAGACTTCTCAGGTGTAAGTAATATTAAGACTAATTGTTTAATCTCTTCTTCTCTTCCAATAGCAGGATTAGTAACATATTCTTTATCAGTAAAATTTTCTCCATAACTTTTTAAAATACTAACTTTACTTTTTTTAATTAATTCATCATTCATAATATCAATCCTTTACTTCTTTAGTATAACATAAATATTAAATTATTTATACCCTATATCATAGTTACTAGGTCCCATAATACATTTACCATCTAAATCGAATCTAGAACCATGACACTGGCAATCCCAAGTTTTTTCTATTTCATTAAACACTAAACTACAACCTAGATGAGGACATTTATTATAGATAATATGTTCCTTACCTTTATTATCTTTATAAATTGCTACACTCTTACCATTAATTTTTGTAAATCTAGGATTACCATTATAAAAGACTTTATTTTTATTTATTTTACTATCTATAAAACTATAAAGATTACTAAAGATATTTATAGGATAATTAATTAATTTCTGTTTATTAAAAGCTCTTCTAGGATCAAATAATTCTTTATAAATATTATATTTATTATTAATTAAATCTTTTATTATTGTACTAGCAAGTATACCATTAGAGTTACCCCAAGTATTATAACCAGTAGATAGTATTAAATTATCATCAATATAACCTATTAAAGGAAGGTGATCCAAAGTCATTAAATCATAATTACTCCAAACATAATCATAATTAGTAATATTAGTATTTTTCTCTAAATCATCAACCATCTTTCTACTATTAGAAGCGAAAGCAAGATTAGCTGATGATGATACTGTTAATAAATAATCATTATAATACCTGATAGATTTTAAAGGTTTCTCTATATTAATAGCATTAAAATCATAACTATTCTTAACACTTGAACAAATTAAGAAAGACTTCTCTAAATAACATTTAAATGGCATTAAATAAGGCATTAAAAAATATGGATAATGAAGAGCAAGAACTATTTTTTTAGTCTTTATAATATTCTTTTCAGTATAACACTTAAAATAATCTTTTTCTTTTTCTATTTTAATTATTTTAGTATTTTCATAAACTCTATGATTAAGACTAATAGATTTCTTAACTATTTCTTTTATAAATTTTAAAGGATGAAAGATATATGTATCATTAACATAAAAACCAGACTCTATTCTCATTCCATTAGGTAGCTTCTTAATAGAGGTAGTCTTCTCTTTAAAAGATGAAACAATATTTCTTTCTTGTTCTATTTTTTTAATGTTAGAAGAATCTAGTGTATATAAATAAGATTTACTAGTCTTAAAATCACAGTCAATTTTCTCACTTTCTACAATATCACTAACAATCTTTAGAGCTTCTTTTTGACTACGATAATAAAGATATGCTTTATCTCGTCCAAAAGTATTATTAAGTCTAGTATAAATATCCTCTTGTAAAAAAGTTATTTTTGCACTACTTCTACTAGAGGCTCCACTTCCTAACCTATTCTTTTCTACTAAAGCTACTTTTATATTATCATTCTTAAATTGATAAAAGGTACTACATCCCGTAATACCTCCACCAATTATTAAAATATCAACTTCTATATTTTCTTTTAATGCATCATACTTACCACTGTCATTCACAGTATCTTGCCAAATAGAAATATTTTTCATATAATCACCTATTTCTATTATGGACAAAATTTAATCATATATACTATCTCTATCATAACTAACTATTTCTCCAGTATTAGCATTTATTTTATAGTCATATTCATAAGTATTATAGTTAAAGTCAATCTCATAAACAAGAACTCCATCATCATACTCTTGCTCTGTTCTTAAAAATTGCACAGTATCTTCTGTTAAGTTAGCATGAGTTAAGGCAATATTCTTCGCTTCATCAACAGTTATACTAGCAGTAGGAATATTATTAGTATTTCCACTATTATTGTTACTATTAGAACCATTTGCATTAGAATTATTACTATTATTATTAGAGTTGTTTTGATTAGTAAAATATTTAAAATCAGTATAAATAATCTTACCTTCTTTAGCATCAATCTTATATTCGTAATCTCTATTTTGATAATAAACTTCTACTTCATAAACACTATTATCTAACTCAAAATCAATATTTTCAAAGTATAAATCACCACTACTTACATTCATGTTAGCGGCAATAATCTCCTTAACTTCGTTTTTACTGATATATGTAATTTTAAAGTATATTAATAAAAGCAAAGCAATTACAGCAAGTATTCCAACTACAATAATAATTTTTTTAATATGTTTTTTCATAAAATCCATCCTCTCTTTACTTAAATTTTATCATTACATTTTATTTAAGTAAAGACATAAAAATACTATTTCTCTTATCTAATTTAATTTAAAATATTGCTTGATAATTTTACTTACTGTTTTCTAACACTTATGAAAAAATAGTCAAACTCGATACTCAATACTATCTTATTCTATAGGAACAAACTTTACACGACTGCTTTACTTTTTTTTTGACATTAATCCATAATTACGATATATTTTAATTAGAAGGTGATTTTACATGGAAAATAATAACTATAACGGATTAAATGTTATAAATCCAAATAGAACTAGATATGAGCATATGATATCTAATTCTACTAGACAAAGAAATATTCCTAAACAAAGTGGAAGAAGTAAGAAAAGAAAGAATAAGTCAAGTATGCTAAAAAGACGTTTAGTTTTTGCTGGGGCTGCTATTTCTCTTGGAGCTGTCTCTGTTAATATAATTGATGCAGCAACCAAGTATTTTGAAGAGCAAAAAATAGTTTCTAATACTTTAGAAGAGTATAATACTATTGTTAAAGAAAACACCCATGTGTTAACTGATGAAAATGGAAAACCAATCTATAATGGTACGGAAGTAATGTTTATGATTGATACTAGCAATATTGGACATTGGATAGCAGATCAACTAGAGCAAGGAGAAAATGAAGCTGCTGTTGTCTATGGTGTTTATTCTAATTTACCTGCTTCTACTGAAATAGAAAATAACTTTTCTGATATTTTAGATGCTGCAAATCTTTCTGTTGATTGGGCCATGGAAAATGGTTATACTGGAATGAATGATAAAAATTTAAAGAAAGATGTTAGACAAGAATATCTTGATGAATATTATAATATAAATAGTGATGAGAAAAAAATGGGAGGTATATAATATGGAAACAGATGTATATACTATTGATGAAAAAAATTATTTGTTAGTAGATAAAATTTATAATTATCTATATTTATCTAATGAAGATGATGAAGAAGATACATTAATTCTAAAAGAAGATATTAATAATAGTGATAATTTTCTACCTCTTGATAATGAAGAAGAATTTAAAAATGCATTATCTTTATTTCTTACAAAAGAAGTTGAGGAAAATAAGTAATTAGTAAAATAATTTTTATTTAAAGAAAAAGTCTTGAAAGATTATACTTTCAAGACTTTTTATAATTGTTTTTCTAGTAGTTTTAATTTATCTTCTTCCTCTTTTAATTTTTCTCTATCAAGATCAACTATATTCTTAGGAGCTTTATTAACATAATTTTCATTATTAAGTAATTTTTTTCTTCTTTCAATAGAATCTTTTAATTTCTTAATATTCTCTTCTAACTCTTCCTTATTAATTTCATTTTTAAAGAAGTAAGTAATATCAATTAAACTTGATTTATAATTAATAGACTGATAATCTTCTAATGGTTCTTTAACAATTAATTCATCCGTAATCTTTAATTGTGATTTATAGATATATTCTAAATCACTATTAGTAATAAACATCACTTTATCATCTTTTTTAATATTATTAGTAGCCTTTAGATTTCTTATCTCTTTTAAATCAACAATAACTTTAGATATTTCTTCAGCTTCCTTATCAAATACAGTCTCACTATCATATTTAGGATAAGTACTAATTACAATGGACTCACTATCTTTAAATGGTAACATAGAATAAATTTCTTCTGTTACATAAGGCATAAATGGATGAAGTAATTTAAGTATTGTTGTTAAAACATCAAGTAAAACACTCTTAGTTGTATCATTCATATTCGCTTTACTTAACTCAATATAGTTATCACAAAAGTCTTCCCAAATAAACTTATATAACATATTACCAACATTATGAAAATCATAACTATCCATATTTTTAGTAACATCTTTAATTAAATTGTTTTTTAAAGTTAATATCCATTTATCGGCTTTACTTAAATTTTGATAATCATATCCTGATGTCTTCATATCTTCAAGATTCATTAAAACATAACGAGATGCATTCCATAATTTATTAATAAAATTCCAAGTAGATTTAACTTTCTCTTCATCATATCTCAAATCTGTTCCAGGAGCCGTATTAGTAGTTAAGAAAAATCTCAAACTATCTGCACCATACTCATCTATAACATCCATAGGATCTACTCCATTACCTAAAGACTTACTCATCTTACGTCCTTCTTTATCACGAATTAGTCCATGGATAAGACAATCTTTAAACGGTCTTTTATTAATAAATTCTAATCCTTGGAAAGTCATACGATTAACCCAGAATGGAATAATATCATAACCAGTTACTAAGACATTATTTGGATAGTATCTTTTTAAAAGTTCAGTATCTTCTGGCCATCCTAGTGTTGAAAAAGGCCATAATGCAGATGAAAACCAAGTATCTAGTACATCTTCATCTTGAACCCAACCATCACCCTCTGGCGCATCCATTCCAACATATACTTCATCACCTTTATACCAAGCAGGTATTCTATGTCCCCACCATAATTGTCTAGAAATACACCAGTCATATGTAATTTCCATCCAATGATTCATAGTTTTTTCATAACGTTCTGGTACAAAGTTTACTTTAGTATCTTTATTCTTTTGATTAGATAAAACTCTATCTGCAAGAGGTCTCATCTTAACAAACCATTGTTTAGATAAAGTTGGTTCAACAACAGCATCACTTCTCTCACTATGTCCTACATTATGAGTCATCTCTTCAATACTAATTAATAAATCTTGTTTCTTCAAATCTTCTACTAATTTTTCACGACACTCTTCACGACTCATTCCCTCATAACCAGGTGCATTCTCATTCATAGTAGCATCAAGATTCATAACAACAACACGAGGTAGGTTATGTCTCATTCCTACTTCATAGTCATTAGGATCATGAGCAGGAGTTATCTTAACACAACCTGTTCCAAACTTAGGATCAGCATGATAATCCCCTACAATAGGTATTTCTTTATTAACAATAGGAAGAATTACTGTTTTACCAATTAAATGTTTATATCTATCATCAGAGGGGTTAACAGCAACTGCAGTATCACCAAATAGAGTCTCTGGACGAGTTGTTGCCACATCTAAATATTCATCTGTTCCTTTAATAAAGTACTTAATATGATAAAATGCTCCCTTATCTTCTTTATAAATAACCTCTTCATTAGATAAAGCAGTCATTTGTACTGGATCCCAGTTAATAATTCTCTCTCCTCGATAGATTAAGCCTTTCTCATATAATTTAACAAATACATATCTAACCGCTTTACTAAGTCCTTCATCTAAAGTAAATCTTTCCTTAGTATAATCAAGACTAAGTCCTAGTTTAGCCCATTGTTCATGAATAGTAGTAGCATATTCATCTTTCCAACTCCAAGCTTGTTCTAACCATTCATCACGAG
>CALVVB010000025.1 GCA_944363735.1 uncultured Bacilli bacterium | reverse complement strand
AAACGAAAAAATCAATCATTTCTGATTGATTCCTATATCAAAAGTTCGAATAGTTCGAACAGATTTCCCAATGGTGCGATAGTTAAGATACCATCACAACAAATAAATAAACAATTTATTTCTATAACCATTATAACAATTTTTATAAATTATTTTTATAAAAATGAAAAAGGCCTAGGGCTTCAAAAGTTTCCTAGACACGTCTCGATAAATAATATACATTATTTATTGATAAAATGAAATATTTTTGAATAAATCATTAAATAAAACGCTATCTTCTTATTATTACATAAAAAATGATGGGATACCCCAGGCAAATGAATGCTCACATATAAAATATGCTTACTGGCATTGCCAACACATCATTAATCCTCCACAAGTATCCCATCTACAAATGTATTATGTCATATCAAATAATTAAAAAATATCATTATTTTATATTGAATATTTTTATTTCTTTGTTTTCTAATTCTTTTAAAGCAACCTTTTCATCACTAAATTTCCAATCAATTCGATAATCAGGTAGCAATTTAGATTTGATAGGGTAAATTCTAGGAATTAAAATAACTGCTTCAAAATTATTTAATAATTTTAAATCTTCGACAGTAATTAGTGGCTCAATTCCTTTTTCAGTTTGTTGATTTCCACATAGTTTAGATATATCTTCTAATGTTTCAGTATCATTTGCTAACAAATAAACAATATTTCCAAACACCATTATTAATATTTCAGTTCCTTCTGGACCATAAATGTTTCTTAATTCTAATATACTTCTTATGAATATAGTAAATTTAATATTAAAGCCTCTTGCAAGTGTAAGCATATTATTGAAATCTTTAATAGGAATTAAGTTTTCGAAATCATCAATTACAACATTTAATCTACGAGTTTTATCATTAGTATTAATTGCTGCATAATAGCATTCTTCAATTATTAAAGGAATTAATCTCCTAGAAATTGACTTGTTATTACTTATAATAAATAGTGCAGTTTTATCTTTTTGAATATTTGTCATATCAAAGTTAGATGAAGATAACATTTTTAATAATGTTTCTCTTGATACAAATAATCTCATATTTTGAATAAACACTGATAGAATACTACCTTTTGTTTCATTTGGTGCTAATATAATGTTTGAAAGATTAATGTATGTAGGAGAAGTCTTATCATATTTTTTTACTTCCTCTGATAATTTATCAAATTCAGATACTAAATTTAATAAACTGCTAATAGTAATTTCTTCTTCTTTTGCATTATCAAATAGATATAGTGAAAGTCCTATGAACAATGATGTGGCAGAATTATTCCAAAACGGATCAATACTAGTATTAAATGTTTCATTACAGCAAAAATAGTAACCAATATTCTCTAATAATTCTATTGCCTTATCTTTTTGACCATTTTTATATAATTCATAAGGTAAACTTAATGGATTGAAATTATTACCTACTGTAGGATTATCTAAATTAATTACAATAGTGTTATAATTTTGTTTTTTTAATTCTCCTGATAGGACATCATAAATTTCTCCTTTTACATCGTGAACTATAAATGATTCTTGCGCTTTAATTGCAAGTCTTAATTGTGGTAACAGTGTTGATTGAGTTTTACCACTTCCTGTAGAGCCAATAACCAAAGTGTGAGCTTCATCATCTTTAATATAAAGATTATTATCATCATACATCATTGGTATTCCTGATTTTTTAATTTCAGAATCATAACTGACTGGGGTTAGTTTAGATTTTAATTCTTCAACTGTTGCCCATCTTGAATATGCCATGCATATCACTTCCTTTCAATAGCATTATAACATTTATAATTTCCGTGGGCTTAAACAAAAATGACTTTTTTATAAAATTATGATATAATACTAAATATGTAGGTGATACTATGTTTTCTAACGATTTAGTTTGCAACATAATTGAGTATTTAAACAATAATATAAATAAGGAAATAACCATTGATGAATTAAGTTTGTTATTTTGCTTTGATAAAGCATATATAATGAGGAGATTTAAAAAAGAACTAAATATATCAATACATGAATATATAAACACAATGAGAATATATAATAGTTTGACATACTTTAAAGATGATAATTATATATTAAGTATTGCTCTTAAAAATGGTTTTAATTCATTAGAATATTTCTCGGAGGTATTTAAAAAGAACATGGGAGTTAGTCCAAATGTATATAAAAAATATTCAAATTATAAAAACATTACTGATAAAGAAGAAGAAAAAATTCTAAACAATTTGTCCAGAATTATTAACATCAAAACTAATGTTTCAAACTATTTAAATCATAGAAAGCCTATTATCAGCAACTATGTTAAAAAATTTGAACTTAAATGATATATTTTTTCTTTAAGTGTTCCATTAACATCTCTTGCTAATTTAATTCCAACTGTTTTTTCAAGATATGGAATAACCCAAGTTTTGCAGTTGTTAAGTAAAAAATCGTCATTTATCCTATTGTTTATAAAGGGTTATGCTGATTTTTTTATATAATCATATACCCATATTATTTATTAACTGTCTTTAAATTTTTATTTCTTGACATACCCAAATCATCAAAATATTTAGACACTTTTCGGACACTTAAAAACATATAAAAACGAACTATTTCTAGTTCGAACAGATTTCCCAATGGTGGAGATGAGGAGATTCGAACTCCTGTCCAAAAATAAAGCTACATAAACTTCTACAAGTTTAGATGATTAAGAATTTTCAGACTATTTTCTAGTAACCATCAACTAATAAAACAGTCCTAGTCTAAAAGATTCCATCATAGTCTAGACAAACTATAACTATATCCTGCTAAAATAAACCATCTTAACTTAACACAGGAAATTAAGAAAAGACAGTGCATTTACCTATACTAGGCGAAAGCTAACTCAGTGTTTTTATTAAATAAGTTAGCAAATGCTGTTTTAATACTGTTTCCAGTTATATTTAATTTAGTTTGTAACGTAAACAACTCGACTTGCCATTTATGCTCTATTATTCCTGTCGAAACCAAAGCATCCCCAAATACAGCTATATTATAGCATAACAAAAGGAAAATATCAACTTTATTTAACTAGTAATAAATACCAATAACCTTACTCTACAAATTACTATTATGACCAGTTAAACAAGCAATTAACCCATTAAATGTTTTTAAATCTTTTCCTAATGAAACAATTTTATCAGCTTTACTCATTATACGTCCTTCCTTAAATTTACTAGGACATATAGATACAGCACCTAATTTAAATCTATTACTAGAATTTATAATTATACTTTTGATATTTGAATTTAATCTATCAAATTTCTCTTTATTATTTAATTCTAGATCACTACCATCTAAAACTCTCACTGGAAAAGGAAACATATGATGCATAATACCATCAATGATTATCTCAGCTTCTTCTTCATTGTCAAAATATTCAGGATACCAAGTAGCCACATTAATAGCTACTTCTACTGGATGAACAAATCCATGGCTATTAACTAGTCTGTTTTTTACAATTTTATTATTTTGCCAAGGTAATTCATATAAATCATGAAATAAAGCAATTATAACAGCTCTAGTTTTAGTAACTTCATCAAAACCTTTTCTTTGTGCTAATTTATAAGTCATAATAGCATCACTCAAAAGATGTATTCCCAAATTTACTGTGTCATGATGAAGAAATTCATCATCATTCATTCTTCTTTGAAACTCTTCATGTTCAAAAATAGGAGCAGCTATTTTCCAAAAAAACTCCTTATCTTCTAAGTCAAGACCAAATCTATCCATTAAATAATATGCCATATTAATATTTTTTTCACTTATATTCTTCATCTTTTTACCTCTTATTTATACTTATTAATCTTAGCAGCTTCTCTTTTCAAATCTCTTTCCTTGATACTCTCTCTTTTATCATAATTTTTCTTACCCTTACATAACCCAAGTTCTATCTTTGCTTTTCCTCTTACAAAATAAAGTTTTAAAGGAATAAGAGTATAGACCTCTAATTTTAATTTATTATCTAATTTTCTAATCTCATTTTTATGAAGTAACAGCTTCCTACTACGTGTCTCTTCATGATTAAAAATATTACCCTCTTTATAATGATCTATAAACATATTAATAAGATATACTTCACCATTTCTTATAATAGCATAACTATCTTTAATATTAGCTTTACCACCTCTTATAGACTTAATCTCTGTACCCTTTAAAACAATACCAGCCTCATAAGTATCTTCTATAAAATAATCATATCGGGCCCTTCTATTAATAATTTCCATTTATATCACTCCAACAATTATTATAATTTTTTAACAACTTCAAAATCAATAGTTTTCGCTTCTTTAGAAGCTGCTACTACTTTAATTAGTACTCTTTCTCCAATAGTATATTTAACTTTACTACGTTCCCCTACTAAAGTCATTCGCATCTCATCAAATACAAAATAATCATCCATAAGTCTAACAGGAACTAACCCTTCTACTAAATTATCAAGCTCAACAAACATACCAAAAGACATAACAGAAGTAATCATTCCAGGAAACTCTTCACCAATATGACTTTCCATATATTCAGCCATCTTCATATCTTCTACTTCTCTTTCACAATCTACAGAAGCTCTCTCCATTGCTGAAGAATTATCTGCGACAAATATCATTTTTTCTTGGTTATGATGAATAGTGTGACTACTTAAATCGTGACTAAACAAGTATGTTCGTAAAAGTCTATGTACTGTAGTATCGGGATAACGTCTTATTGGTGAAGTAAAGTGAGTATAACAACTGCTTCCTAAACCAAAGTGACCTACATTAGTAGGAGAATATATTGCTTTTTGCATACATCTTAGTAATAGTGAAGTAAGAATAGGACCTTCCTTCTTCTCACGAACAAATTTAAGTAATTTTTGAATAGCAGTACTTTTATTTCCTTTCAAATCGCCAGTTACTTGATATCCTAAATTACTAACAAAACCCAAGAAGTCTCTAATTTTTTCTTCTTTAGGGCTCTCATGAATACGATAAATAAAAGGTAAATCCATATTATATATATGCATTGCCACACACTCATTAGCAGCAATCATAAAGTCTTCAATTAAGTTTTCTCCAGAACCGCTTTCTCTTTTTGTTATTTCATAAGGTACACAATTTTCATCCACAAGTATCTTCGCTTCATCTACATCAAAATCTAAATATCCTCTTTTTACTTTCATTCTTCTAAGAATAGTAGCAAACTCACTCATAGTTTTCAAATCAGCTACAAACTCTTCATATCCCTCTGGCACAATATTTTTTTCTAATATACTATTAACATTTTTATAAGTCATTTGTTTTCTAGATTTAATTACACTAGGAAAAATATCATAATCTAAAAGTTTACCTTCACTATCATATTTCATTACACAACTAATAGCAAGTCTATCAACATTAGGATTCAAAGAACAAATACCATTAGATAACTCATGAGGAAGCATAGGAATAACTCTATCCACAAGATAAACTGATGTACCTCTATCCATTGCTTCTTTATCTAGCGGACTTCCTTCTTTAACATAATAGGAAACATCAGCGATATGAACACCAAGAGTATATATATCCCCATCTTTTTTTATAGAAATCGCATCATCTATATCTTTAGTATCATCACCATCGATTGTAAATATTATCTTATCACGCAAGTCTCTTCTACCTTTTAAATCAGCTTCAGTTACTTCCATAGGGATGGATTTAACTTCTTCAGTAACCTCTTCTGGAAAACTAGTATTAATACCATATTTATATACAATTGATAAAATATCAACTCCAGGATCATTCTTATGACCAATTATTTTAACTACTTTACCTTCTGCTTTTTTATTACTTATTCTTTTAACAATCCCTATAACTACTTTATGTCCATCTACAGCATTAAGACTATTTTCTTTAGCAACAACAACTTCTAAATTTACTTTATCTTCATCTAAAGTAACATAACCAACATTATTTTTAAAGTTAATCTCTCCTACATAAGTATTACTTTCATGTTTTAAGACTTTAACAATTCTACCTTCTACTCTATCAAGACCTTTTTTATTAACTAACTCAACAACCACTAAATCTCCATGCAAAGCCCCATTTATATTTTCTTTAGGAATATAAATATCTACATCACTATCATCCACATCTACAAAGCCAAATCCTTTTTTATTGGAATGAAGAACACCTTTAAGTAAATGACTATCTTTAAACAACATATATTTATCTTTATTAGTATGATAAACTAAAGTTTCCATTTCAAGTTCATTTAATACTTTTAATAATTCTTCTAAATTATTAGTTTCTAACCTTTCTTCTATCTCAAAAACAGTAAGACTTCTTTCTGACTCTTCTAATATTTTCAATATACTTTCTCTCATTCTAATCACGCTCATCTTTCTTATAATTACATTTTACTCTATATTTAATACAATGTAAAAGAAAAAAGACACTATTACATGTCTTTACATAAATGATGATACTAAACAAATAATAAAGAAAGCTGCTCCAAGTAACATTGTTATTCTAGTAATAAACAACTCACTACCTCTTTCTTTTCTATTTTTAAATAAATCAGTAGAATTACCTGAAAGAATTTGTGCCGCACTTTCAGCTTTACCACTTTGTAATAGTACAATTACTATTAATAGTATTGATATAATTAATAGAGCTATTTGCATAATTTACACCTCCGGTTATACTCAATATTAGACTCATTGTCCATTTCTTTTAAACTGTTAATATAATAGCATAAACACTAAACAATTGCAAGTAAAAGAGCCTATTTACTAAGCTCTTCTTCTATTCTCATTAATTGATTATATTTACAAATTCTATCTGTTCTTGACATAGAACCAGTCTTAATTTGACCTAAATCAAGTCCAACAGCAAGATCTGCTATAGTAGTATCTTCAGTCTCACCACTTCTATGAGAAATAACTGTTTTGTAATTGTGAGATTTAGCAAGTTCAATAGTTTCAAGTGTCTCCGTAATAGTACCAATTTGATTTACTTTTAATAGTATTGCATTACCGGCCTTTTTATCAATACCTTTTTGTAAGCATTCTTTATTAGTAACAAATAAATCATCACCTACTAACTGAATTCTATCACCAAGTAATGAAGTTACTTTACTAAATCCTTCCCAGTCATTTTCATCAACTGGATCTTCAATAGAAATAATAGGATAAGTATTAACTAAATCTTCATAGTATTTAATTAACTCATCAGTACTAAGTACTTTACCCTCTCCTACAAGGTTATATTTACCATTAGAATAGAATTCTGATGCTGCCACATCAATTGCATAACAAACATCTTTTCCAGGCTCATATCCAGCCTTTTTTACGGCTTCAGTAATTAATTCAAATCCTTCTTTATTAGTCTTAAGGTTAGGAGCAAAACCACCTTCATCTCCAACACTAGTAGCATAACCTTTTTCTTTTAAAACATTCTTAAGACTATGGAATACTTCAGCCCCTACTCTAACTCTTTCATGAATAGTATCACGCTGTGGTATAATCATATATTCTTGAAAATCTAATGAGTTATCAGCATGAGCCCCTCCATTAATTATATTCATCATAGGAACAGGTAAAGTTTTACCATCTCCAACATATTCATATAACTCTTTTCCAGAAGCAATTGCTGCAGCCTTTAAACAAGCCATCGAAACACCAAGTATAGCATTAGCACCAATTTTACTCTTAGTCTTAGTACCATCTAACTCTAACATCTTATAATCTATTTCTTTTTGTTTAGTAACATCCATTCCAATTAGATTATCACGTAAGATTGTATTAACATTATTAACAGCATTTAATACACCTTTACCATTAAATCTATTTTTATCTCCATCTCTCATTTCTAAAGCTTCACGCTCTCCTGTAGAAGCCCCACTAGGTACACAAGCCCTCCCCATAACACCATTATCTAGTATTACATCAACTTCAACAGTAGGATTACCTCTTGAATCAAGAATTTCTCTACCTATAATATTTTTAATATTCATAAAATCATCCTTTCTAACCAACTATATTATAACACTGTTTTACTATTTACTATACAAATTCTACTAAAAAAATATGAAACATTTTTAGTTTTTTTACAATCTATTTCTCATTCTTCTTTTCCCTTAACTATCTCATTGATGTAGCAGAAATAAAATTTACAGAAATCATAGTACTAACCATTCTTTCTTCTACAACAGTAAAATAAGTTTCAGTGTAATAATCTTCTAATACAATAGCAGTATAAGAAACATTCTCAATAGAACTTTCTTTCAAAAGCAATGATTAAAATATTACATCTTTAAGCCTAATAATTATATTTAACATCTCAAATCCAATAACATAATTAATATTTTCTTTTTCTTCTCTTTTTACAAATAGCAGTTTTAATATATTGATATTTCTTTTCTAAAGCCAAATTATAAAACTGCTCTAAATTTAAAAAGTATGTCAAAGAATCACCTTTCTCATTAATTAAAGAATTAATTAATGTATTTTTGAATTATGATAAAACTCCATATCATCTTTAAACACTTCTTTAAAATCAACTTCTTCTAATTTTATTGTATTATTCCTTACATTTATATAAGGCTGCTCACACATTTTATACGCTGTATCCACTGCTATAGAAGCATTAACAAACCTATCATCAGTAAAACCATATCTATTAATAGCAGCTATCATACAAGATGCCATTTTAAATGTATCTAAATCTCCTTCAACATAATTTTTTCGTAAATACTCACATAAAACTTTATATTCCAAAATAATATCATGTATTACTGATAAAATATTTTCTTGTATATCTACATTATTTTCATTCGCTACATAAATAAGTAAATTAATTAATTCCCTATTACCAATCTTGGCACTATTTAAACTATTTTTCACTCTATTTAAAGCTCCTAATTATATCTCTAAATTCATCTCCTCTATCCTCACATTGCCTATATTGATCCCAAGATGCGGAAGCTGGACTTAATAATACTGTATCACCACTTTCTACAACAGTATTAATATAATTCATTGCATCAACTAACTTCTCAAAGGCATTAGTCTTAATTGCAACACTTTCTCCGTATTCTTTAACTCTATCACGACACTCTCCAATACCTACTATCTCTTTGACAGGATTAATAAAGCTATCTAAATCATGAAAATCTTGTCCTCTTTCTAACCCCCCAAGTATTAAGATAACATTTTTATCAAAAGCAGATAATGCTATCTGGGTACACTTAGTATTAGTCGCTTCTGTATCGTTATAATAATCTACCCCATTAACTCTATCTATAAACTCTAATCTATGTCTAACACCTGTAAAGGTCTTTAAAACAGAAACTATTGATTCATTATCAACTCCTACTTCTTTAGCAATCATCATTGCCCCTAAAGCATTCTCAACATTATGATTTCCCTTTAATAAAAACTCATCCCTATCCATAATACATTCATTATAGTAATAAAGTTTATTATCTAACATATAAGCTCCGTTTATCTCTCGTTTGGAAGAAAAATACTTAACATTACTCTTAATATCAGTAGTACCCTTCATTACTTCATCATTTTCTATATTTAGTATCGCAATATCATCATCACGCTGGTTTTTAAATAGTTTAAGTTTAACTTTTTTATACAAATCATAACTACCAAAAAAATCTATATGTGCTTCCGACAAATTAGTCATTAAAGTAATATGAGGATTAAACTTATCCATATTAGCAAGTTGTTGACAAGATACTTCCATGACAATGATATCCCCACTCTCTAGCTTTTCTAAGAAACTACACAAAGGATAACCAATATTACCTGCCAAATGCACTATTTTACCACTTTTTTTAATCATCTCGTAAGTAAGAGTTGTCGTAGTAGTCTTTCCATTAGTACCTGTAATACCAATTAAAGTAACATCATCTGGTAATAATCTATAAGCCATCTCTGCTTCATTAATAACAGGAATACCTAATTCTTTCGCTTTAAGTACATACTTATGGTCATTTCTAATACCAGGATTTTTAATAACATAATCAAAACGATTATCAAGTAAATCATCAGGATGACTATCAAATATTAAAGTAACTCCAAGGCTCTCCAATTCTTTAAGTTTATCTTGATCCTGTTTATCACGACTTCCACCATCATTTAAAATAATTGTATTATTAAATTTACTCAAATATTTAGCAGCCTCATATCCACTACGAGCCATTCCTAATATTAATATTTTTTTATTATCAAACATAAGCTTTTTCACCATTCCTCAATAATATTATACTAAATCTTAAAAATATTTAAACCCTATAATTGAAAAGTAAAGAATATATGATATAATTTAAGAAGGAAAGTGTGGTCTTATATGAAAATAATAACATTAGATGAAATAAGTTTTGACAAATTTACTAGCACTCATAAATATCGTAACTATTACCAAACATCAGCTTATGCTAAGACAATAAAAAATCATGGCTATGACATCCACTATATTGGCATTATTGATGATTTAGGTAATCTAATAGGAGCATCTCTCCTTCTTTATAAAGAAGTATTTATGAACTATAAAATTGCCTATGCACCCCGCGGTTTTCTTTTTGACTACACTAACGTTAACAATTTAAAAGAATTGGCAACAAGATTAAAGAAACTACTAAGTAAACAAGGTTTTATCTCCATAACAGTTGATCCTTATCTTCCTGTTAATATAAGAGATAAAGATGGTAAAATAATGAATATTAATAATGAAGCTAATATCGCTTTAGAAAATCTAAAAGCCAGTGGTTTTAACTATTTGGGACCTAATCTATTCTTCGAAAGTAAAAAACCAAGATTTGAAGCAATTATTACCTTAAACGATGATATTAAAAACATATATCAAAGTTTTGAAAAAAGAGTAAGACATAAGATAAAGAAAGCTATTAGAAGCGGTGTTGAAATATATAAAGGCAGTAAAAAAGAATTAGATTTATTTTATGAACTTATTAAAAAGAAATATGATAAGTCTTTAAGTTACTATATAGATCTTTACAATAATTTTGAGAATAACATTGATTTATACTTTGCTAAACTAAATACAGAAACCTTTGTAATCACAAGCAGATTGCAATATGAAAGAGAAATAGAAATAAATAATGATTTAGCAAATAAAATTCAAAACACTACTAATACTAACTCTAAAAAGAAATTAATTAATGAAAAAATGGAATCTGACAAGTTAGTAAATACATACAAAAAGAATCTTGTCTGGGCTACTAACTTACTAAAAGAAAATCCTGAAGGATTAATAATTGGAACGTCTTTAAATTTAACTTATGATAATGTCTGTTATCTAATCATAGAAGGTTTTAATCAAAATTTTAAAACTCTTAATCCTAATTATCTTATAAAATGGAAAATGATAAATGATTATAAGAATAAGAATATAAAATATATAAATTTAAATGCTGTTAGCGGAGAATTTACAAAGATAAATAAGTATAGTGGACTTAATGAAATGAAACTAGGTTTTAATTCTTTAGTTACTGAATATATTGGAGAGTTTGAACTAATCATAAGTCCTCTACCATATAATTTATATAAAAATCTAAACAAAGAAAAGAAAAAGTAAAAAATATTCTAATCACTAGAATATTTTTTTATATCATCTTCATTAAAACAAATGCTATCCATTATTTCATTAACTACATCTTCCCACTCCTCATAAACATTAACAGGACTGTTGAACTCAACAGTGATTAATTTATTATCAAGAGTGAAGAACCTAATATTATAATATGTATTAGCATCAGTTGCCACTAATCTTGCAAAAGTCTTATCATATTTTTTAAACACTCCACTGTCTATTATAGTCATACCAGTAAGACCTGCTATTCTATTATTAAGATACGCTTCTAGTCCATCATCAGTCATATCTTCATTAGTAGTACTAACAAAAACATGCTCTAAATCATCATTACTCATAAATACAAGTTCTGGACGATTATTATAATTATATTTACTCTTTAATGTCTCTTCATCTAACATTATAAAAGTATCAGGAACATTTAAAAAGAAACTACTATCAACTCTATAAGTCTTAAAATTAATTTCCACTCCATCTACTTCCATTATTTCTTCTTCATTATTATTTTCTTCTTCATTAATAGAATTAACATGATTATCATGAATCATATTAGCAAGAAAGAAAGCAACTAATACTATAGCAACAATACCTATAACCCCTAAAATAATCTCTTTTCTTTTCATATTAAACACCATTAAAAGTATAACATATATTAAATAAAAAAAGAAGCCCTAAGGCTTCTTAATAAGTTTCTATTATCCTTCAATTTCAGAAACAACACCAGCACCAACAGTACGTCCACCCTCACGGATAGAG
>CALVVB010000024.1 GCA_944363735.1 uncultured Bacilli bacterium | reverse complement strand
TAGTAATGATGTGTCTCTATTCTTTTGGTATATTAAAGCCTAAGCTATACATTTTTCGTTTAAGTTTATACTCTAGTTCTTTGCCAGAGTATTTTTTACTTAATTTGTTATAATATTTTTCATATTCTCTTTTAGCAATATCATTGTTTTCTTCTATATCAGTAGAGTTTAATACTTCTTTTATTATATCTTTAGAAAAGCCATTATTAATTAAATCTACTTGTAATTTCTGTTTTAAAACTTTGGCACTTTTATTATGATTAGATTTTATTTTTTTAGAGATTAACTTCTCTATTTTTTCTTTTTCTAAGAAGTTCGTATACTCTTCTAAAGCTTCATTATAGTCATTAGGCTCTACTCCCTTTTTATCTAGCTCTAAAGCTATTTTTTTAGGGCCTTTATTAGTTGTAATAATACTATTATGAACATAACTTTTAGCATAGTTTTTATCATTAATATAACCTTGTTTTTCTAAAGTGGTAATAGCAAAGTCTATACTTTCCTTACTATACTTTTTTTCTGTTAGTTTTTTTCTTATCTCTTCTTTAGTTTTAATAGTTCTTTTTAAAGTCTTTAAAGCATCATAGTAACTCTCATAGTTTTTATTATCTTCAATTATCTTATTAAGTTCATCTTCTTCTATAGTCTTTGTTATTAGTAGTTCATATTTTAATATTATCTCTTCATAAAAGTCATAAGAGTTAAAATTATCTAAATAAATAGTATATAAACCATTAGGTCTTTTCTTAAACTTTTCTATTTTCATTAGTACCTCCTCATTTAATTACTTTATTAAAATGATATAACTGTTTACATAAAGGGCTTTTTCTAGTGCCACTATGTAGTTCTACTTCTTCTAAATTCTCATAAATATTTGGTGTTTTTATACCAATACTATTAAGTGTTTTTAAATCATATTCTTTAAAAGCTGCACACGGTAAAACTGTTCCATCATACTTTATAACTAGCTTACTTAATCCTGCTGTACATTTATGAGTATCTTCTCCTTGTAAATGGATTCCTACTCTTAAATTACCTTTGAATTTATCTTTACATCTATTAAATATTTCAACAAATTCCTTAAATTCATTTTCTGATAAAGAAAGCAAATCTTCATTAATTTTTCCTCTTCCTTGGGGAACAAAGTTTAAAATACTTAACTCATCAAATTCTGCTACATTTAACATTTCAATAATATCTTCTAATTCTTTATAATTAATTTTAGTAGGAATAAAATGATCATCTGTATTTAGACCAGAACTTTTCGCTTTTATCATAGAAAGAATAACTAAATCAAATAAATCTTTAGTTCCCATAATCTTATCATAGATATTTTTATCCCAAGCCTCAAAATCAAAAACAATTTTATCTAAACCATTTTCTTTTAACAGTTTACAATCATAAGTGGAAAGATGGTCATACTTTTTTTCATCATAACTCAAATATATTGACATTTGTTTACTTATTAACTTTTCATATTCATCTTTAGGGATCCCTTCACTAAGATATGATTTATATGATTTTCTTAAATTAAATTCTAACTGTTCCCTATCAGATTCTGACATTTTAAAACGTTTCTTTATGCCACTAGTAAATAATACTGTTTTAATATTATTTAATTTGCAATATCTAATCATTCTTAATAATTCAGGGTGTAATAAGGGTTCTTCTCCAGATAAAGATATTTCTTTTATTCCTCCTATACTCATAAAATAATCTATTACTTCTTTAAACTTTTTATATTCTATTAACTTTTCTTTATTAATAGAAGAACAAGATGAACAAAAAAGGCAGTTGTTAGGACAAGTTTCAATTATTTCAAAACATAGGTCTTTTAACATATATAATCACCCTCTTGCTAGTTATTGTAGCATATTAAACTAATTATTTAAACAAGGTAAAACACATATCCTAATGATATGTGCCTTTACTTATTTTTTTCTTTTTCAACAACCTTTAATTTACCCTCTAAAATTTCTTCTAAAGCCCTACCTATATTTTTACTACATTTATATTGGTTAAGAGCTAGTTGATAGTGTTCATCTTTAGTCATCTCTTTACTACGTCTTGCAGCAATATGAACTAATTCATATTTAGAATTTACAATATTTAGTAGTTTATCAATAGATGGATATATCACTTGTATCACACTCCTTATTATTATCTTATAATTATAAAGAATATTTTACAAGCATTATGACACAATTAGACACTTTGTGACATGTAAAAGGCAATAGTGTTATCTCGATTAATTAGTTTTGTAATCTTATTTGTTCTTCTTTTACTAATGAATATGAAATAAGGTCTTTACTATCTAAATTTTCTTTATACATGTCAACTGCTGTTATTTGATGATTATCATAAGTAGTATAGTAATAAATACCTTTATTTGTATTACAACATGAGGTGTAAAGAGTTATCTCATATTTTCCATTTTCTATTTCACAACAACCTCTTTGTTGATCAACAGAGTTTAAGATATGAAAAAATTGACTGACACTTTCTTTTTCTGTGTCTTTAGAGATGGAATTAAGTTTTACAAAGGATGCTCTTATAAATCTAGATTGACTTGATAAGTCTCCAGGAAGTCCTATTGCACCCATTCCTCTACTATATCTTTTTAATTCAAAATCTTTACTAAATTTACATTCTGGTTCCCTATTAGATAGGTGCATATAATTGTTTAGAGCGAACATTTGCTTATCAAAGGTAGGATTATTTGTTAAGACTCCTACTTTATTTTCATATATCTTAATTCCTTCTTTTACTGATTCTACAGTTATTGATTCTTTATCATCTGATATAATCCAGTGTAGCTCTGCTAGTGGTAAATCTTTACTAAAAGGGACATTTAAAAAATTCATATTTTTAATTAACTCTTTCGCTTCTTTAACACTACTACACCTACTTAAAATCCAAGGGATGAATTCAAACTGAGTGATGTTATCTTTTCCTAAAGTTTTTTCATTATATACGGTATTACCTACAAAGTTTAATCCTGCTATTCCTAGTCCTTTTTCATTAATGGCATCATAATATAATGGGTAGTTTCTAATAACAGTAGCCATTCCTATAATAGCATAATGAGTATTTATATCACCTTTTTCTCTGAAATGAAATGGATAGCTTCTTGGAGTGATAACTACCTCTTCATTATAAGAGATTTCATAATCTAAAGTACGTCCAAAATAAAAATCTTTTGTTTTGTATGTTACAGCGGTACACATAATATTCCTCCTTTATTATATATTATAATTATAGATGACTTTTTTCAAGATTTGTGACATAATTAGATATTTTTCCATGTAAAAAACCAAGATGGTTATCTTGGCTTTTAACGGAAGTTACAACATGAACCTTGGTCGATATTGCAGCATACATTTTCTTCACAACAAGTATATCTAGGGCAATAAGTATGTTTGAAAATATGATGATTAACTATTCTTGTATGGATTGGGCATACATGTCCTTGCCCTTTTTTGCTATACCTCAAAAACATCTTCAACACTATATGTTTCTTCTATATCATTAACAGAAATACTTGTTTTACTCTTTTTCAAAATATCTTTATCATCATAATATTCTTTTAATTTTTTTAAAAACAAATTATTAATTTTATCAAACACATTTTCTATCTCATTTAATAAAATAATAGCTGAAGTAGAATAATCAAAAAAAATATCATTTGAAATATGCAAAATAAATGGTTTCTTTTTAGAATATCCTTTAGCTGATTTGTTTGGAAATAATAATTCAAATGGATTTAATCGTTTGTTTTTTATTGCAATATCAATCCCCGTTTTATATTCTCATCTATATATATATCTAACAAAGTTGATGGAATATTAATATTACCTTTTTCATCAATTCTAATTATTTTTATTTGTGATGAAAAATCTTGATAACAAGAACAATATTTATTATCATAACTATATCGTTTACCAGTAAAATGCAATATTCTATTTCTTAACATATATATTTGCCAGTATAATCCAAATTTGTTTCTTGTCGGAAAATTATTATTTATTTCTTTTTGACCAAAATATTCTTCCAAAACTATTCTTTGTTCAGATTTTATTATTGTACTAAAAGAAGCTACTATAGAATCAAAATAATATGTTAATTCTTGATAATACTGATTTGGTGAAAAACAAATATTTTTTTCCGAAAAAAGTTTTTTATCTAATATTATTATTTGCTTAAAAACTTATAAAAATTTATTTATGAAAAATATTGTCTTTTTTTCTTTGTAACAGAATTCTTCTATAACATTTTCTATATCATATTGAACCATTTTTTCATCATATTCGTTCTCCTTTATAGTTTTATAAGATAAAGGTATAAACATAATATAGTTTTGTTTATATATTTTATTATTTTTTTCTTTTAATGCATCTATTTCCTTCAATAAATTAATATAATTCAATTTAATCACCTTAAATTTATATTATACACTATTATCGTTAAAAGTAACTTTAATATTTATATTTTTATCTTCAAATATTTCAATTCTATCAATTAAATTAATTATTAGCTCTCTACTAGGTTTTTTCATAGATAAAAATTTATTAATATATTCTATTATAAGTTTATTTTTAGATTCTTCATTAATATTATCATTAATACTATTATTTAACTCATTATATCTTTTTTGTTTTATATTTAGTTCCCACTCTAATTTTATTTTTACTCTTTCAAATTGTTCTTCAGTTATCTTTTTATTTAACTTATCAATATAAATAATATCTAAATTATCATTTATCTGTTTAATATCATTGATAAGTATTTCTAACTCTTTTTTATTATTAAACTCATTGTCTTCTGTTAAATTATTTAATACATTATTTCTAACTTTATCTTTATTAATATAACTTAAGCACATATTAGTTAATGATTTAATTATTACTTTCTCTAATTCATCATAATTATTTGAATGAGTCGTACACAATCTTTGCTTCATATAAGTTCGATAGTAATTACAAATAGTATAACATCTATTATCTTTTTTACGTCTAGATTGTATAGAAATTCTATGTCCGCAGTCACCACAATATAATAATCCATCTAATAAATGATTTTCTTTTTTCTCATTTCTACCAACATTTTTAGGTATTCTTTTTTGAACTTCATAAAATGTTTCTTTGTCAATAATTGCTTCATGAGTATTTTCTACAATTATATAATCTTTAGGATTATTTTTAATAACCTTTTTAACTTTATAATTAACTTTACTTCTTCTATTTTGAACCATATCGCCTATATACATCCTGTTAGTTAAAATATCTCTTATTGTTTTTGAATGCCACTCTCCATACTTTAAATTATAATTACTTTTCCATTCAAAACTATAATACCCGGCTGGTGTTTTTACTCCTTCATTCGTTAACTGTTTTGCTATTTTAAAAAATGATAATCCCTCTAAACACATATCAAAAATTCTTTTAACAACTAATGCTTGTTCTTCGTTTATTACTAGATGATTTTTATCATTCGGATCTTGATCATATCCAAATGGAGTTCTACCTCCTACCCATTTTCCTTCCTTTTGTTTGGCTCTTAAACTGGATTTAATTTTTTTAGAGATATCTTTTGCATACATATCATTCATAATTGCCTTGAATGGTGCAATATCATTATTAGAATTATCTAAAAAAGTGTCTATATTATCAGTAACTGCTATATATCTTACATTATGCTCTGGAAAATACTTTTCGATTAAATTACCCGTACCAATATAATCTCTTCCTAATCTTGACATATCTTTAGTAATAACCATATTAACTCTACCTAATTCAATATCATTTAATAGTCTATTGAAATCAGGTCTATCAAAATTAGTTCCACTATATCCATCATCAATATAAATATCATAGACTCTTAAATTATTCTCTTTAACATATTGAAGTAATAAACTCTTTTGATTTGTAATACTTTCACTTTCTAATGCTTTATCATCATCTTCACGAGATAACCTTATATAAACACCAACATTATATATCTTATTTATACTCCCTAACAATTCTTACCTCCTTCTAGAGATAAATAAGTACATGATGATGGTACCTCACATTTTTTATTTTTACAAATCGTTTGAATATGTTTTTGAAGTTCTTTATTTAAAACATTTATTAAGATATCATTTACATCTTTTTCTTTATTAAAAATAAAATTTATTTTGTACTTATCCATAACTCTCGCACCTCACTTAAATTTATGGATAAATAACTAATTTTAGTAATACTAAATCGTGTAAATATCACATTACACATTAATTTAGTATTACTTATAGGCATTCACCTCTTTATAGATTATTCTTTTAATTTTCATAAACATCTTCTCCTCTCGTGATGCATGCTAGCTCATTAATTAATTCTTGTCAAATCATATATTTTTGGTTTAATTATCCTAAATATCATTATTTTTTATTAATTCTACTAAAGCAGGATAAGATGCTGACACCACAACATAAAAATAACACTTATACAATAAGGATTCGTTATGGTGTCATTCTTATTTTGTACTTACAAAATTCATCCTACTTCGTAGGTTGATATAAAGGGTAAATTCTTATTTTATAAGATATTAAAGCATATAAAAACATCCTATATTTAATAAATTAATTAATTAATTATTTTTGTAGGATGTTTAATTTTTTAATTGTTTTCTTCTATTTCAAAATCTAATAATTCTTCACATATTTTTTCATATAAATCTTGTTCGTGTCGAATCGTATCAATTAAAAACATTTTATCATTTTTATATTCTTTTATACCTCTCATATAATAAGGTTTATCATCATCTAATACAATAAATGGCATAATGTTATTTCTCAAACATTCCTTAAACATTATTATTCTACCAACACGACCATTTCCATCTCCAAATGGGTGTATTCTTTCAAACCTAAAATGAAAATTAACAATATCCTCTAAAGTAATATTAGTTTTAGAATTATATTCATTTAATAATTTTTCTATTTCATGTTCTACATCTTCTGGTGCCGTAGTATTAATAACATTGACTACACCTATTATATTAGGAACAACTTTAAATCCACCAACATTATATCTAGGATTTTCTTCATCACTAGTATTTCTTTTTAATATCTTATTCATTTCAATTATCATCTCTTTAGTTAATAATTCATCGACATGATCTAACATATAATCAAATAATTTAAAATGATTTTTAGATTCCGTTAAATCATCTAATTTTATCAAATCATCACTTTTAGGAATAAAAGAAGATGTATCAAATATTGCTTCCGTCTGTTCACTAGTTAATCTGCTACCTTCAATTTTATTTGAATTGTAAGCAAAATTAACTTGTGAATAATGATATATATTTCCTTTAAATTTAGATTCTTTTTGCTTAATTAATTCATTTTTTATTTTAATTATATCCATAATTTATTTCTCCTCAATTTATATTATTTAGAACTCCTTAATTTTTTATAATTATTTTCTAATCTTTCTCTTTCTGATTTATAAACTTCTATGTCATCAGTTAATATATAACTCCCTCTTTCTATAAAATTTTGATTATAATTACTTGATAAAGAAATCCACTTTTCCGAATCAGTAAGAGACAAATGGACAATATCCAAACATTCTAACTCATCATCATACAAACCAAACCATTTTTCATCATAAGGTCTATCATCTTCATAAATAGTATCTCCAAAGATAGATAACATCAAATCTTTATAATTTTTATATGTTAAGCTCTCTTCATCTTTTAAAAATATTTCTGTTTTATATCCATATTTACTAAAAAGTTCAGCTAATTTTGGAACTATTTCATTAATATGTTTTTCATTAAATTCTAACATAGTTGTGGTTCCATAATAATAAGCATTAGCCATCATTATTCTAACTATTAATTCTATTTCATCCATTCATTATCACCAACTTCGTCATCTATTAATATTATACCACAGAAAAAAGAAGTTTCTCAAAGGAAACTCATTAGTTTGTACCTATTTATCTCTTAATATATTTGGTATATCATAAATTATCACACATGAGGTACTTGATGAACGAAGGTTCTATTTATTTGACGTTGTTGTACTGGTTCCATAATTGGAGCACCTGTATTCATCATTCCCATATTTGGTCCCATTCCCATAGTATTACTATTCATATTGATATCAATATTCATATCTTGGTCAACAACATTGTTATTGCCATCGATAGTAGATGTCATATCAATATCTTGATTATTAAATAACATACACTTTCCTCCTCTAGTATTAAGATATTCAGTTAGGAAATTTGTGTATAAATTATTTGCCTAAAATGGCATTTTAAAATTACCATTTTTCATTTGTTTCATCATTTTTTTCATACTTTCAAATTGGGTTAATAGTTTATTTACTTCTGATACTGATAATCCACAACCTTTAGCGATTCTTGTTTTACGTGATGCTTTAATAATAGAAGGATTTCTTCTTTCCTCTTTAGTCATAGAAAGGATTATTGCTTCTATATGAGCCATCTGTTTAGGAGGGATATTTACATTAGTTAATCCAATTTTCTTAGCACCTGGTATTAATTTTATGATATTTTCAAGAGGTCCTAATTTCTTTATTTGTTTTAAGGTACTTAAAAAGTATTCAAGGTCAAACTTACCTTGCTGCATTCTTTTAGCAGTCTTTTCAGCTTCCTTCTCATCAAGCACAGCTTCTGCTTGTTCAACAAGGGATACGATATCACCCATACCTAGAATTCTTCCTGCCATACGTTCTGGATCAAAAGAATCTAGTCCATCTAGTTTTTCACTTACACCAATGAACTTGATAGGTACGTTAGTTAAATGTCTTACTGATAAGGCAACACCACCTTTAGTATCACCATCTAACTTAGTAAGTATTACTCCTGTTAGTTTTAATTTATCGTTAAAACCTGTAATAACATTAATAGCATCTTGTCCCATCATAGCATCTATTACAAGTAATGTTTCCTGTGGAGACACTGCTTCTGTAATATTTTCTAATTCATCCATTAAAGCTTCATCTATTTGAAGACGTCCTGCAGTATCAATTAAAACATAGTCATAACCATTTTCTTTAGCATAATTAATAGCATTCTTACTAATTTCTACAGGATTTCCTTTACCTTCACTATAAACTTCAATATTAAGTTCTTTACCAAGTTGTTTTAACTGGTCTATGGCTGCAGGACGATAAACATCACAAGCGACCATTAAAGGTTTCTTACTCTTTTTCTTACGAAGATAATTAGAAAGTTTTCCTATAGTTGTAGTTTTACCACTACCTTGAAGTCCTACTAACATTAATATGGCAGGGTTTCCTGTTGTATTAAGTGGTGAAGAGTCACCTCCTAGTAATTCAGTTAATTCATCTTTTACTATCTTAACAAATAAATCTCCTGGTTTAATACTAGTTCTAACTTCTTCTCCTAAGGCTTTTTCTTTTACATTATTAACAAATTCTTTAACTACTTTATAATTAACATCGGCTTCTAGTAGTGCTAGACGTATTTCTTTCATCATATCGCCGATATTATCTTCTGTTATTTTTCCATAACCTTTTATCTTATGTAGAGCATTTTGTAATCTATCTCCTAAGCTTTCAAACATATTATCACTCTCTTTTCTTTTAATATTATAACTGATATGTAGTAAAATGTAAAAAGAAAATGATGGGATATCACTTTCTTTATTATTAAAAACTGTTTTATTTAACTTTCTGGTATTTCTATATCTTTTATTTCTCCAAAATTAGAATAATTAATAGTTATAGTTGTAATACTTGGTGTTCTATTAATATAAGTAGCATAACTAGATAAAACATAAGTAATTTTGACTACTTCGTCTTCTTCATTTGTTTCTAAGGTTATTTTATTAGGCACATCAGCGATATCAATGTTTGTACCATTAAGTATTTCATCTATAGTATTAGTAGTTATTTCATAGTTGTAGGAAATATTACCTGTTTCATATTCTGTTTTAGATATTAAAGTAGCTCTTTCTAAAAATCTAGATATGTTGTTATCATCAGTAATATTATTAAAGTGATATAGTTCACTTGTCACCTCATATTTATCTGTTGTCTTTGTTAAGTTAATGTTATCATAGATAAAGTAATTATAAAATGTATTATTACTAGTCATTACTCCTTCTGTTTTATTATCACTCTTGTCTCCTGTAAAATTTGTTATGATGCCATTTATATTTTCTTCTCTTGTAAAGTGATAATTACCAGTTTCGATGCCATCTAGTTTATATTCAGTATTAACTTTATTATCATTAGAAGTATCAATATCATTATTACTGCTATAATTTGTTCTTATTAGTGATATTAAACAGAAGAAGAAGATAAAGTAAAAGACAAAGAAAAGAATAGCTCTTCCTCTTTTACTCTTATATAGATTTTTAATAAATTTTATATACTTATTTTCTTCCTTTTTCTTTTCTTCTTTCACTTTAATACTACTCCTAACAATTCTTTTTTATCTACTCCGTTTAAATAATCTTTTACTAGACATCTTTTTTTACCTTCTAAAGCGATATCTGTTAGTATTATTTCTTTATCTCCTGTAACTACTCTAATACCATCTTTTTCAAAGCCTACAATAGTTCCTGGTTCTGTCTTGGCATAATATCTATCACTTAATCTTACATCATATACTTTCATTCTTTTACCATTTATGGTTGTATAAGCACCTGGTGTAGAATTTAAGGCTCTAACTTTATTATCTACTTCAGTGCTAGTCTTAGTAAAGTCTATCTTTTCATCTTCTTTAGTAATGTTATAGCCATAAGTAACTTCAGCCTCATCTTGTTTAATAGGTTTAATATTACCACTAATTATATTAGGTAATGTTTCTAATAGTAAATCTTTACCCATTTCACTTAATCTATCATGAAGTGAACCTAAAGTATCTTCTTTAGTTATAGTAGTTTCAATCTGACTAATAATATCTCCTGCATCCATTTTAATATCCATATACATAATAGTTATACCAGTCTTATCATAACCATCCATAATTGCATGATGAATAGGGGCTCCTCCTCTTAGTTTAGGTAAAAGGGAAGCATGAACATTAATACATTTATATTTAGGGTAATCAAGTAGTTCTTTAGGTAGTATTTGTCCATAAGCACAAGTTACTATCATATCTGGTTCGTACTTTAATACTTCCTCATATTCATTTCTTATCTTTACTGGCTGTAATACAGGTATATTATATAAGGCACTAGCTTCTTTTACTGGTGTTGGTGTTAATATTTGTTTTCTTCCTACTAATTTATCAGGCTGTGTAACAACTGCCACAACATTATAATTTTCAGCAAGAGCTTTAAAAATAGGAACTGCAAAATCAGGGGTACCCATAAATATTATTTTTAGATTTTTCATATTATCCTCCTATTACGTTAATAACAATACTCAAAGTTATTCCTAATGTTATTAAAAGAAGCCCTGTTAATGCTATAACACTGGCATTTCCATAACTATAAGCATATTTATAATTAAAATTTTTTTCTGCTTCATTATCAGTAACAATTTCATCATCTAAATTTAAAACTGCTTTAGATTCTTCTAAAGATATAAACTTATTATTCTTTATTTCTTTATAACTAGGCATTGTTATAATAGCAAGATTTAAAGAATTTATATTACTATATCTTCTAATAACTGGATATCTACTATCAATAATTTTAGCAACTAATACTTCTAAAGGCATAGTATCAATATTTTCAAGGATATCATCAATATTAGGAAGTGAATCTTTTGCAAGATCTTTCCTTTTTATTAATGCTATACATGGCAATGCTTCTGATAACCTTAGACTATCCCATCTTTTATCAAAAGTTTTAAGAACAGTATTTTCTTCTTTTACAGTCATATGAAGATGTTTACATAGTGAAACTAAATTTTCTTTACACAATACATAGTCCTTTTCGTAAAAAGCATTCCTATTATAATTTTTAATGTTCTTATAATATCTACTCAATGAAGTTAATTCCGCCATATATTCTGGACTTCTAAAAGCATAAAAATAAGCCATAGCTGGAGAATCTGTTATATAAATAGCTCTACTACTAACATTCAAATCTCTTGATATTATATTTTTATAATTGTGATTAGCAAATATATGATTAATCTTTTTTAAATCATTTTTTTCTTTAATATCTACATCTAATGTTAATCCACTTTCTTCTACTTCTTCTTTAAACCTAGAAGGAAAACTATGAAAACAATAGCCATCAACAATATATTTATCATAAATAAACTTAAGGACTTGTTTTTTATTTTCTTTAGAAGTTAATGGTAATTTAGTCTTTATAGAAGATAAATCAATTAATATTTTATTACATTTAATAACTAAATCTTGATGATTCTCATAACTTGTAGTGACATTTTTCAATTTATCTAAAAAAATATTATTATATACTTCATCATTAATAATAATTTGATATTTAATTACTATATCCATTACGATTAGAAGAGAGTACTGATTATAAGTATATTCTTCTTTATCTATCATATTAAATGGTTTATTTTTTGTAGTTTCATTTGTTAAGACATTATGAAGGATTGACAATAGTTGTGGATTTTTTAATAATAATTTAAATTTCATAACTATACCAACCTTCTTTCCTAGTATAAATTATATCAAAGAAAAAAAACTTTTACAATAATTAGACGAAAAGAGTACTTTTTAGAAC
>CALVVB010000023.1 GCA_944363735.1 uncultured Bacilli bacterium | reverse complement strand
ACTATATAAAATATATGTTCGTCAATACATAAATTCGATTTTTATTTAAAAAACGCACTTTCCTTATAGATAAAAAAGAAGTTTTTATCTAGACTTCTTATTTTTCATATCTAGTAATACTTCTTTTCTTGAGAAGTTTTCTTTACCTTTTTTATCTTTACCCATCGCTTTTACTAGGATGGTATCTCCTATATTAACAACATCTTCTACTTTATCAATATGTTTAGTATCAAGCTGAGATACATGAACTAGTCCTTCACAGCCTGGCCACACCTCTACAAAACAACCAAAATCATGAACTGCAACTACTTTAGCTTCATAGACCTTACCTACTTCTACTTCTCTTGCGACATCTTCTATCATCTTGACTGTTTTATCAATAATATCTTGGTCACTATGATATACTATTACTCTACCATCATCTTCTAAATCTACTTTAACAGCATTAATGTTGTTTACATCAGTCACATTACTACAATCACAAATAATCTTAGTAATCATCTCTCCGCCTTTACCTATAACATCTCTAATCTTAGATGGAGAAATATAGAATATTTTAGTTTTAGGAGCATATTTAGATACTTCACTACGTGGTTCAGCGATTTGCTTTTTAATAACATCAAGTATTTCAAGTCTTGCTTTTTTCGCTTGTTCTAAAGCTTCTTTTAATATTTCTCTAGTAACTCCTTTTATTTTAATATCCATTTGTAGAGCACATATTCCATCACGGGTTCCTGCTACTTTAAAGTCCATATCTCCTAGATGATCTTCCATACCAGCGATATCAGTTAGAATTGTATAGTCATCATCACTTGTAATAAGACCCATAGCAATACCTGCTACTGGTGCTTTTATAGGAACTCCTGCTGCCATCAGACTCATACACCCAGCACAGATACTAGCTTGGGAACTACTACCATTACTTTCTAATATTTCTGATACGACACGAATTGTATAAGGAAATTCATCTTCACTAGGTATTACTTGGAGTAAGGCCCTCTCCCCTAAAGCTCCATGGCCTATTTCTCTTCTACCTGGTGCCCCATATCTACCTGTCTCACCAACAGAAAATTGTGGGAAGTTATAATGTAACATGAATCTTTTTTCATCTTCTAGACTTAATCCATCAAGTATTTGATGTTCTCCTAAAGCACCTAAAGTAGTAACTGCTAAACATTGCGTTTCTCCTCTTGTAAATAAAGCAGAACCATGAGTTCTAGGAAGTAAATCTATATCAGTAGATAATGGTCTAATTTCATCCATTTTTCTGCCATCAGATCTAATCTTTTCTTTAACGACAATATTTCTAAATAAGCGATATTCTACATCACTAAATATCTTCTCTAATTTAACAAATAATAAATCTAACTCCTCATCTTCTAACTCTTTATTATCTTCCTTATATTTTTCTAATAAGTTATCTTTAATTTCATCTATTCTTCCATAACGTTCTAATTTTTCTTTAATTCTTAATGCTTCATCTAAGTCTTTCTCTATTAGTTTAGTTACTTCATCTTTAAGACTATCTTCAATAGTTAAAGATTCATAAAGGAATGGTGTAACTCCAATATCAGAAATTATCTCTTCTTGCCATTTACATAATTCTTTTATTGCCTCATGACCTTTCATTAATCCTTCAAGCATAATCTCTTCACTAACTTGCTTAGCACCTGCTTCCACCATGTTAATAGCCTCTTTTGTTCCTGCGACAGTAAGGTCAAGAACACTATTCTCTAACTCTTCTACTGTTGGATTGATAATATATTCTCCATCAACATATCCTACTTTAACACCAGCGATAGGGCCCATAAACGGTGCCCCACTAATCATAGTTGCAAGGCTTGAACCAAGCATTGCCGTTAACTCAGGAGAACAGTCTTGATCAACTGATAAAACAGTATTGATAACTTGAACTTCATTTTTAAAATCTTCTTTAAATAAAGGTCTCATAGGTCTATCAATCATTCTAGCAGCAAGAGTTGCAGCATCAGTTGGTCTTCCTTCACGCTTAATAAATCCTCCTGGAATCTTTCCAACAGAATATAGTTTTTCTTGATAGTTTACTGTTAACGGAAAGAAATCACTTAACAAGTTAGCTTTCTTATTAATAACAGTTGCAGTTAATATTACAGTATCATTATATCTAACTAAAACAGAACCAGTCGCTTGTTTTGCAAGGCATCCATGTTCTACTACTATCTTCTTTCCATAAAAATCATATTCATATATTTTTTTACTCATATTACTTCCTCCATAAATCTATTTTATAATATCAAAAAAAAAGAGAAATTGCTACTCTTTCTTTTTACATTTTATCAATATAATAATCTTTAATTAATTTTTTCACTTTAGGATCAACTGTTTTTTCCTTAATGACAATACTATTTTCATCTACATATGGAACATAAATACCAGGACTAGCATGTTTACTATCTCCAATAATAATATCACCAGGTGTAAATACTCTACCCATATCACTACTCGCTAATAAATCAGTACTTAATAACTCCTTCATAGCACCATTTTCTAATTCAGTTATTTTATAACAAATTTCTTTAATTTTCATTTCATCAGTAAACTCTCTAACCTCACTTGGAAAGTATTCTAATGGAACATAACCTTGCTGTTTAGTTCTTAATAAGGAAACCCTTCTATCCATTAATACACTTCTAGTGTGTTCTAAATCAACATATCCCCTAATATTACCTGTTACAAATTTAACTACACTATAAGGATTATCATCTTCAACAACATGAACGGGATTAGCTAAATCTGTTTTTTTTCTATCTTGATCTTCTAAAAATTCCAAAATTCCTATTGCATTATCTATATTCATAATGTCCTCTCTTTTCCGACTACATATTATAAATCAATTTTCCAGATAAGTCAAGAAAAAAGAGCTCTTAAGCTCTACTTTCTTAAACCTAATTTTTTAACTACTTCACGATATTTTGCAACATCTTTTTTAGCTAAGTAATTAAGCATATTTCTTCTTTGTCCAACTTTCATTAAAAGACCACGACGTGAATGATGATCATGGATGTGAGTCTTTAAATGCTCTGTTAAATTTTCAATTTCTTTAGTTAAAATTGCTATTTGAACAGGAGCAGATCCAGTATCATTTGCATTTACACCAAAATCTTTAATGATTTGTTGCTTTTCTTCTTTAGTTAAAGCCATTTTAACCTTCCTTTCTTCATATTGATTAGCCTTATTCTTGGTAACTGGTGTAAGGAAGAACTCCAATTACTAGGAATAGGTACGCATATAATATACTATAAAACTCTTAATTTGTCTATTATTTTTAATTAAATTATGATAAAATTTATTGTAAAGGATGTGAAAATATGGCAAGTGCAGTTATACATATAGCAGTCGCTAAAGAAATTAATAAAGATTTAAAAATGAATGAAAAAGAACTATTTTTAGGTACAATCGCTCCTGATATTAGTAAACAATTAGGAGAATCTAAAGTAAAGTCTCACTTTTTACCAAATGATAAAACTGATCTTCCTATTCTTGATAAATTTTTAGATAAATATAAGAATAATCTAAACAATCCTTTTATTATGGGATATTATATTCATTTATTTACGGATTATCTATGGTTTAAATACTTTATGCCTGAAATAACCAATAGTAGTGACTATATAGAGTTTTTAAGTGGAAATAAAATAAAATGCACCAAAGAAGAAATAGAAAAATTAATATATAATGATTATACTAATTTGAATATTTCTCTAATAGAAGAATATGACCTCGACTTATCTCTATTTTATGAAGATATAGAAATACCCAATATTAAATTTGATGAAATACCTCTTGATAAATTACAAGTAATAGTTGATCAAATGGGAATAATTATAGAAAATAGTAAAAAAGAACATACTTACTCTTTTAATATAGATAATGTTAAACAGTTTATTGAATTATGTAAAAAAATAATAAGTAATGACATAGAAACGAGACTTAATTAGTCTCGTTTAACATTTTAAAGCATTTTAATTTGTTATTAATATTCTGATAGATAGCAATTTCTTTATTATCTTTTATAAATAAAACTTTATCTATAGTATTATAACTATTATTTATAGATGCTCCATTAATTATTTTCTTATAGTCTTTATCTTTAATTTCTCTTTTATCTATATCTAGGGCATTACTAATTGTAATTAAATTACTATTTATAGTTATATCTTCTAAATTAATAGCATTATCTAACTTAAATTTTCCTTGTCTTGTTCTTTTTAAACTACTCATAGTACAAGGTATATCTAAATATTCTCCCATATCTTTAATTATGCTTCTAATATATGTCCCTTTAGAAACAACACATCTAAATTTAAAACAATCTTCTTTATAATCTATAAGCTCTAATTCTTTGATTACAACTTCTCTTTTAGGAAGCTCTACTTTTTCATTATTTCTAGCATAATCATATAACTTCTTACCATCTATTTTAATAGCAGAATAAATTGGTACAGTTTGTAAATACTTTCTTGGAAAATTATTAAATAAATCTTCTAATATTTCTTTTGATACTCTTCTTTCACTAGTCTTTACTATATTACCTTCTAAATCTAAAGTATCTGTTTCTATTCCCACTTTAACTTCTGCAATGTATTCTTTATCAGTACAAGTTAATAATTCATTTATTTTAGTCGCTTTATTAATAGTAATTACAAGTAATCCTTCCGCTTCAGGATCAAGTGTACCATTATGACCTACTTTTTTAGTATCAAAAATCTTTCCTATTTCATTAACAACATCTCTTGATGTTAATCCCTTTGGCTTATTTACTAAAAGAACTCCACTTTTATTATATAGTTCATTATACTCTTCTAGAGTCAAATTATTATTCATAATTATTTGGGCAGTATGCTTACCAACATATCTATAATGCCATGGTTCATAATTATAGCCAGTTACTTCCTCTTTACCTTTAGGATATCTAAGTATTAAACCATAGTTAGCTAATATACTTATAATTTTTTTAAATATAGATTCATTTTCAAAAAATTCATCATTAGAAACAACTTTATTATTAATAAGTAAATCTATATCAAAACAAAGACCTGTATGATGTTCACTAGTTCCTACTTCAGCGACATATTTTTTTGTGTAATCAATTCCATAAACATCAGTAAACTTATCTATAATTTTTTGTTGAGCTTCTAGACTTCTATAACCACTATAAAGAGAAATAAAAATATTTTCTTTCTCTAAATCTTTTTTTAAATCTAAAAAAGATTTCAGTGTTCTTTTTTCAAGGAAACATTCTTCTCCTATATTGTTAATAGTCTTAACTAATTTAATATTAGAAAAATCTTTTTTATCATACAAATTATCTTTATTAACAACTGTTTTATAATTCATTTTATTCCTCATTTAACTTATCTATAATCTTATCAATATGCTCCCCATAGGAAACAGATTCATCATAAAAGAACTTAAGTTCAGGAACATGTCTTATTTCTATTCTTTTAGCAAGTTCACTTCTTATAAAACTACTAGCATTATTTAAAGCTTTTAAAGTATCATCTTTTTTATCTTTATCTAAAATAGTTACATATATTTTAGAATAACTCAAATCATTAGAAGTATCACACCCTGTAACAGTAACAAACTTAATATCATCATCTTTAACCTCTAACATTAATATTTTACTAACTTCTTCCATAATCATATGATTTATTCTTTCAATTTTAATATTCATATAAATCAGTCCTTTCATTAATTTAGTATAGCATATTTTTGAAAAGTATGGTATAATAATGCGTACTGGAGGGGATTTGGATGGAAAACAATATTAAATTAGTTGAAGAATTAAAAAGTGGGAATAGTTCTAGAACTACCTTTTTTAAGAATGAAGTGATAAAACAATTAAAGAAATTTGACAAAGACACTAATGAAGAAACTGTAGATTACTATTTTAATCTTGCTATTGATTCTTATGATGAAAGTGTTAAGATACCATTTGTCTTTCATATAGGAGCAGTTATAAAAAATAGTGTTAATAAAAGCAATATTGATAAAAAAGAATATCTTGCTAACCTTAATAGCAATGAGTATAAAGCACTAAAGTTATATTTTAGTAAACAAGGCGATAGATATATTTCAATAGTTGAAATAGCTGATATAATGAAGACAAAACCTTCTATAATTAAAGATATAATTGATAAGCATATGGAAAATGATGAAAATATAAAAAAAGTATTTAAAAATTACAAACAAATATTAGAAGAAAGACAGAAATATTTTGATAGTAGGAAACATATTCTTTCAAATGAATATATAACACTAATATGTGAATTTTGTGGAGCTTTCGCTCCTCCTATGGTTATCGATGACCTTGCATTAAAACATGAGGCTAGATATATAGATATTAAAAATAAAATAACTAGTGCTTTTAGACTTCTAACTATTGATAGTAATTTAAATATGTTATTAGAAAGATATCCAAATATTGAGGAAACTTTGAAAGAGAAAGCTAAAAAATTTAATGTAGAAATTTCTTATGATAAAAATAAAGAAAAAAAATTAACAAGCAATAAAAGAAAAGTAGTTTTTAACAAAGATGATATTGCTATATTAGATTTAATTTATTTAGAGTACACAAAACAACTTACTAAAGAAAAAATAAAAGCATCAAAATATTCTAGTATAATAGAATATTTTGATAAGAAAAATCGCTTCATTGGAAAGATTAATAATAATGATGCTTTCTTTACAGAAATTGAAAATTTATATCCTAAATTAGATATAAAAGAATATTTAAGTCAACCTAGACTTACACTTCAAGAAATAACTGTTCTATCAGTACTATGTGATGAAAATAATAAAGATTTAAGCGAGGAAGAAATAGTTGAAAAAGCAGGGATTAAAAGCATTAGAAGCCTTAACAATACAAAAAACAGAATCTATTATAAATTAAATAATAGCAATTATCTAAAAGAGATCATTATGTTAATATTTGAAAATTTTGATATAAATTTAGTTGCTCCACCTAAAGAAGAGGATAAGGATGATAAAGATACTTTTACAGATGAAGAAATTAAAATGCTTAAATTATTAAATGATCATTATGATTTAAGAAATAAAGATCTTGCTTATCTAGGAGAATATAAATCTGATAGTAGTTTTTCAAATAAAAAATATGCTTTATTTAGAAAAATAGCAAAAAGTGAGATTTTAAAATCAGAAGTAAAAAGTAACTATCCTGATATTAATATGAAAAAAGAAAATCATAAAACTAATCTTAAAGATACAAACGAGCAATTATTAAGCCTTTTAAACTCACATAAAAATAATCCTTTATCTGATGAAGAAATGGCAGCTAAACTTAATCTTGCTAATACTGATAGTTATATAACTATCAAAAACAGATTGTTTAAAGAACTAAGAAATGATGAAACTATTAAAAGATGGGCCTTAACAATATATCCAGAATTAACAGTTGCATCTAAAATAGATGGAAGTAGCATTAATTTTGCAAGTGATGAAATATTCTTTTTACAAGAGTTTTGTTTAGTAAGAAAAAACACTTTAGTATATCAAAGCACTGAAGAAATATCCAACAAGTTATCAATTAGTTATGATGATGCTACTAATTTAAGAACATCAGTTACTGATAAAGTTGTTAAAAATATGATTGTTGGTAATGATCTAGATTTAGTAGTTTGGAATAATTTTTTAGATGAATTCATTACTAGAGATTCTTCTGATATGAAAAGAAGTGTTTTAATTAGTGATTTTGAACTTTTGATGTTTAAATCTAATAACAATAATGATAAAAGCAATATAATTATGGGAATCAATAATTTAGAAAACTCTATCTACGCAGATTATGCAAAAAAATGTACTGATCTAGAAAAATTAATTCTTGCCCTTAGGCTTGGTTTTTTCAACAAAGTTTTCTTTAGTAGTTATGATATTTCTGTATTACTTAAAACTAGTGAAATGCAAATTATATCTTTAACAAAAGATTGTTTATACAATACTAGAGAAAATTATCTAAATAATAAAAAGAGTTTAAGACTTACAAAATCTTAAACTCTTTTTTATTGTCTTTCTACCTCCACAAGTTCATATACTTCAATAGTATCTCCTTCTTTATAATCTTGAAAATTTTCTAAAGTTAAACCACAATCACGGTCTTTAGATATTTCTTTAACCTGGTCTTTCTCATGTTGTAATGTCTTGATAGATCCATTATAAATGACGATACCATCTCTTACTACTCTTGCTTTATCATTATTTTTAATAGTACCTGAAGTTACATGACATCCTGCAATCATTCCTACTTTAGAAAATTTAAATAATTGACGAACTTCTAGAGTACCAGTTACTTTCTCTTCATATATTGGTTCTAACATACCTTTCATTGCTTTTTCCATATCTTCTACAACTTTATAAATAATATCATATAGCCTTATTTCAATATTATACTCTTTAGCCATATCAACTACTTTATTATTTCCTCTAACATTAAAACCAATTACTATAGCATTAGAGGCTTGAGCAAGAACAATATCACTTTCTGTAATACCACCAACAGCTCCTCTAATAATATTTATTTTAACACCTTCTACTTCAATCTTTTCTAAAGATGATCTAACAGCTTCTAAACTACCATTAGTATCTGTTTTTAGTATTACATTTATCTCTTTTAATCCTTCACTAATTTGACCAAATAAGTCTTCTAAACTCATACCAGTTCTATTAGTATCAGCTTCTTTTTCTCTTAAAGCTCTATCACTAGCGATTTGTTTAGCTTGTTTTTCAGTTTCAAAAGCCATAAATTTATCACCAGCACTTGGAACACTAGATAATCCCGTAACTTCTACTGGCATTGAAGGAAGAGCTTCTACTATATCTTCACCTAAATCATTTTTTAAAGTTCTAACTTTACCAAAAGAAATTCCTACAACAACAGGATCACCTAATCTTAAAGTACCATTACTTATAAGCAAGGTTGCAACTGGTCCTACATGTTTATCCATCTTACTTTCAAGAACTGCTCCTGTTGCATAGCGATTAGGATTTGCTTTTAACTCTCCCATTTCAGCGATTAATAAAATATTTTCAAGTAAAAGATCAACACCTTCTCCTGTTTTAGCAGATATTTTAGTAACTAGAGTATCTCCACCCCATTCTTCTGGAGTAAGTCCTGCTTCTACAAGTCCAGTCATAACTCTATCAATATTTGCTTCAGGTTTGTCTATTTTATTAATACAAACAATAATAGGAACTTTAGCGGCTTTAGCATGATCTATCGCTTCTCTAGTTTGAGGCATTACTCCATCATCTGCTGCAACTATAATAATAACTATATCAGTAACACTAGCTCCTCTTGCTCTCATTTCTGTAAAAGCAGCATGTCCTGGTGTATCAATAAATGTTAACTTCTTGCCATTACATTCTACTTGGTAAGCACCAATTTCTTGAGTAATACCACCAGCTTCACCACTTGCAACATTACTCTTTCTAATTGTATCAAGCAAAGTTGTTTTACCATGATCAACATGTCCCATAATAGTAACAACAGGAGGACGTTCTACTAAATCTTCTTCTTTATCAGCAATCTCATAATTTTCAAAGTTAGAAATATCTGCAACTTCTTCTCTTTTAACAGTTTTATCATAATCTAATGCTAATAATTCAACATCTTCAAAAGTAAGAGAATTATTAGCATTAGCCATAATGCCAAGTCCCATTAATTTCATAATTATTTGGCTTGATGCCACATCTAAAGCATTAGCAATATCAGAAACAGTCATTCCTTCTTTATATAATAAAACATTCTCATCTATTTCTTGCTCATTACTTTGAAGTTTTTCTTTATGCTTATATATTTTTTTTCGCTCTTTTTTAAAATCACTCTTAACATTTTGATTCTTACTAGTATTCTTTTTAACTTTAGTTACTTTTATTTCTTTATCATCTGTTAAATTAGAATCATATGCTATTTGTTCTGCTTTTTCATCTAAAGAGAAATCATTAATCATCTCTTCATCAGTAGCATCTTCTACATAGTCTTCCTCATCTTGAAAAGAGTTATCAAGTAAAATGATCTCATCATCACTAAGTATTCTTGTATTATCAGATATATCCATAGCAAGTCTCTCCATATGTTTTAATACATCATCAACACTTTTATTTATATCTTCTGCATATTCCTTTATTGTCATATTATTCACCTCTTTCTAATATTTTTCTTATCTCATCATATACCTCATCACTTATATTACATTCTAATTTTCTTTCAAGACTTTTTTTCTTAATTGCCATATCTAAAACAGCCAAGTCTCTTTTAATATATGCACCTCTACCGTTCATTTTTCCAGTTAAATCAACTTTTACTTCCCCTTCTTTGTTTTTTACTACTCTAAGAAGATCTCGTTTATCTAATTTTTCACCTGTTACAACACAAGTTCTAAGAGGAATCTTTCTTGTTTTCATAAATACCTCCTATTCTTCTGTTTTTATACTAATACCTAATTCTTTAGCTTGTTCACTAGTTTTAATATCTATCTTATATTTAGTAAGTCTAGTAGCAAGTTTTGCATTAAGACCCTTTCTACCAATCGCTAATGAGAAGTTATCTCCATCTGCGATTACTAATGCTTCTTTTTTCTTAACATCTGTAACTAATACAGTTACATCCTTTGCAGGTTGTAGGGCATTAGCTATAAATATTGCTGGATCATTATCGTATTTAACAATATCTACTTTCTCGCCATTAAGTTCTGTAATTATATTAGCAATACGACTACCACGCTCTCCTATACATGCTCCAATAGGATCTACTTTAGGATTTTCTGAATACACAGCTACTTTACTTCTAACCCCAGCTTCTCTTGCTACACTATATAATAGCACTGTTCCATCAGCTAGTTCTGGTATTTCACTTTCAAATAATCTTTTAACAAAACCAAAGTGTCTTCTACTTAAAAGAACAAGTAAACTTCTACCATTATTATCTACTTTAGTAACATATACTTTAATCTGACTACCCATCTTAATATGTTCACCAGGTATGATATCTTTTTTAGGTAAAATACCATTAGTACGTCCTAAATCTATAAAGTAATTATCAGTATCTTCAAGTGCAACAGTTCCAACTAATAATTCATCTTGTTTATCTCCAAACTCATCAGTAATACTACTACGCTCTGCTTCCCTAATTTTTTGAATAACTACTTGCTTAGCAGTACTTGCTGCTACACGACCAAAATCTTTAGGAGTAACTTCAGTATCAATAGTATCTCCAATATTAACAGTCTTATCTAACTTTCTTGCATCACTAAGTTTAATTTCTGTACCAGGATTAAAGAAGCTAATCTTTTCTTCTTCTTCACCCTTTTCCTTAGCTTTTTCTTCTTCCTTAAGTTCTTTTTCAGTTTTCTCAGTATCTAAATCATCATCTTCTGCATAACGTTCAAATAAAGCATCTTCATATTCTTCTTTAGTCATCTTATCATCAGGTACTACTGTTAAGTATGAGAATACTTTAATATCTCCTGTATTTTCATTAATTAAAACTTTTACATTATTATTTTTACTTTTAGCATTCTTCTTATAAGCACTAGTTAAAGCATTTCTCATCGCTTCATAGATAATCTCCTTATCTATATGTTTTTCTTTAACTACTAAGTCAACGGCTTTAAGAAATCCTTTTCCATCCATACTACATATCTCCCTTCTCTTTAGAATGTATATCTAATACATCTATATCATTACATAAATTATTATCATCCATAATAGGATTAATAATTTTAGTTGCCTCTGTTATTTTATTAACATCGATTATTTCGTTACTATCTAGTTCAATATTTAATGTTTTAACACCCTCTTCAGTAGAATAATAAACACTACTAACAAATAGACCTAAATCTTTAATGCTTCCATCTACTAAAGCTTTTACTTTTTCTTCCATAATACCTCCTTACAAACTAAAGAGCGAAGTTTTTTAAACTTCACTCCTTTCTTGTAATTAATTATACTATATAAAAATAGTTTTGTCAAAATAGTTATTTAATGTTATTATAATAATGGTGATGATAAATGAAAAAAGAAAGAATATTAGAAATATGTAAAGGATTAGTAACTTTCTTAATATTTTATTTCAGTAGTTATTTACAAGTAATACCAATTGCCATATTTAATATTGATGTTAATAATTATACAACAACAGATTTAGCGATAGTTAATACTTTTACTGATTTAATATTAGTATTAATATTAATAATTTTATATTTTAAAGAGTTAAGAAAAGAATTTAAAACTTTTAAAGATAATTGGAAAATGAATATGGATACTGCCTTTAAATATTGGTTTCTTGGCTTAATGATTATGTGCATATCTAATATTGCTATTGGTCTTATTACAAGTTTAGGTACTTCTAGTAATGAACAAGCAGTTCAAGGATTAATAAATTCTACTCCTTACTTAATGTTATTTACAGCCGGAATACTTGCTCCTATAGCAGAAGAGATAACGTTTAGAAAAGGTGTTTCTAAGATATTTAAAAATAAATGGGTATATGCAACTGCTTCAGGATTAATATTTGGTCTATTACATGTAATAGGTAGTGGTAATATTTTAGAATATCTTTATGTTATTCCTTATGGTAGTCTAGGTTTCTTCTTTGCTTTAACTTATTATGATACTAAAAGTATTTATCCATCTATTATAATGCATGCTATACATAATAGTGCTTTAGTT
>CALVVB010000022.1 GCA_944363735.1 uncultured Bacilli bacterium | reverse complement strand
CATTACCATAAATACAATTAAAAATACTAATACTTTTATATATTTATTCATATATACCTCCAAATATTATATCTTTACTATTCAAATAATACAACAAATTAAAATTTATGTCAATTAATATTATTTTTTCAAAGATACTAGATTTATACTTACTAAAGTGCTATAATTAGTTTTACTTTTAATGGGAGGTGTTCTTATGGCAAAACATATAGTTGGAATTATTACTGAATATAATCCTTTTCATAATGGCCATTTATATCATATAGAAAAGGTTAAAGAAATCTTTCCTGATAGTCCTATTATATTAGTACTTGGAGGAAACTTCACTCAAAGAGGAGATATATCTATTTTAAATAAATGGGATAAAACTGAAATTGCCATTAAATATGGTATAGATTTAGTAGTAGAACTACCCTTCCCTTTCTCATGTGCTTCTGCAGATATCTTTGCAAAAGGATCTATTGATATATTAAATTATCTAGGAGTTACTGATTTAGTCTTTGGTAGTGAATCTGATGATATAGAAGGTATTAAAAAATTAGTAGAGACTGAACTTTCTAACCCTGATTTTGATAACTTAGTACAAGTTTATTTAAGAATGGGTTATAACTACCCTACTTCTTTATCTAAAGCTTTAGAAGATATAACTGGTGATTGTTTTAAATTACCTAATGATATTTTAGGTATTAGTTATGTAAAAGCAATTTACGCTAATAATTATAAAATTACTCCACATACTATCAAAAGAACTAATGATTATCATAGTAAAGAGTTAAATAATATTAGTATAAATAGTGCAACAAGTATAAGAGATGCCTTACTAAATAATAAAGATATAAAGAATAGTGTTCCTTCTATTACTTATAACTATTTAAAGAATAAAAAAATACCTAAATTAGATAATTATTTTAATCTTTTAAAATATAAGATAATTAGTTCTAATGATTTAACTATTTATAATCTAGTAGATAGTGGTATGGAAACTAAACTAAAAAAAGAAATACTTAATAGTTATAGTTTTGATGAACTAATTAATAAAGTTAAGAGCAAAAATGCTACGTATGCTAAGATATCTAGAATACTAATTTATATATTATGTGATTATACCAAGGATATGGCTAAAGAATTTAAAGAAATTAAATATATTAGATTATTAGGATTTTCTAATAAAGGGAGAGATTATTTAAATAAGATTAAAAAAGATATAGATATTCCTATTATTAGTAAATTTACAAGAGAAAAAGATAAAATGTTAGAATATGAATATCAAATTACAAAGATATACTCTTTAGTTTTTGAGAAAGATAAATCTAAAAGCTTAATAGAAGCTGAATATAAGATGAAACCTATAAGGGAGGAATAAGTTATGGATAATATGGTAAAAACAAAGAAACAAGGAATTTTAATAGTTATTTCAGGACCTTCTGGTTGTGGTAAGAATAGTATAATTAATGAATTATTAAAGATAAGGAAAAATACTTGGGTATCTATTTCTTGTACTAGTAGAGAGCCTAGAGGTGAAGAGAAAAATGGTATTAACTATTATTTCTTATCTAAAGAAGAATTTGAAGAAGAAATAAAAAATGATGAATTCTTAGAATATGCAGAATATTCAGGTAACTACTATGGTACTCCTAAAAAGTATATTAAAGAGCATCTAGATAAAGGAGAAGATGTAATACTAGAAATAGAAATACAAGGAGCTTTAAAGATTAAAGAAAAATTAGATGAGACTGTCTTTATCTTTATAATGCCTCCTACTATGAATGAATTAAAAAAACGTCTTATTAATAGAAATACTGATAGTATAGAGAAAATAGAAAAAAGATTTAAAAGAGCTTACGAAGAAATAAATGAAATACCTAAATATAACTATGTAGTTGTTAATGATAATTTAGATAAGGCTGTTAAGAAGGTAGATGCTATTTTGGAAGCAGAACGTTGTCGTGTTGATAGAATTGAAGAAGTATATCTAGATAGTAAAGAAGAAAAGATCCATGAAGCCTTACTCGATGATATTAAAGACTTTGATAATTCTAAAATAGAAATAAAATAAGCAAGGAAACAAGTCCTCGCTTATTTTTATATTTCTTCAATCTTCATTAAGTTCGTAATTCTCTTAGTTTCTGTATTAGGGAAACCTCCAGTAATTACAATTAAGTCTCCTTCATTAAGTTCCATAAACTCTTTAGCTTTATCTACGCTTTGAAGTAATACCTCATCAGTTGATGGTAAATATGGAAGTATTCCTGCATATACACCCCAGTTTAGCGCAAGACGGCGACCTGTTTTTTCATCTGGACATAATGCAAGAACAGGAGCATCTGGTTTTAAGTTACTAATAACTCTTGCAGTTCTACCACTGATTGTAGCAGCACAAATTAATTTAGCACCTAATGCATCTGTACTAAGAACAACATTAGAAGCAATAGATTTTGTAATATTATCTAAACTCTCAATATCAAAAGCATAATCAAAACTTGCATATTTTTCAGTAGTTTCACAAATATTAGCCATTGCTGCAACTGTTTCAACTGGATGTTTTCCAACAGTAGTTTCCCCACTTAACATAACTGCATCAGTACCGTCTAATACGGCATTAGCAATATCACTTGTTTCTGCTCTTTTTGGACGAATATTATCCATCATTGTCTCAAGCATTTCAGTAGCAACAATAGATATTTTTCCAAGTCTTCTACAAGTATTAATCATTTGTTTTTGATAGATTGGAACCATTTCACTAGGAACTTCAGTACCTAAATCACCACGTGCTACCATAACACCATCACTAACACTTAAGATATCTTCTAAGTTTTCAATACCCAAAGCACTTTCAATCTTACAAATAATTTGTAAGTCTTCTCTATTATATTTCCTTAAGATTTCCTTAACTTCTAATACATCTTCTTTAGTAGAAACAAAAGATAATGCTAAGAATTCTCCACCATGTTCACATGCATAAATGATATCTTTTCTATCTTCTTCACTAATAAATGGAATATCTAGTTTAATACCAGGAACACTCATACTCTTACGATTTCCTAATACTCCACCATCAATAACTTTACAAGTAACTCTATCTTCATATTTAGCGATAACTTCAAGTTTCATCTTAGCATTCTCTAATAAGATAATATCACCAACATTAAGAGAATCAATAGCACTAGGATGATTAACAGAAAATCTTTCTTTAGTACCTGTAACAGTCTCTTTAACTATGTCGATAGTCTCTCCTGGAACAAGTTCAATAGAATCATTTTCCATAACACCACATCTAAACTCTGGACCTTTAGTATCCCAAAGAATTGCAATATTCATACCAGTTCTTTTTCTAACTTCACGAACTGATGCACAAGCTTGTTCTCTTTCTTCTATAGTAGCATGAGAAAAGTTAATTCTTGCTACATTCATTCCTGCATTAACCATTTTTTCCATTACATCTGGTTCATTACTGGCAGGACCTATACTACAAACAATTTTTGTCTTTTTCATTAATTACTTCCTCCTTCTAATCAAACTATATAATTATAGCATAGTTTAAATAAAATTAAAAGAGTATTTTAAGCTGAATTACGAAAATTCGTAACTAATTTAGTACATTTTATCTTGCTATAGAGAAATTAATATGATACTATTTATATAGAGAACATTTAATAGTTGGGTGGGCCTCAGAAAGGAGGCTAATATATGAACAAGAAAGATTGCTTAATTTCTTCCTTAATCATCATATTATTTCTTCAAAATCTCATATTTTTATTCATGATACTTGCTTTAATATAGAAGAAACCACCTAGCTCAGCAATGATTTAGGTGGTTCTTAACATAATTTTATTATTCGAGGCCACTCAACATGCCATTATTAAGTGTTCTCTCTTTTTTATTTTATGTAAATTTCTTTTACATATTCATAGTATCATACATATTAACTTTTGTCAAAAAAATATTAGTAGAGATAGTGACATTAGTTTTAAAAAAATGTATAATTAAGTGGGAGGATATATATGAAAGATATAGATTACAAACAAATTCAAAAATTTTATAATGAATACAATAATGATAAAAATAACAAAATAGTTGAAAATGCTATGAAAAAAATAGGCATGGAAAGTTTTTGCTTAAATACTGATATTATTAATAGAACTCCAAACGTTTTTAATATAGAATTGCCTAATACTAAAATATATGACCAAGAAGATTCTTGGCTATGTTGGCTTTATGCAGGAATAAATTTTATTGAAAGTAATATTGCTAATAATCTTAACATTTTACCTACAGATATAAATTTATCAGTAAATTATCTTTCTTTTTTTGATAAACTAGAAAAAGCTAATACTTTTTATAACAGAATAATTGAAAAAGATAATTTTGATTTAAAAACTGAAGTAAATAAATATTATATAGAGGATGCATTTTATGAAGGAGGACGTTTTACATTCTTCAAAGAGCTAGTTAATAAGTATGGTCTAGTTCCAGAAGATGTGATGCCTAAAACATTTGATAGTAAAAACTCTGAACAGTTAAGAAGGCTTTATAATGAAAAAGTAAAGAAAGATATGTTTAAATTACTAAAATTAAAAGAGAATAACACTTCAAAGGATAAACTTTATCTAAGAAAAGAAGAAATGCTAAACGAAAATTATAACCTCTTATCTAAATGCTTAGGCTCTATTCCTCTATCTTTCACATATGAATATAAAGATAAAGATGGAAAACTAATTAAATTAGAAAATATAACTCCTATAGAATTTAAAAATAAATATTTATCTATCAACTTAGATGATTATGTAAGTATTGCCAATGTTCCTATGTATAATACTGAATATAATAAACTTTATAGAAAAGAATATAATGAAAATATTTATGATAAATATGTTGAATTTATTAATAAGCCTATCGAAGTATTAAAGAATTTAGCAGTTAGACAATTAAAAGATGGTATGCCAGTTTATTTTGCCTGTAATATTGATAAAATGAGAGATAGAAAATCAGGTATATTAGATTCTAATTTATATAATTATAAAGAGGTATTTAATATAGATTTATTAACTAAAGAAGAAGCTTTAAATAGCTTTGATATTTACTATCAACATCTAATGTTAATAACAGGAGTTCATATTGAATATAATAAAACTATTAGATGGAAAGTTGAAAATAGTTATGGAGATAAATTATATAAAGATGGTTATTATATAATGAATGATAATTTCTTTAATGATTTTGTTCTTATGGTAATAATTAATAAGAAATATTTAAGGAAGGAAGACCTAGAATTATTTAATACAAAGCCAACGATAATAGACAGATATAATCCATTTTAAAAGACTTATGATTTTTTTATCCATAAGTCTTTTATTTCTAGCAATATAAAACAAAAGCCACCTAAATCACAACTGTTTAATTAGGTGCGAAACCCTTACAGGAGAAGCACTTAACACAAGCGACGTTAAAAGTACTCTCTTTTTATTGCATGTAAATTCCTTTTACACATATATAGTATCATAGATGTTAGATTTTGTCAAAAATTATTTTTGACATTTAGGACAATAGTAAGTTCCTCTACCTCCTACTTTAGTAACAATAAGTTTTTCATTACATACAGGACAAACACCATCTTTCTTCCCGTGAACAGATAGTTCATTTTGAAATAAGCCATGTACTCCTTCTGCTGATGTAAAACTCTTAATAGTAGTACCTCCCATAGTAACTGCTTTATCTAATATTATTTTTGTATTTTTAATGATAGCATCCGCTTCATCTATACTAATACTATCTGCTTTTCTTAAAGGGTTAATATGACTTGCAAATAGAATTTCATCATCATAAATATTACCAATACCTGTAATAATTGACTGATCAAGTAAAGCTGTTTTAATAGGCACTTTCTTTTTTCTTAAAGCTTCTAACAAATAACTAGGTGTTAAGCTCTTATCATAATACTCTAACCCTAAATCAGAAAGAGGTTTTAAATTATAAACTTCTTCTTTAGGTAAACATGCCATTTTTCCAAACTTTCTAACATCATTAAATCTCATATCAGTATTATCAGTAAAAGTAATAATAACGTGTTCGTGTTTTTCTTTAGGTACGCTGGTATCTCTAAAGAAGAACTTTCCTTCCATTCTTAAATGACATATTAAAGCTTTAGTTGTAAGAAAGATAACTATCCATTTACCTCTTGTAGTAATAGATTCTATCCTCTCACCAACTAAACTTTTTTTAAATTCATCTATATCACCTATAATTATATTATCCCAGTATACATCTACTTTCTTAATAGTTTTACCTATAATAATCTTTTCTAGTGTCTTACTTACTGTAATTACTTCTGGTTTTTCAGGCATATTATCACTCCTTACTACTTTGCTTCATACCAGTCATTACCTGTTTCAATATCTACTTTTAAAGGAACATCTAACTTAATAACATTTTCCATCTTATCTCTAACTAACTCTTTAACTTCATCTAACTCATCTTTATAAACATTTAAGACAAGTTCATCGTGTACTTGAATAAGTATTTTACTCTTTAAATTTCTTTTAGTCATTTCACTATATAAGTCTACCATCGCTTTTTTAAGTATGTCGGCAGCACTTCCTTGAATTGGAGTATTAAGAGCCATTCTCTCTCCTCCACTTCTTACCATATAGTTACTACTCTTTAACTCATCAATAACTCTTCTTCTATTCATAATAGTAGTAACATAACCATTCTTATAAGCTTCTCTTTTTTCTTTATCCATATATTCACTAATACCAGGATAAGTCTCTAAATAGTTATCCATAAACTTCTTAGCACTACCTACATCTATTTTTAAATCTTCTGATAGACCAAAACTACTAATACCATAAAGAATTCCAAAATTAACGGCTTTAGCAGTTCTTCTCATGGATTTATCTACATCTTTAATATCTACTTTAAAAATATCACTAGCAGTCTTAGAATGAATGTCTTTATCTTCTACAAAGGCTTGGATTAAGTTAGTCGCTTTTGATAAAGAGGCAAATACTCTAAGTTCTATTTGGGAATAATCAGAGCTCATGATAATAGAGTTATCTTCTGGTATAAAAGCTTTTCTAATTAATCTTGAATAATCACTTCTAATAGGTATATTTTGTAAATTAGGTTCAGTAGATGATAATCTTCCTGTTCTTGTTAAACATTGGTTAAATATTGTATGAATCTTACCATCATCTTTTATTTTATCTAAAAGACCTACCACATAATTAGCATAAAGTTTTGTTAGCATTCTATACTCTAATACTTTATTTACAACAGGATGATATGGGCTAACTTTATCTAAAATATCTTTACTAGTAGAATAACTTGTCTCATCTTTTTTCCTTTTTTTAGGGTAAGGAAGTTCTAACTTTACAAATAATACTTCCCCTAATTGTTTAGGAGAACTTATATTAAAGGTACATCCTGCATCTTTATATATATCTTGTTCCATATCTTTTATTTTGACTTCTAACTCATCTTTTAACTTTAATAAGTAATCTTTATCTACTCTGATACCTGTTAACTCCATATCAGTAAGAACATAGGCAAGAGGTATTTCTATTTCACTAAACAGTTTAGTCTCACCATATTCATCTATCTTAAGTAAAAAGTTACCTTTAGTATTGTAGATAAAATTACTCTTTAAATTACACTGATTTATTATCTCTTCTAACTCTACTTTTTTTCTTCTTTTTAAAGTTCCATATGTATCTTCAAAAGACTTAATTTCTATCTTTAAATCATTCATCAAAGTAGTAATATCATCATTCATTTTATAGTCTAAAAGGTAAGATGCAATCATGGCATCATAATTACAATTATTTAATTTTATACCAAGTTTATTTAATAAAATATAACACTTCTTAACATCATAAGTAGATTTAGGAGTATCATTTTCAAATAATTCTTTATAGTTAACAACATCTTCTCCTTTTATAAAACAAGTACCACTATCATTTGTAAAACTAGCCCCTATAATAACAGATTCATTATAATTATAAGCGTCCATCTCTATATAAAAGGAATAATCTTTACTACTATCAAAGTCTTTAACATCTATCTCTTTTACTTCTAGATTTTTATCACTGTTACTATCATTATTATCTTCTGTACTTATATCTATGTTATTAACTTTCTTAAGTAGTGACTTAAACTCTAATTCTTCTAAAATATCTATATATTTAGATCTATTAAGTCCATTATATTTACAGTCTTCTAAACTAAATGGAATATCTACCTCTCTATAAATAGTTGCAAGATCATAACTCATATAAGCATTATCTTTATCATTAATTAGTTTCTCTTTAGTTTTATGAGTCAACTCATCTACATGAGCATATAAATTATCTAAAGTCTTATATTTTTCTAATAGATTAATTGCAGTTTTCTCACCAATTCCTTTAACACCAGGTATATGATCAGACATATCTCCCATTAAAGCTTTAAGATCAATCATATTAATAGGTTCTACTTTATAAAATTCTTTAAATACCTCTCTATTAAATCTAATAGAACCTTTAGTCTTTAATAGTTTTACATCTACTTCATCACTAATTAACTGTAATAAATCTTTATCACTAGAGATAATTGTAGCGATAAACTCATCTTCTTCATCTACTCTTTTTGCAAGAGTACCAATTATATCATCTGCTTCATAATTATCTATTTCAAAATGTTTAATACCCATTGCATCAAGAACTTCTTTAGCTTTAGGGAATTGTAATCTAAGATCATCTGGCATTTCTTTACGACCTGCTTTATATGAATCATATTTCTCATGTCTAAAAGTCTTACCTTTATCAAAAGCTACCATAATATAACTAGGTTTCTCTTCTTCGATAATTTTATTCATCATATTAATAAAACCATATAAACCATTAGTAGGAAAACCTTTAGAATTTCTCATAATAACTCCACTATAACTAGTAGCATAGTAACTCCTAAATAAAAGATTATTTCCATCAACTAATATTATTTTTTTCATATCTAACCACTCTTTCTTTATTTATTGTACCACACTACTAGGGAGTTTTTAAAATTATTTTAAAGATAAAGCAACTGTAGTGTTGATTATTTCCTCTTCGCTACTTTCTAACTCATTAACTCGATCACACATAAATAAAGTAAGAACAACAGCCATCATATAGATTAGGCTAACACCAATTGCAGTTTTTAAAATTTTTTTTAAACTTAACATATCTATCACTCCTTCTTTCTGATATCATTTTATATCGAACAGATGTTTATGTCAATATATTTTCGAAGATTTGTTTGACATTTTACACCTCCTATGCTAAACTAAATACAAATAAAGGAGGAAGTGTGTCAAATGGAAAAACTAACTGATAGACAGTATGATATATTACAGATTATTAAGAAATTGATTGCCAAAAATGGTTATCCGCCTACTGTTAGAGAAATAGGAGATGAAGCGAAATTATCTAGTCCTGCTACTATTCACTTTCATATTAAACAATTAGTAAAAAAAGGATATATTAAGAAAGGTAGCGGAACTAATAGAACTATTGAAGTATTAGTTGATAATGAATATTTAGATAATGATGACGAAGTTGTAAAAGTTCCTTTACTTGGTAAAGTAACAGCAGGAACACCAATTGAAGCGATAGAACGTCCTGATGAAACTTTCTCATTACCTACTGAATTATTTGGTAATCAAAAAGAAATATTTACTTTAAAAGTTAGTGGCGAATCAATGATCAATGTAGGTATATATGATGGAGATATCTTAATAGTAGAAAGACAAAATACTGCTAGAAATGGTGAGACTGTAGTTGCTATGAATAACAATAATGAAGCGACTGTTAAAACTTTTTATAAAGAAAATGGTCACTTTAGGTTACAACCAGAAAATGACACAATGGATCCTATAATTTTAGATGAAGTAACAATACTTGGTAAAGTTGTAGGACTTTATAGAAAATTTTAAAACGAGACTAGTTTTTAGTCTCGTTTTAAATAGTATTTTTTTACTAAAGCGTTATTATTTTCAATGTATTTATCAAGAAAATTTTGTTCATTTAAATGCTCTATTATTTCATCGAAATTATTCTCTAAATATCTAAAATCATCTTTATTGAAACTCTGTAATCCTTTTTGTTCTAGAAGTATAGCAAGGTTTATATCATCCACATAACGTCTTAAAGGTGCACTACCTGTTAGATAAATATCATTAACAGGTTTACTTGTATATACCCCATTTTCACGATAAATACCAAATTCAAGTTCATCTGCAAGATAATAGTTTACTGAAACAGAAGGAAAAGCAATCATGTCATCAATAGTTACTTTAGATAGATTAGAAAGATACTGTTTTGTTGAAGATGTTGAAACAGTCTTACACAAATCTCTTAATAAATAAATTGATTTATCAACTTTACTACTTATTTCTTCTTTATTTAATATCCTAGAAGCATCATAACTTGTTAAGTTATAATCTACAAGAACTTTATTTCTATTAACAGATGATGAACATATAATACCATTTTTATCAATAACAAAATGAAAAACTATAGCATCTTTAGGTTTTAAAGAAACATCTTTACTTAACATACTTAAATAATCATGAGAAAGATTTGCTGGTAACATATCATAATTAATAGTATTACCTTTATCTCTTAAGTAAAATGATGTTCCCTGCTTATAGGAATTAATACTTAAATCTCTATTATGTCCTAAAAATGATGGAACATCGGTAACATATACATCAAAATAGTATAAATCATTATCTTTATCGATAGAAAAAGCACTATCTAAATCAAGTGATGACTCTTTATCTAGAGCAATTATAGGCGTATCTTGATGAATAAAAGAACTATTAGAAATATTATAGTTTAACTTACCATTAAACGACATTCCTAAATCTATATTAAGAGAATTATTAATCACATCACTAGTAATTTTATTAATAGGAACAGTCCCAATGATATTTTTAATATTATTAATTATTTCAATTAAATCAGAACAATCATGATAAAATGATTGAATTTTATTTATAACTTCATTTATAGTAATAACTAATATTTTAGCGCTATTTATATCTAAAGATGTAGTCTTTAAAATATCAAATAATTCCGTATATTTAGTTTTCAAAATATCTAAATTAACATTACTATCATCATTTAGATCTTTTAATTCTAAAACAAGTCTTTCTGCTTTAGCTTTTTTCTCTTTATATATCATGGATTCTATAAAACCATCATCACTAATTCTATCTTTAATTATATTTAAAGTCATATTATTAAAAGATGATATATTATTAACTTTACTAACTAACTTTTTTAAAAGATATTTTTTATTATCAATTAATGCTATAAAAGAAATAATATCATTTTCAGTTAAACTATCTTTTTCTAATAAATAAGAAATATATTCAAAATAACTTTTATTCTCTTCTTTAACTAATAACAACTCTATTTTTGTTTTTATGTTTACTATATATTCAGTTTTATTATAATCATCATTAGCATCCAACATTTTGAGTATTTCTTCTAAATAAAATGTTCTTTTCCTACCTATTTTTTCATATCTTCTAAGTCTACTATTTATGAATTTATTAATTACTATATAATTACTTTTAAAGTATAATAAATCTAAATAATCACTTAATTTTATACATTTACTCATACTCATATAACCAACCCCCATTAATTATATTTAAATTAATTTTCTTACTACATAACTTGCTATTAAAAGCCCTGCACTACTTGGCACAAAAGCAGTTGATCCAACAAAAGACTTATCAATTACTTTTAAAGGAAGTTCTATCGATGTACATACTGTTATTTTTTTCTGTACCCTTTTATCAAATTTACTTCTCATTATTCTAGCTAGTGGATCATTGTAAGTCTTATCTAATTTTGTAATAGTTAACTTACTTGGATCTAATCTATTACCAGTACCCATAGAACTAATAAAGTCTATATTATTATTTAAGCAATAATTAATTATAGCTATCTTTGCTTTTACATCGTCAACTGCATCAACAACAAAATCTATTTTAGTATTAAAAATATCTTTGATATTAATATCATCTATTTTTAAATTATAAGTAATAATATTGCATTCTTCATTAATAGTCTCTATTCTCTCTTTAAAACAATCTACTTTATATTTATCAAGATTTTTATTATTAGAAATTATTTGTCTATTAAAGTTAGTAATTTCAACTTTATCAAAATCTACTAATATTAAATTACCAACACAACTTCTAACAAGTGCCTCAACAACATAACCACCTACTCCTCCTAAACCAATAACTAGAATAGTAGAGTTTTTTAATTTTTCTAATGATGAAGCTCCTATTAAGTTTTCTAATCTTCTAAATTTCATAATTATGCCGCCTTACTGCTAGAATTTAATCTTTTAATAAGAATCTTTTGTTGTTCTTCTGAAAGTATTGGCCAATCTAAATTTTTTCCATTTACCAAACTATTTAATGTTGCTAGATACATATAACTATCATAATTATTTGAAGCAATAGTCTTATAATTAGTTAATATATTATTTAACTTATTAGAATCTTTAAAAAAATCACTTACCGTATTTAATTCATAAGTTAAGATAACATCACTGTTTCTACTTATTTCATAATCTAATTCATTAAAGAAATCTAATATTTGTAATTGTCTTTCACATCCTGCATTTATTAAACTATTTCTAATATATATTGGATTAGAATTCTTATTTTTGATACTTGCAAGTTTTTCATAAAAACTTCCATTAAATAGTTCATCAAAACCAATACTAGCAAGTGATATATTTGTTTTCTTTATTTTATCTGGACTACTAAGTCTAATATTATTGACAAGTGTACCATAAATATAATCATTTACTTCATTAGGTTTATATGATGGAGCAGGAACAATATAAGTATCATAGAAATCTCTATCTTTATATCTTTTAGTATTTACTTCGATATAATTAGCATTCTCACTTCCGTAATTAATATTCCTCCTAATAAAATCTGTAATAGCTTTAGGATCTGTAATAGGCTTTTTAGTATCTTCATAAGCTTTAAGATGAGTTTTACCAATAATTATGTCACTTTCTTTTACATCTTTTGCCCCTGAATCTAATCTATCTTTTTTTACCTCTAAATCTTTAAAGTTAATAGTTACTTTTAATATTACATCATTTATCATTAATGGTAAACTTATCATATAAATCACTGCCTTTCCATAGGAAGAGTATTATATCATATATTTTTATTCCATGCAAGTATTGCAAGTTTAAAAAAAGTGTGCTAAAATTTATTAGTAACTTGTTATGGCCTGTTGGTGAAGTGGTTTAACACGCGCGCCTCTCAAGCTCGTATTCACGGGTTCGAACCCCGTACAGGCTACCAATAAAGTATTTAACACCTACTTATTCGCAGGTGTTTTTATTTTT
>CALVVB010000021.1 GCA_944363735.1 uncultured Bacilli bacterium | reverse complement strand
TTGTGTTCAATTAATACTTTATACGACTTATTGCTTTTTTTCTATATTGTTGGTGTCACATCAATTGTAACTCTACAAATTTAGCAATATAAAATGCAGAGTGCTATTGCATTAATTTCATTTTTATGATAATATGCAATTATACGGAAGTAATAGTGCCTGAGTTTATCTTGTTAATGATGTAATACAAAAAAGCATTTGTTTCGAGATAAACAAATGCTTTTACTTTTGTATAAGTGGTTGCAGCCACCATACTAAACGAAAATCAAAGACTAACAAACAAAATGTTAGAAAATGAAAAATTACAGGAGAATATGAATTTGACTATATTCATGACTTTTGTCATTCCTGCTATTATTAGCATAACAGAAAAAAAAGACAAAATCAAGTCATTGATCATAAAAAAATTCTATTGTTCGAGTTTAAATGAAAAGGAGGTAAAATATATGGCAAAGAAAAAATGCAATAAATCAGTTCATGTTAAGGCTCATAATAGATGTAGACCTGGTACACATAAAAAGTAGAAAATAATTAATCTAAGTATGGTGGTCGCTCCAAAAATAATCAATGGAGGAATAAATATGATTATAAGTAAAAAAAGAATAATATCATTAGACTTTTTAGATAAATATAAGGATGATAATATAAAAATAGGTATTCATGTTACAAATAATGAATATGAAAAATTAGGTATAAAAGAATTTGTAGAAGGAACTGCTATACAACCATCCCCTGAATTTGGCATAAATTGTAACAGAAATTCAAATGGTTATTCGTTTCCCGATAAAACAAAACCTAAGAAAGATAGGGTAATAAATACTATTTATTGGACTTGGCAAGATTGGGGTGGTAACGAACATGGAAATTACTTTGATATATCGAGAAAAGTATATCCTAGAGTTGTAATTCCTGCTAGTAACATAGAATTTTTATTAACTAAAAACAATTCTGGAGAATCTTTTATATTAGCAAACATAGATTCAAAAACAGATAAAGAAATAATAAAACAGACTATTAATATGTTTTTGGAAATATTTGGCTTTTGTGAAATATTTAATGAAGAGTTAGATTTAATTGATGTACATAATAAAATAAAAAGATGTAATTGGGAATTATTACCACCCGGTGTTAGGGCTATAGCATTAACAAGTATTAATAGAGAAAAGGAGAGTAAAAAGAAAAGAAGACCTGACTATAATCAATTAAGATTAGATACTTTAAATTCTTATAAGCCATCTGAGATATTTGTTGGCTCTGGTGGATTTACTGGTTACTATGCATTTGTTTTCAAAAATACTTGTTTTTTGGAAAATGGTTACTATGGAAATGCAACTTATGTTGTTCCAAAGGATAAATGGAAAGAGCTATCTCAATTATCTAAACAAGAAGTATTATCAACGCCAGATGTTATAGATAAAGTTAATCATACAAGTGATTGGTTTGATAAAATTGATATATTAATGAATAAATATGAAAAATAGTGAATTATTTATCGATTATTGTCGAGTGATTACTTGTTGAAATAAAAGCAATTGGTGTTATAATTATATTAGCCATACGGGAATGTGGCTAATACATTTAAACATATATAAATATAAAATAAAAAAAAATAATAGCTATTAATGAAGAAAATGAAATTAAAAAAGTTATATTATGCATTAAAGAGTAATGTATAAATAATTAATCAGTGAAGAACTGAGTACGTATTAATCCAACAAACAAGATTGAAAAAAATCCCTTGTTTTTGTTGTGGACTAATGTGTTCAGTTCTTTTTACGTGTTCCTAAAAAGTCTGGTAAAGAAAGGAGGATAACATGGAACTACTAAACTCGATAATCTTATATTGGAGATATGATGGAGAAAGAACCATTTATCAGTTTAGTATTACCAGAATCAGTATTAGGAGATAATCGTCTTACTTACTTTGAAAGGTTATTGTTAATTGAACTAGTGTCACTATGTAAGAAAAATGGCTCCTGTTGGCCTACTAATAGATATTTTATGAATAAATTTAATTGCACAAAACCAACAGTTTCAAAGAGTATAAGTAGTTTATCAAAATTTGGATATATTGATATAGAAATAAATAATAGTGAAACAAATAATTCAAAAATAATAATCAGATTATCTGAAGCATTAAAGAAAAGAATAACAAGTATTCAAGGAAATATTAATGCTAGTATTCAAAATAATTTTAACCATGATAATAAATATAATAAAAATAAAAAAGATATATTAGATAAAATTTATTATGTTGATGAAAATGGTATTCCTATTGAATCTAGTGTTTCAACTATAGAAGAACAAGAAGAAATGGAGAATTTATTGAAAGATTTTATAGAAAAGGAGGAAGATATATTATGAATAGTCTACTCATAAAATTAAATGAGGTGGCTTATGTTTAAGATAACAGAAACTTTCAAAGATGATTCTCCTAATTTTACAGATTTGGTAACTAAATTTATAAATAGCGTGATAAATAGTGACTGACAGCATGCTCTTAATTAAATTTATGTGTTATAATTTAATTGGCTTTAGTTGTTATACAATCAGAAAGGAGAGTAAACTTGTATAACACTTTAAAAGAGATGCCCGAATACTATAAAGCAGGAATTTATATAAGATTATCAGAAGCTGATGAAGGCAAATCTTACGAATCTGAAAGTGAGAGTATCCTTAACCAAAGAAATATACTAATGAATTTTATTAAAGAAAAAGGATTTATTTTCGTAGATGAATATGTAGATGATGGTTACTCAGGCACTACTTTTGATAGACCAGGATTCCAAAGACTTATTGAAGATATTAAAGCCAGAAGAATTAATCTTGTAATAGTTAAAGATTTATCAAGATTAGGTAGAGATCATATTTTAACAGGTTATTATGTTGAAACTTTCTTTCCGGAAAATGGAATAAGATTTATTTCTATGTTAGAAGGGTATGACAATGCTGTTAATCAAGCAAGCAATGATTCATCAACATTTATCTTTGCTTGTAACGATTTTTATAGCAAACAAAACTCAGTTAAAATACGTAATGTTTTAAATGATAAAAGAAGAAATGGAAAATTTATTGGAAGTGCTCCAAGTTATGGATATTTAAGAGATCCAGATGATAAAGGACACCTAATACCAGATCCAGAGTATGCATGGGTAGTAAAAAAGATATTTGAAATGGCTTACAATGGAGTAGGACTTTCTGAAATAACTACTTATTTGAATGATAATAATATAAAAACACCAAGTAGTTTAAAAAGAAAAAATCCTAATTCAAAAGCCAAATATAATCCTATGTGGACTATTTCTTCCGTTAAAAAGATATTAAAAAATCAGATGTATGTAGGTGATATGGTACAAAGTGTACAGACAAAAGTATCATATAAATCTAAAAAGAAAAAAGCATTACCTAAAAGTAATTGGGATATAGTTAAAAATACTCATGAAGCACTAGTAGATAGATTTATATTTGAAAGTGTTCAAAATAATATTAAAAGGACTAATAAATCTAATATTGTTAAAAGAGATAAGAGATTATTTGAAAATTTATTATATTGTAAGGAATGTGGTAATACTTTAACAATATCTTATAGAAAAAATCATGACTATTGGACTGTTAATTGTAATAGATATTCAAGAGACCCTAAAAGAAGAATGTGTGAGCCTCATTTCAGCCCGTATGAAAAGCTTGAAGAAGCATTACTTGATGTTATTAGAAATACTTGCAAAAAGTATTTGGAAAAATTAGATATATCCGAAATATCTAAAAATATTAACAAAAAAGATAATAGTGATGTTAATAATCAAATAAATGATTTAAGAAATCAAGAAAAAGACTTTATTAGTAAGTTAGATATGCTATATCAAGATAAATTTAATGGAATAGTATCTGAAGAAATGTATTTAAGAATTTCTAGGGAAACAGAAAATTCTTTAGTTAGGACAAGAGAAAAAATCCAAAGCCTACAAGATATAAAAAAAGATAAGAAGGTTAATAAGTCAGAATTAAAAAATTACGAAGATAATATAAGAGAATCAATTGATATTGATAATCCATCAAGAGAGCTAATACAAGCCTTGATTGATAAAATTATTATAGATAAAGATAGAAATATAGAAATTATCTATAAATTTAGTATGTTAAATAATTAAAACTTCATCCCAAATTGGGACAAAGTATACATAGAAATTGATAAATTACTTATACGAAGAAATTAGGGGGTGAAAAGAATGAAAGATGAAATATTTAAATTTATGCAAAAGAATTATAGTTGGATAGTTGCTGTAATAACTGGTATTAGTGTAGCAACATCATTTATATTAAGATTTATAAAATTTATATATTCAAATTTTTATTTTAGCTATTATGAACTTTCTTATGAATTATTTAATAGTAATGAACTAAGTTTTTTATATAATTTTGGTTTTTCTATTCTAATATTATTATGCTTTGTCTCATTAATGTATTGTTATATACAATTATTTAATGTAAAAAAGATGAAAGTTAAAGTTAAAATTATTTTGTTTAATATATCTTTAATAATAATTTCAAATATAATTGTTGTATATTCTACTAATATTAAATATTCAATATGGCAGTTTGTACTAAATGTGGTATTTTTAATTATATTTGAAATAGTCATAGTAATAATTTTTTCAAGAACAAATGAGAAAGAAAAAAGTAAAAAATGATACAAATGATTTATTAAATAGTTTAAAAATATTACCTTTTTATTTAATTCTATTAATATTTACATTTTTATTAAGCTATGATTCTCAAATTGTAATGAACAAATCATATAGAATAATAAATGATGATAAAGTTATAGTATATGCAACCAATGATTATTATTTAACATTAGATTGTGAAATAAAAGATAATAAAATAACTATTTATAAAGGTAAACAAACAAAAATAAGCAATGAAAACGTAGTAAGTGAATTAATCAATTTTGATGAAGTAAAATTAAAATAAAATATTTAACAATGAAACAATTATAACAATTTGGGATGAAGAGCGAGAAAAAATTTATAAGTGTTGTAGATATTGTTGGAGTTGTTTCATAAAATTGATAACTCAAGAAATTATTGGAAAGTTTTAAAATATTGATTAAAGCAAGAAGGAGATGAGTCGGTTACAAATTGTAGCCAACTGAAATTAAAAGCTTCTGATGGTAAATGTTATAATACTGATGTAGTTGATATTGAAGGAATGTTTAGAATTATTTAATCAATTCTAAGAATTCTTATAAATATGTTAATTAAAAAATTGAAATGAAGTAGTGATGTTATTATTAAAATAATTGATTTTGTATGTTTTTAATAGAATAGGATGCAATAATACTACCGAAAACGGAATGAACATATTGACAGATACTACCGATTTCGGTATAATTGTAATAGAGGTGGTGCGTCAGTTCGGCGTATATAATATAGTTGGTGGGAAGCCGACCTGGTAGTCTCTAGCAAAGAGCCAGTAGTTAGCCTTGGAGCCGAAATCGTGAGACTAGGTTTAAGCGTAGGTAAACAAGAATTCGAGCCGTAATGCGTAAGCGTGAAGTTATTGAGCCTCGTTAAAGAATAAATAAATAGATGCAGATGTGGTCACCTACACAGTATGCAATATCGGTAATATCGTTAATGCGAGATATTATGAGAAATCTATCGGGGTCTTTAGAACATGGCGAGTTTTACATAGTTATTATATACGTACCTGAGAGGACTTATATATTCCTAATTCTAAAAGGTTTAAAATACTAATAGTAATGGTAATGAATATGCAAGGACTTGGTTAACCCAAGATATTCAAAAGATATATAAGTAGTCGGACTAGTTCATAGTAGTGAAGAAATGAGTAACGACCATGGAGCGAAGGGACTAGCAAATAATCGTTTCTTTAGAGAAACACTTACAACCCATGAGGAGGAATAATAAGTGGAAAATGAACGAAAAGATATAAAATATTATGCACAAAGAAATATCAAAGTTGAAAACTTAATTCATTTTGTCAATAAAGAAAGATTAAAAGAACAACACAGGAAACAACAAAGAAATAAAGCAAGTGGTATAGATAAAATGACTAAAGATGAATATGAAATCAGTTTAGAAGACAATATAGAAAATTTAATTGAGCGTATGAAGAAATTTAGTTATAAACCATTGCCAGTAAGAAGAACATATATTCCTAAAGCAAATGGAAAACTAAGACCACTTGGGATACCAGCATATGAAGATAAATTGGTACAAGGAGTTATGGCAGACATATTAAACGAAATCTATGAATGCAAATTTCTAGAATGCTCATATGGGTTTAGACCAAAAAGAAGTTGCCATCAAGCAATAAGGGAAATAAATCAGCGAATTATGATTAACAAAGTTAACTATATACTAGACTGTGATATTAAAGGGTTCTTTGATAATGTTGACCATAAATGGCTAATGAAATTTCTGGAACATGACATTAATGATAAAGTATTTCTAAGATACATTAATAGATTTCTAATAAGTGGTTACATGGAAGATATGAAATACTATGAAACTGATAAAGGTACACCACAAGGTGGACTAATATCGCCAATACTTGCCAATGTATATCTTCATTATGTACTAGACCTATTCTTTGAAAAGTACATAAAGCCTAAATTAAAAGGAGAAGCATATTTAGTAAGGTATGCTGATGACTTCATAATAATGTTTCAATATGAAAATGAGGCTAAACAAGTATATCAATTATTGATTAAAAGATTAGCAAAATTTGGATTAAAAATGGAACAAGATAAAACAAGAATACTTCCATTTGGCAGATTTAAAGGAACAAAAGAAACATTTGATTTTCTTGGCTTTATGCACTACAATGGAACAACAAGAAATGGTAAGTATACAGTAGGGCATAAAATGAGTAAGAAGAAAAAAGAAACTAAAACAACAGGCAATTACAAAATGGATTAAAGAACATAGAGCAGTAAAATTTATAGAGATAATAAAACTATTAAATAAGAAATTAATAGGATTATATGCTTACTATGGAATAAATGGTATGCTTATTGAATTATACAAGATATATTATCATACCTTGTATGCACTCAGAAGTAGTATATTTAGGAGAAGCCAAAGAAAACTTAGTATCAAAACATTTAATAAAATACTTAAAAGAGTTCCGATAGCTGAGCCTAAGATATACAAAGATATTTGGTGCTGGAATATATAAGATTATTTGAAGAGCCTATTGCCTTAATAGGGCACGATGGGTTCTGTGAGGGGCAATGAGACAAACCTCTCACTAAGAAAGAAAGAGAGGTGTAGTCGAGACTTGTCTACTCGACAAAAAGTATGAAATTTATGACTACAAAAGAAGCCGTTGAAAAATGGAATATTAGTGAGAGAAGAATAAGACAATTATTACAAGATGGTAGAATTGATGGTGCAGTTAAAGTAGGAAATAATTGGAATATTCCTATTGATGCTGATAAGCCAGTAGACAAAAGAGTTATTAAACCAGATGATAATAAATTTATTATTGATTTAGATGATAATTATTTTGATGAAGTAGATAGTTTAAAAAGAGAATTAGATAGAAAAAGACCAATACCTAAAGAAACTTTGAAATCTTTAAAAGAATCCATTAGCTTAGAATGGACTTATAATAGTAATGGAATTGAAGGTAATACTTTAACATTAAGAGAAACACAAGTTGTTTTAGAAGGTATAACTGTTGGAGGTAAATCTATTAAAGAACATTTAGAAGCAATTAATCATGAACAAGCTATTTTGTATCTTGATGATCTAGTAAAAGATAATGATCCAATTAGTGAGTGGAATATTAAAAATATTCATCAATTAATTTTAAAAGATATTGATAATGAAAATGCTGGAAGATATAGAAAAGAAAATGTAACAATTAAAGGCGCAACACATCTTCCCCCAGATTATTTAAAAGTTCCTGAGTTAATGGAAAAATTAATATTAACTTATAATACTTGGAGTGAATATCATCCGATAATTCAAGCAGCATTATTACATGGAGAGTTGGTAAAAATCCATCCATTTGTAGATGGTAACGGAAGAACATCAAGATTACTTATGAATTTAGATTTAATGAATAGTGGATATAATCCCGTAATTATTAAGAAAGAATCAAGACTAAAATATTATGAAGCATTAGATAAAGCACATGCAACCGGTAATTATACTGATTTTGTTAAGCTAGTTACTAAGTTAGAAGTTGAAATGTTGAAGAAATATTTAGAATTATTGTAGTAAGAGAGTGTTAATGAATTTCGAATTAAATTTAATAGAAAATTCATATGACTATATTAATGAAACTTTGTTTTATTACAAAAAAATAGGGTATGATGAAAGTCATGATGAAGATCGAAATAGTATAGAAGAAAAAGAAAATGGAAAACAACATTTATTTTATTAGTACAGGAAACAGAGTTAATGTTAAAAGAAGTATTATTTAAAATAAATCCTATATTAATATATGAAAATATTGATGAATTACCTAATTATAAAAACAAAACTATAACATACTATAAATCAATAATTAGATTAAGCAAGCTGAAACCAAAATTACTTACCCAAAATCAAGTAGACTTGTTAAATACATGTGGTAATATTAGAAATGATTTTATACATTTTAAGGTAAATGCCAACTCGATTGATATTAAAAGAAAATACTGTGAATTATTTGAACTATATACTAAAATACATTATAAAGTTTTCCATCAAAAATATTATAATGAAGAATATAAATATATAATACAAAATATATTGCAAAATAATAAAGACTTTGAAGTGTTTAGAGGCATTGAATTTACAAGGAAAGAATTAAAACAATTTAAACAAGATATAGAAACCTATCAATATTATTCATATATACTCACTACTGATAATAAAGCATATATGAGAATAAAATATGGAGATGAGGAAAAGTTTTATAATTTTAAATTTAATACTATATCATTCTAGCGATTGCAGATATTGTGGAGATTGTGGTGTAAAAAAAGGAGAATTTCATTTAGATGCTTGTGATTGGGAAGTTTGTCCACGATGTGGCCACCAATTATTATCGTGTGATTGTGAATGTAATGAGTATGTCTCTGATGATTATCTTTTTGAAAATGAAATAGAAGAAATTGTAGATTATCAAATTGATATGGAACAAATTATAAATTAACTACACAATAACTATCCCCAGGTGGGGAAGGTGCAGAAGTAATTTATGCGTTACGTAATAATTCCACTTTAGCACAGTCAATTCTTGAAGAAATTGGTAGTGAAGGTCAAATAATGCGTAAGTATTATCAAAGAAGACTTCCTGAAGATCCATCAAAAGATTATTATTACATTATTAGAGAAACGGCTCCTATGCAATCATTACTTGTTGAATATGGATTTATTGATAACGCTAATGATAGAGTTAAGCTACAAAACAATTTGTTAAATTATGTAGAAGCAGTAGTTAGAGCTATTGCGGAATATGCAGGAGTTCCTTATACTCCTCCAGAAGGTAGTGGTAATAACTTCTATACCGTAGTAAAAGGTGATAGCCTATGGAGTATTGCTAGAAAGTTTGGTGTCACTGTACAAGCTTTGAGAGATGCTAATAACTTAACAAGTGATACTCTTACTGTCGGTCAACTTCTTAGAATTCCTACTAGTGGTGGTACTGATAATGGAACTGGAGGTAATGTTACTTACACTGTTCAAAGAGGAGATAGTCTTTGGAGTATAGCAAGTCGTTATGGAATTAGTGTTAATGACTTAAGACAAGCTAATAATTTAACAAGTGATACCCTAAGTGTAGGACAAGTATTAATAATTCCAGGTGTTAGTGATGGTAATGAAGGTAATAATGGGATGGGCCCTTCTACTACTTATACTGTAGTACGTGGTGATAGTTTGTGGAGTATAGCAAATCGTTTTGGTGTTACTGTACAACAGATAAGAGATGCTAATAACTTAACAACTGATGTTTTAAGTGTAGGGCAAGTATTAACTATACCTGGTGTCAGTGATAATGAAGATGAAAATAATGGAGCAGTATTTTATTATACAGTAGAAAGAGGCGATAGTCTTTGGAGCATAGCAAGGCGTTTCGGTATAACTGTACAAGAAATAAGAGATGCAAATAATCTAACAAGTGATACTTTAAGTGTAGGGCAATCTTTAATTATACCTGGTATTAGTTCAGATGAAGATTTAGAAGATAATAATGGTAATGAAACAGTGCCTAATACTTATACAGTGCAATCTGGTGATAGTCTTTGGAGCATAGCAAATCGCTTTGGCATTACTGTTAACGACTTAAAAACTGCTAATAGTTTGACATCTAATTTATTATCAGTTGGTCAAATACTAGTTATTCCTATAGCAGGTTCTAATAATCCAACTAATCCTAGTTACACTCCTTATACAGTGAAGTCTGGGGACAGTCTTTGGAGTATTGCTAATAGTTTTGGAACCACTGTTGATTCCATTAAAACATTAAATAATTTAACATCTAACCTCCTTTCTATAGGCCAAGTATTACAAATACCTAATAATTAAATGTAAAAATAAGTAAAAACCATTGATTTAGAAAGGCTTTCATGCTATTCTTAATATGTAAGCAAGATATATGCTTAAATTAATAGGAGGTTTTATAAATGAAAAAAGTAGAATTAGTTGAAGCTGTTGCTGAAAAAGCTGGTTTAACTAAAGCTGATGCAACTCGTGCTATTGATGCATTTTGCGAGACTGTTGCTGAAACATTAGCTAAAGGAGATAAAATCCCACTAGTTGGATTTGGTACATTTAGTGTTTCAAAAAGAGCTGCTCGTGAAGGACGTAATCCTAGAACTGGTGAAACTGTTACAATTGCAGCAAGAAATGCTGTTTCATTTAAAGCAGGATCTGCTCTTAAAGATGCAGTAAACTAAAAATAAGCCAGAAATGGCTTTTTTTTAATGATAAATTATTTAATTATTATTAATACTATTACATTTTTTATTTATGGAGCAGATAAATTTCTTGCTATTAAAAATTATTATAGAATTAGTGAGAAAATATTATACTTATTTAGTGTAATAGGTGGTGTATTAGGAGCATTACTAGGCATGTTTTTCTTTAGACATAAAACCTCAAAATTAAGATTTTATCTTGTTAATATTGTTTCTATGTTAGTGTGGATTATATTAGTAAATAAAAAATAAATAGTAATAGCAATTACTTTAAAAAAAATTGATTAAATGTTACAATATATGTGGAAAAGGTTGTGATTATATAATGTTAGATACAGCTTTAAAAGTCTTAAATATAATAGAAGATAACTCTTATGAAGCATATATTGTAGGAGGATTTGCTAGAGATTATGTAATGGGGATTAAATCTAGTGATGTTGATATTACCACTAATGCAAAACCTAAAGATTTAATTAATATATTTCCTAATGCTAATATAGATAATGAAATATATGGTAGTGTAACAGTGTATTTGAATAATATTAGATTTGAGATAACTACTTATAGAGATGATGGTAATTACTTAGATAATAGACATCCGTTAGAAATAAAATATGTAGATAATTTAAAAACAGATTTAAATAGAAGAGATTTTACTATAAATACTATTTGTATGGATAAAAATGGCCAAATCGTTGATTTACTTAATTGTAGAAATGACATAGATAACAAAATAATAAAGACTATTATTAATCCACTAGAGTCTTTTAAAATTGATTCTCTTCGCATATTAAGAGCGATTAGATTTGCAACTACTCTTGACTTTGAACTTGATAAAGAAGTAAAAGAAGCAATTATACAGTCTAAATATTTACTTAAAGATTTATCTATTAATAGAAAAAAGGAAGAGTTAGATAAAATATTTAGTAGTCCTAATATAGATAAAGGAATTATGCTAATAAAAGAATTAGGTTTAACAGATGTATTGTATTTAAATAATATTAATAAAATAAAACCATGTAGTCAAGTAATTGGTATTTGGATGATGTTAGAAGTAGATGATATTTATCCATTTATAAGAAATGAATTGAATTTAATGAAAGATATAAGAAACGCTATAAAAAATAACCCTTTATCATTTACAACTCTTTATTATTATGATTTATATCCATGCACCGTAGCAGGAGAGATTATAGGTATTCCTAAAAAAGAGATTATGGATAATTATAGAGATATGTCTATTCATAAAAGAAGTGATATAGTAATCGATAGTTATGATTTAATTAATCACTTAAATATAGAAGATGGACCTATGATAAGTAAATTATGGAAAGAAATAGAAGTAAGTATATTGAATTTAGAAGTTAATAATGCTAAAGAAGAACTTTTAAATTTTGCTAAAAAGATATATACTAATATTAATTTAGAAAAGGAGGAGTTTAATGAAGCAGAAACAACTGATTAAGTTATTGGAGAATAAAAGTATAGTAGTACCTCTTCTTTTTTTAAAAGAGTATAAGAAATTGAATATAAGTTTGGAAGAGTTTATCTTCTTAATGTATCTAAAAGATAAAGGGAACAATTTTACATTTGATCCTAAAAATATGAGTGAAGAGTTAGGTGTTAATATTAAAGACATTTTAGTTTTCATATCTTCTCTTACAGATAAAAAACTACTTTTAATAGATACATTTAAAAATGATAAAGGAATAGGAGAAGAAAAGGTAGATGTATCTTTGTTCTATGAAAGAATAGCTTCTATTATTAGTGATGAGGTTATAAAAGATAATGAAGAGGAACTTGATACAAGCATATTTTCCACTATTGAAAAAGAGTTTGGAAGAACACTTAATTCTAGTGAGATAGAGTTCATTAAAGCTTGGGCTTCTACTTTTGATAGTGGTGTTATTATTGAAGCAGTCAAAGAAGCAGTTCTTAATGGCGTATCTAGTATTAGATATATAGATAAGATATTATATGAATGGGATAAAAAGGGAATAAAGACTAGTGAAGATGTTAAGCACTTTCTTAGTAGTAAAAATAAAGAGAATAAAGAACCTGTAGAGGTTTTTGATTATGATTGGTTTGATGATGAAGATGAGTAAAGTAGAAATTATTGAAAAATATTTAGATAAATTGTTTAAAGATCCTAAATGTGAATTGAATTATACTAAAGATTATGAACTTCTAATTGCTATTGTTCTTAGTGCCCAAACTACTGATAAAAGGGTTAATAGTGTTACTCCGATGTTGTTTGATAAGTATGATAATTTAGAGAAATTAATGAATGCTGATATTAATAATATTGAAAGTATTTTAAGACCACTTGGATCCTTTAGAAAAAAAGCAGTTTATGTCAAAGAAATTGCTAGAACATTAGTCATAGATTATAATGGTAAGGTTCCAACTAATAGAAAAAATTTAGAAGCAATGCCTGGAGTAGGTAGAAAGACTGTTAATGTATTTTTAGGAGAGTTTTATAATATTCCAGCCATTGCTGTTGATACACATGTAGAAAGAGTTTCTAAAAGGTTAGGTCTTGCCAAAGATAAAGATGATGTAAGAGGAATAGAAGAAAAATTAAAGAGAAAATTTAAAAGAGAAGATTGGGCTAAAAGACATTTGCAACTCGTTTTATTTGGTAGATACCATTGTAAAGCTGTATCTCCTAATTGTGATGAGTGTGAATTAAACGAAATATGCAAACATAAAAAAAGAAGCTAGATATTAGCTTCTTTT
>CALVVB010000020.1 GCA_944363735.1 uncultured Bacilli bacterium | reverse complement strand
CTTCTTTCTTATCTTATTAATTTGATTTTAACACAATAAATTAATTTGTTCTATAATAACTCTTCATTGTTAGCTAACTTTACACTAACTAATTTAGATACACCAGACTCTTGCATTGTAATACCATATAAAGTATCTGCATACTCCATTGTCTTTTTCTTATGAGTAATTATTAAAAACTGTGTCTTATTTTTATAATTAGATAAATACTTGCCAAACTCCATAACATTTGCTTCATCTAAGGCTGCTTCTACTTCATCAAAGACACAGAAAGGTACTGTTCTAACATTAATGATTGCAAATAAAAGACTGATGGCAGTTAGAGTCTTTTCTCCTCCTGATAATAAACTAATAGTAGTTAACTTCTTACCTGGAGGACAGGCAACTATTTCTATTCCTGTAGTTAAAACATCATCACTAGTTAATTTTAAATCTGCTTCTCCACCATGGAACAATGCTCTAAATACTTCTTTAAACTCTTTTTTAATTAATTCAAAAGTCTTTAAGAATTCTTCTTTCATAACTTCATCCATCTCATTCATTATTTCAAGAAGTGTTGCTATGGCTTTAGTTAAGTCCTCTTTTTGATGTAATAAGAACATGTATCTTGTATTAACTCTTTCATATTCATCAATAGCTGCTAGATTAACCATACCAAGGCTTTTAATTTTAGCTTTATAGTTACTTACTTTACTTCTAGCATCTTTCTCTTCTAATTCAAGCTCATAATCTTTTCTTGCTTTCTCATAAGTAATAGAATATTCACTGCTTAAATTATTAAGTAAATTATCAAGTTTTACATCTATTTCTTTAAGGTTTAACTCTAAACTGTTTCTTCTTTCTTCTGTTTTTCTAATTAAATTGCTATTATATTTACTCTTTTCTTCATCTTCTTCGATTTCCTGTTTTAATACTTTAATATCTTTCTTAAGGTTGTTTATTTTAAGTTCTAATTTTTCCTTAAAGCTTTCTAAGTCATAAAATCTTGTTACTAATTCTTCCTCTTTAGTATCCAAGGCATTATCATTACTAGATAAATTATCTATATTATCATTAATATTATTAAGTGTATCTTTATTATTAATTAAACTATGCTTTTTATTAGTAACATCATCTATTAATAGTTTTAAATCTTTTTCTTTTAGATATATCTTATCTTCAAGTTTTCTTATATCTTCTTTAGTATCATTAATATCTATAGTAATTTTCTTATTAGATTCTTCCAATGAGTTAATTATATTAATATAATTAGTAATCTCTTGATTAATCATAACAGAACTTCTACCTTTATAATTAGCTCCTCCTGTTAATGAGCCTCCTACATTAATAACGTCTCCTGCTAATGTTATTACTTTATAACGTCTATCTATCTTCTTGCTTATTCTTAAAGCTGCATCTAAATCTTCAGCGATGATTACAAGTCCTAATTGATTGTAAATAATATTCTTATATTCTTTATCAGTTGTAACTAAATCTGCTAAAATACCAATATATCCTTCTATAGTTTTTAATACTGATAAAGTATTTTCATCAATATATCTTCTTTTAATAACATTAATAGGAAAGAAAGTAGCTCTTCCTAAATTATTATTCTTTAGATATCTAATTGCCTCTTTAGCACTATCCTCATCTTTAACTATAACAAAGTTTTTACTACTACTAATTGCAACATCTAAACATCTTACATATTCATCTTTAGTCTTAATAACATTACCTATAATATCATATATTCCTTGTAAATTATCATTTTCTAATATCTTCTTAATTGCATTAGGTAAGTTATTGCCTCGTTCTGCTTCTAGTCTTAATAATTCGACTTTGTGTTTATTAGTTAAAATATCTCTATCTTGTTTACCAAGAGTTTGTTCATAATTTTTTAAAGTTAATTTAAGGCCTTTAAGATTATTCTTACTAGAGTTAATATCTTCATTCATATTAGTAATATCATTATTTATAATGTTTATCTCATCTTCTAATACACTAATATTTTTACTAATCTTACCTTTCTCATCAATTAAAGTTCTTAACTCTTCTTCCCCTTTGCTTAAGTCTTTATTTTTCCTTTGTTCTTTTAAGATATTAAGTTGAAGATTTATCTTACCAATCTCTTCTGTTTTATTAAGCAGTTCTTTTTGAGTAAATTCTAAATCTTTCTCTAAATTAAATAAATCTGTTTTCTTCTTTAAGGAAACCCCACTATCTTTATTTACAGTACTTTCTAAATTTATTATCTCTTTATCTAATTCATCTTTTTCTTTCTTTAGTATTTCTTCATTAGTAGATAGATTATAAATATCATAAGCGATTAAAGCTATTTCAAGCTTTTCTAATTCTTCTTTAAGAGTTTTATATTCTTTCGCTTTCTCACTTTGTTCTTTTAAAGGCTCTACTTGTACTTCTAACTCTTTAATAATATCCTCTACTCTATCTAGGGCATCATTTGTCTTATCTAGTTTCCTTAAGGCTTCTTCTTTACGTTTTTTATATTTCAAAATACCTGCTGCCTCTTCAAAGACAACTCTTCTATCATCATTACTTTCACTAATTATTTTAGACACTTCTCCTTGAGAAATAATATTAAATGATTCTTTTCCTACACCACTATCTAGAAAAAGATTAACTATATCTTTTAATCTTGCTTTATTATTATTAATAAAGTATTCATTCTCTCCACTTCTATAGACTCTTCTTTTAATACTAACTTCACTATAATCTATTTTTAGATAATGGTCACTATTATCAAAGATAAGTTCTACACTAGCGACATTTTTAGATTTTCTTGAGGCACTTCCAGCGAATATTACATCACTCATACCCCCGTCACCACGTAAATTTTTAACTGATTGCTCTCCTAATACCCAACGAATAGCATCGACAATATTACTCTTACCACTTCCATTAGGTCCCACAATACAAGTAACTTCATCATCTAATTTTATTTCCATTTTATCGGCGAAAGATTTAAAACCATTAGTTACAATTTCTTTCAAGTACATTTAAAACACCACTCTTTACTCTTATAATTTTATCAAATAATAATGTTTTAGACAAGAACTAGAATTTATTGATAATAAAAAATGATAACTTTAAAATTACTACAGTCTTTAGGTTAAAGCCCTTTCCTGGGTTTATATCTAGAATAGAATAAAAAGAAGGGAGAAAAATATGAACAGAAATTTTAATTATAATTACTATTCAAATAATATGGATAGAGAAATGAATAATCCTAAATTCTTTACAGAAAAAGAAGGATATTTAAGAGGTAATATGTTTAGAAATTTATATAGTCAGTATAAAAACTATGAACCTCAAGTATTAAGAGCTACTACGGAACAAGAGGAGATGTTTTTAAAACTTTCGGAAGCAGAATTTGCTGCACATGATCTTAACTTATATTTAGATTTATATCCTAATGATGGCAATGCAATAGATCTATTTAATAAATATCGAAAAGAAGCAAATAGATTAATGATGGAATATGAAGAAAAATATGGTCCTATTCTTATTAGTAGTGACAGTTTAAATACCAGTCCATTTTTATGGCAAACCTTAATCTTTCCTTGGAATATGGAGGGACTTTCTAATGTTTAAGTATGCTAAAAGATTACAATATCCAATTAATATTAAGAAAAAAGATATTAATATGGCTAAACAACTAATAACTCAATATGGTGGTAGTAATGGAGAACTTGCTGCTGCACTTCGTTATTTAAATCAAAGATATACTATGCCAGATGAGAAAGGACAAGCTTTACTTACTGATATTGGTACAGAAGAGTTAGCTCATGTGGAAATGATTTCTACTATGGTATATCAACTACTTAAAGATGCAACTGTTGAAGAAATGAAAGAAGCAGGACTTGCTTCAAACTATGCAGAACACAGAAATGCCTTGTATCCAGTTGATTCTAATGGCGTACCATTTACTGTCGCTTATTTTGCTACTACAGGAGATCCTCTTGCTGATATAATGGAAGATATGGCTGCCGAACAAAAAGCAAGAGCTGTATATGAGAATTTAATCGAACTTACTGATGATCCTGATGTTATTGGACCACTATTATGGTTAAGACAAAGAGAAATAGTTCACTATAATGCTTTTGAAGACTTATTTAATTATTATAATAAAATGTTAAATAAATAAAATTTAAAAAGTAGATAATAGTTATTTCTATATCTACTTTTTATATTATTTAGCAAAAACTTGATTAAATATATCTATTACTTTGTTAGTATGTTCTTCATTAGATTCTTTTGCATATGCTATTCCAGTCTCTATTCTATAATACTTAGAATCAGTTTGTACATACATATTAGCATTGTTAGATAGTGAATAAATATAAGCACTATCATATCCCTTTAAATCTATTTTTGTCTTATCTTTAACAGTATCTTCATACTTATCTTTAGTTACTTCTGTTATTGTAAATCCAGCTTTATATGCATCTTCATTAATCTTGTAAGAAAGTTCAAAATAAACTTCTCCTCTCATCTTGTGATTAAAATTATAAGCTCTAATAGAAGAAGTAATTGCTAAATCATTCTTTCTAAAATATTCAAGAAGCATATCTGGGAAAAATCTCCATTTAGAAACATCAACTTTAGTAGAACTATCTTTTTCTACTGTAGCACCTTGAAATTCATTATCATCATTATATTTAACAAAAGCAATACTACTACTATTTAATAATTTATTATATAAATCTGTCGCTTTCTCTAAATCACTAGTATTATCTGTTATTAAACTAAACGAATACTTTTGATTAGGAGATACAACATAAACACTATATGTAGGACTACTACTATTTGTTAAAAGAGAAGAAACTAAATAATAATTTCCATCATTTTTAACTGTCTCAAAAGTAGCATATTTTGATGATACTGGAAGAACATTACTAGTATGAACACTAATAGTAACTTTGTCAAAACCAAATAAATTTCTAATTGAAGTCCCACCAATAGAAATATTATAAAAATGAGAAATACTTATTTTATCATTCTTAAATTCATAAGAATCATTATTAGTAGTAAACTCCATTTTTTCTCCTATCCCCTTATCTTCTAGATCGATAACATAAAATCCATCTGATGTTTGGAAAGGAATTGCAATATTATCTGTTTCTTTAGATTTTGTAAATGTATTTAAAGATACACTACTATCATCTTCTTTTTGTTTGTTAGTATTACTATCATCTTTATTAATAAAAGAATAGGCAATAAAACCTCCTCCTCCTATCAATAAAACTGCTAGTAAAATAATTATCATATTTTTCTTTTTCATAACTCTCACCTCGTATTTTAAATAATACAATATTTTCCTTCATAAAGCAAGTTTTTTATTAAACATCAATACTTTTTTCATATACCTTAATCATATAATCAGCAAGTTCCAAAGAACCTTTATCTTTAACACTCGCTCTAACTTTTTCTCGTAAAATTAACCTTTCTTCTTTACACATTTGCATTAAATTTTTAATAATTTTCTCTAATTCTAAAGTATCACGATATATAAAACCATTCACTCCATCTTCTATTTGTTTAAAGTTAACTTCGTCATATCGTAGCACCGGTACTAATCCTAAAGCCATACCTTCTAACATAGAAATAGACATCATTTCTGTAATTGATGCTGTAATAAAGAAATCACCCGCTAAAAAATAAGGTACCACTTTATCATGAGGAATACTTCCTGTAAATAGTATGTTGTCTTCCATATCTAATTCTTTCGCCTTAGAAGTTAGAAAATTATACTCTGGACCATCACCAACAATAATTAAACGCAAATTTTTAGTGTTTTTTAAAATAGGTGCTAAATAATCTAATAATAAGTCAATACTTTTTTCTTTTCCAAGTCTTCCCACAAAAATACCAGTTATCATATTGTTTTTAATACCAAGTTTTTTCTTAATAGAAGATATTTCTTTTGTAGTAATTTTTTTAGGATTAAACTCTTCAAAATCAATACTATTAGGAATAATTTCAACATCTTTTCTGATAAAACATTTTTTTAAAAATGCTTTCGCTTTAATAGAAGGACTTGTAATAATACTTACTCTTCTTGTTAGAAAATGAATATAAATATGAAAGAAAAAACAAACGATAGGAGAAAAAATTGGAGGAGCGAGATAAAAGCTATACTCATCATACATAGTATGTAGTGTATAAACAAGAGGTTTTTTAAGTCTTTTAGAAGCACGTACTGCAAAAATACCCATACTAAATTCTTGATGCATATGTAAAACATCAGGGTTAAACTCTCTTATATAATTCATTCTAGTTTTACTATCCAATTTAGAAACACTATAACCATATAATATTTTTTTCTTTAATCTTCTAGCAGGACAATGTAAAACACCATCTAATAAATAATGTTTTTTAGCATCAGGATCAGGACAAACAATTAAAACTTCATGACCTCTAGCTATCAAACCATCTTTTAAAACTTTAATATGTGTAACTACTCCATTTATATAGGGTAAATACGTCTCAGTAAATAATACTATTCTCATTTTAATACTCCTTATTCTTACAACATTTTAACACAATTTTTAAATAGATACAAAAAGAAGATTAAAAATCTTCTTTATTCTACTGATTTTAAAGAATCTATCATATCTACTTTTTTTAAGATAAAGTATGTTATTACTTGAACTATAATACTAAATACTATAATAATTATAAATGATAAAACATAACTTAATGGCTTAATAGTTTTAATAAATAGTATTTCATCAGTCTCTGCTATCATTAAAATAAAAGCATTTAATGAAAAACCTAGGAATATTCCTACTATAATACCCACTATAGTCATAATAATAGTTTCTCTATATACATAACTAGATACTTCCCTATCTCTAAATCCTAAGACCTTTAGAGTCGCTATTTCTCTTTTTCTTTCATTAATATTAATAATTGTAAGATTATATAAAACAGTTATAGCAAGAAAACTAGAGAAAAGAATTATTAGATAAACTATATTATTCATACCAGCAATAATATCATTAAACATTTTCATATTATCTTCTGTATATTGTATCGCTCCAAAGTATCCAGTATCTAATAAATTATTAGATAGTTTTTCTTTATTAGTTGTCTCACTTAAATTAACAAGATAACTATTGTAATTATCATCATTAAATATCTCTTTATAATAAGTACTATTCATATACATAAAATTACTTATATAGTTTTCACATATACCTGATACTTTAACAATAAATAATTCATTATCACTATTTCTAATACTAATATTCCCTCCTACTTTAGCATCTAATAATTGAGCCATCTTTTCTGTAACAATAACTCCATCGTCATTAAGAGTTAAATTACTTCCATCTGTTGATTTTAAAGTGACATAGTCACTAACATTGTCATCTTCCATGAAAGTGATTAAAGTAAAGTCTAAATTCTTATTATTAGCTTTAAAGGTAAAACTAGATATATTAGTGTTTATATAATTAGTTATATCATTATCGTTTAGAGAGTTAGTAACATCAGCTTTATTAACCTCATCATTTAAGACAATGGTTGCATCATAATGAGTTATTTTGCCATACTGAATATCCAAAAGATCGCTTAAACTATCTTTAATACCAAAACCTGTAAGAAGTAAAGCAGTACATCCTGCAATACCCAAAACTGTCATAAATATTCTTTTCTTATATCTAAATAAGTTACGAAGTGTTATTTTCCAAGAAAAGGATAAGTGTTTCCAGAATGATTTTATTCGCTCTAATAATATCTTTTTACCTGCTTTAGGCGCTTCAGGTCTTAAAATAGTTGCAGGAGCAAGTTTAAAGTCTTTTATAAGAGTAATGAACACTACTAAATTCATTAAAATAATTGTTGTTAAGACTATAATTAAACAAGCATATGGATTAGCATATGTAGATAATTCTGGTATAGTAAAAGATGCTGCATAGACAGTATAAAGTATTCTTGGTATTAAGGTATAACCAACACTTAATCCTATAACGAGTCCTATAACACACGCGATAAAAACATATAACAGATAACTAAAAGTCACAGTAGTTTTTTTAATACCCAAAGAAATAAAAGCACCTATTTCACTACGTTCTTCTTCTATCATTCTATTCATCGTATTAAAAGCCATTAGAAATGCTATTAGAATAAAGAATATTGGAAATACAGTAGCGATAGAATCTACTTTAGTAGCACTTTCATAAAAAGATGTATATCCTGTTAAGTCTTCCCTAGTTAATAAATACCAAATAGGCTTCTCTATAGTTTGTATTTCTTCTTTTGCTTCATTTATCTCATTATCATAGTTAGCAATTTCTTCAAGATAAAGATTATAGTTAGCATTATATTCATCATAACCTTTCTCTAAATCAATATAACCATCATCTATTTCTTTTTTAGCTTTATTTAATTCTTTTAAAGTTCTATTATATTCATTATTCCAAGTGTTTAGAGAACTATTTAAAGTATTTTCTTGTTCTGTTAAAGTATTATTAGTATTAATTAATGTTTCTATATTAGTTTTATTAGTTTTTAACTCATTAACTCTAGCATTTAATGTTTCATATAAACTATCACTAGGATCAAGTCCTTCTAACTGTTTTTCAAGTTCTTTTATATTATCACTAATAGTATTTAAGGTGGACTCTAAAGTATCTACTGTAAGACCTGTGTTTAATAAGGCCCTATTAAATTCATCTTTAGCATTATTTAAAGCATTAAAACCGTTATTAAGCTCTAACTCCGTTGACTCTTTAATTTTATTTAAAGTATTTAAATTGCTATTATATTCTGCCAGTCCTTCATCAAGTTTTATTTTATTAGAATTTAATTCTGTCAAAGCATCATTGAATTTCTCTTCGTTTTCATCTTTTACCTTATTTAGTTCATTTTCTGCTTTGCTAACTCTATCCATTGCTTCTTTTAATATCTCTTCATACCTAGCTGTTTCTCTTAATGGTTTTAATTCTTGTAATTCCTTATTAACCTTACTTATAATATCATTATACTCATCACTATAAGATAACTCTTCTTTAGTATTATCTGCTAACAAGTATATTTCTGTATAATAATCTAATTTAAAGTTATCTTTAGGAACATATAACAAACTATCAAGTTTACCATCACCTACTGTAGATATTCCTTTATTTTCATAAATATAACTACTACTATTAACAGTTCCTACTACTTTACAAGTATTATTTTCAAGATATGTATCATCTTCTATTGTAATAGTATCTCCTATTTTAAATGATTCATCTTCTCCAAGACATTCGTTTGTTTTTTTAGGCATTCTACCATCGGTTAAAGTTACACTGCTAATATTTGATAAGGCACTTACTTTAACTGCATTACCTTCTATTAAAGTATCAAAAGAGTATGTTTCTTCTACTTCTTTTATACCATCTATTTCTTCTAAAGATTTAATATCATCATCAGTTAATCCCATAGTACTAACTATCTTAAAGTCATAAAGATTAGTATCATCATAATAATTATCCAAAGTCTTAATCATATCACTAGCAGTTTCTCTAACTCCTGCAAAGAAAGATGTACCTAATATTACAATAAGTATTAAGGATAAAAACCTTCCTTTAGACTTCCATATTTTCCTAAAACTATTCTTAAAGATTAGCATCACCAATCAATCTCCTTAACAAGTTTAGGTTTCTTATTAACAGTAACACTTTCTATTTTACCGTTTTTTACTTTAATAACCTTATCAGCAATATCAGCGATAATAGCATTATGAGTAATAATAATGGTTGTAGTTTTAGTCTTATGACAAGTATCTTGTAATAGTTCTATTATCTTTTTACCAGTTTTAGAATCAAGAGCCCCTGTTGGTTCATCACAAAGTAATAGTTTAGGATTTTTAGCAATAGCACGAGCGATAGAAACACGTTGTTGTTCTCCTCCTGAAAGTTGAGCAGGAAAGTGATCTCTTCTATCTAACAAACCTACTCTTTTTAAAGCTTCACCACTATCCATTGGATTCTTACATATTTGACTAGCAAGAGAAATATTTTCTATAGCAGTTAAATTACCTACAAGATTATAAAATTGAAAAACAAATCCAATATCATAGCGCCTATAATCAGTTAATTTTCTATTATTATATTTAGCAATATCATTATTATCTATAATAACTTTCCCACTACTAGCTTTGTCCATTCCCCCTAAGATATTTAATATAGTTGTCTTACCTGCTCCGCTTGGCCCTAAAACAACCGTAAGCTTACCTTCTTCAATATCAAAAGAGACATTATCTAAGGCTTTAATAGTAACTTCTCCCATTTTATAAATTTTAGTTAGATTCTTAACACTAATATAAGCCACAAGTATCACCCTCTTATGATTACATTATACTATTTTAAGTAGAAAAAATATAGAGTTTTTTGCAAAAGAAAAGTAGTCTAATAAATATATTACCTACTTTTACCTTTATCAATAGAAATTTCATAAATATTATAACTAAATTATAATCTAATTTTAACAACATTTTAAAACCTATTTTATATGTTTTAATATTTTTTGATTTTTAGAGATAACCTTTTCATAACTTTCTTTTATTTCGTCCTTTACTTTAATTGGATAATTAGATTCTATATATTCTATAAGTTCACCGCTATCTATACCAAAAACTTCTAAGAAATATTGATAAGCATTAGGAAAATCATTTAAGAATCTATAAATATCTACATCACTCTTTAGTAAACTAACATATGGATTATCATAAACAAAATATGGATTATGTGAAAAACTATTTTCAAAATCTATAACTGGTGTTAAATGTATGATATCATCTACTATAACCTCTTCCATATTTTTACTATGTCTATCCCATTGTTCCATCATCATATCAATAGAGATTAATTTAAACTGTTCTTCCTGATAAACCTTAGGTAAGATAGTTAATCTCCTTATATCATATTGATGTTTAAATAACTTATCTGCATCATCCTTTTGACACTGATATTTTAAATTAGGTTTTCTATAGTTAGGTGTTGCAATTTTAATTTTATTTTCATCTAATAATAACTCTAAATCAGTAGTTTCAAGTCCTATTCTATTACATAAATATCTTCCTACAATCTCATTACAAATTCTAATCTCTGACTGACGTTTAGCATAATAATATCCATCACTTAACTCTCTTAAATATATATGTAAACCTAATGGACTATTATAACTTTTTCTTGTTATATTTAATTTTTCGAAAAAAACATCATCTTCATTAAAGAAATCTCTTCTAACAACATCAGTTCTAATCTTATCACTAGTTAAATATATCATAGTCTCCCCCCTTTAATTAAGGCATATTATACCAAAGAAAAAAAGAAATTTCAATTATTTCTTTCCTTCTTTAAATGTTTCACTTAATACTGTTCCTGCTGTTACTAGGTTTTGTAATTCACTAGGAACTATTATCTTAGTAGATTGTCCATTTGCAACTTTAACCATAGCATCATAACTCTTTAGTTTTAATACTGAAGCATCAGCTTTAGCTTCTTTAAGCAATCTAATTCCCTCAGCTTCAGCATTCTTAATTTTAATAATTGCCTCTGCTTCACCTTCTGCTTTCTTAATAGCTGCTTCCTTCGCTGCTTCGGCTCTTAAAACTGTACTTTCTTTTTCTCCTTCAGCGATTAATACAGCAGCTTTCTTCTCACCTTCTGCTTGTAATATCTTCTCACGTCTTTCACGTTCAGCACGCATTTGTTTTTCCATAGCATCTTGAATATCACGAGGTGGTATGATGTTTTTAACTTCTACTCTATTTACTTTAATACCCCAAGGATCAGTCGCTTCATCTAGAATTGATCTCATTTTGGCATTAATGATATCTCTTGATGTTAAGGTTTGATCTAGTTCAAGTTCACCTATAATATTACGAAGAGTAGTTGCTGTTAAGTTTTCAATTGCATTAATAGGATTTTCTACTCCATAAGTATAAAGTTTAGGATCAGTTATTTGAAAATAGACAACTGTATCTATTTGCATTGTAACATTATCTTTAGTAATAACAGGTTGTGGTGCGAAATCCTTAACTATTTCTTTTAATGATACAGTAGATGCTACTCTATCAATAAAAGGTATTACATAATGAGGTCCTTGACCTAAAGTTTTATCATAAGTACCTAATCTTTCTATTACTTTCGCTTGTGATTGAGGAATAACTTTTACTCCCAATATTACAATAACAATAATTACTATTAATATAATCCAAAACATATTAATCACTCTCCTTTATTTCTTCTACTTTAAGTTTTACTCCATTAATAGATAATATTTTTACCTTACAATTTGTTTTTATTTCTTTATCACTATATGCACTCCACTTTTTACCTAGAACCTTAACTTCTCCTATACCATCTTTTTCAATCTCTTCTGTAACAATTCCTGTTTTACCTAGAACCATATCTAAATTTGTAGGAACAGCTTCTCTTTTCTTCATTTTCTTAACAAAAGGTTTAGTTAAAAATAATAAAAGAATAGAACTAACTGTAAAAACTGCTAAATGTATCATTAAATTATCTGTAACTAACGATACAAATGTTACAATTAATGCTCCAAGCGAAAACCAAATAGAAACTAAACTTACAGTAGCAAGTTCAAATAATGCTAAAATCACAAATAATACTAACCAAAAAAGCGTCATAATACTTCCTCCTTACCTAAAATATACTATAAATTTAGAAAAAATACTACAAAAAACATTTTTTTCTTACATTTTTTTAAAATATGCTAAAATCTTTAAGGAAACAGTTTTATGGTTATATTGAAAACGATACATCGTAAAGAGATGATAACGAACAACACATTTATTTTAATGATGCTGTTTTTATATTGTAAGAAAGGAGGAAGCTATGCCAGAAACTAAATTTCAAGATTTTATTTATACTCTAATAATGGCCTTTCTAATGGTATATGTTATGATCTGTTATAACATTTCTATTCATACAGGAGGATTAAGTAACTTTGTATTTTTAGAAGCATTCAAAGAACTACCTTTAATTTGGATAGTTGCCATTATTTTAGAATTTTTCTTAATAGGTAAAATAGCTCATAAATTAACATTTAAAGTTCTAGATCCAAAGAAAACACCAAGCATAATTATAAGTTATGGTATATCTATTGTTATAGTTACTTTCATGTGTCCTATTATGAGTTTAATTGCTACTATTTTTATAAACAAACCTAGCCTAGATATATTTATATCTAGTTGGTTACAATCTATGGTCTTAAGTTTTCCTATGGCTATGTGCTTTCAATTATTTTATGCAGGACCATTTGTAAGATTTGTATTTAGACTTATATTTAAAAATCTTCATCAAAAATATTTTATGATAGCACAAATAATATAATATATAAAAATAATAGACTAATCTAGTCTATTATTTACTTTTAGTTTTTATTTTTACCAATAAGAATACTAATACTATAACAGAAATAACAGCTAAACATGCATAAATAATAATATTATCATTAGTTTCAGGATTATTAATATCATCTCCTAAATCAGGATTGGAAGGGATATTTTCAAGTCTATCTGCTAAGATAAATGGATCTTCCTTAGTTCCACTTCCTTCAGTTATTAAAATATTAGATTTTAGATTTATTGATGGACGGACGCCGCTAGCACTGGCCGGACTGTAGCCGCCGCTGTTCGCGCTGCCGAAGGAGAGGACGTTACGCACGCCAGACGTACTATATGGTGTTAAGGTCCAATATGATGTTGTTAATCCTGTACTAGAACTTTCTCCCTTAACTGCATATCTTTCAAATTGACCTGACATTAATTCACCTGATCTTAGTAGACCCACTTTAGCATTAGTTGTGTTTGAAGTTGTACTACTCATATTGGTATCTGTATATTTTGCTAATTT
>CALVVB010000019.1 GCA_944363735.1 uncultured Bacilli bacterium | reverse complement strand
CCCAGAGTCTGCTTCCTTAATTTCATAACCTTCTAAAGTAGAATATTCTTTAATAACTTCTCTTATATTTTCTTCATCATCTACAATTAGAATCTTTCTATTTTGCAAAACTACCACCTCTTTGGCATATATTATATCATAAGTAAATGGTGAAGAAATGAAAAAATTAAAAGCATAGTGAATAATATAAAGTTTAATAATACAGTTTTATAATTAATAAGTGAAGTATATGCAGTTAATACTTTATATAATGTAAGTATAATAGAGAAGAGTTCTATGCAACTAGTATAATTTATGTAGTTCCAATAGCAAGAGAACTATTTCTCACATAAACACGTAATAAGATTTAATTTCGCAAAAGTAAATTTTTTCGGTTTTGCGAAGTGATTCTGTTTCGTTATAATATGACAAAACAAAACGCTGAGGAAGATAAAAAAAATATTTGTATTATAGTTAGTTGATTTGTATTACTAACTATTTTTTAGGCTTATTTTAACTTGATATAAGTTATAGAAAGTTGTAAATATTACATTTAGACTAGTTGAAAAAATAAGTCCCCACATTCCAATTTTTAATAAAGAGAAAATAAGTAGGAAGATAGTTCTAATTAAAGTACCTATAATAGTTGCCTTAAGTCCTAACTTAGTTAATCCCATAGCATCTAAACAAGCAGATAAAGGGGCTTGGATATACTGTAAAATACAAATAGGAGCAAGGAATCTCATATAAGAAGTTCCTTCATGGGTATTATAAATTAAACCTAAGAAGAACTCTGGGAATATAGCCAGAAGAGTAGATGCTGGAACTCCTATTAAAAGAGAAATACCAATCGCTTGTTTTAACTTCTTTTTAGCATAATCATAATGCTTACTACTAGTTGCTTTAGATATAATTGGTAGCAATGCTTGACTTATTGCCATTGTAAAGAAAGATGGTAAAAGTAATAAAGGCATAACAAAACCGCTGATAACACCATACTCTGTTACAATAAAGTTAGAACTATATCCGATATAGGTTAGGACGTTAGTTAATATTATAGGTTCTAGAAAATAACCAAAAGAACCAATAAGTCTACTTGCAGTTGATGGTATACTTATATTCATCGCTTCTTTTGCATATCCCTTGTTGAAAGCAAGATCTTTTTTCTTTATAGTTAAATTCTTTGGTAAGAAGAAAAATAAAACTAAAATAGAAGATAATTCACTTATAATATTAGTTAAAATAACAAAAGTAACCGCTACTTCTAAACCTTTATTTATAAAAATAGGAACACCTATAATAATTAAAATAAGTCTTATAATATCTTCTAAGACATTAGATGTAACATGTGGAAGCATCTGTTGTTTACCAAAGAAATAACTCCTTAAAATACTAGAAGTACTAGTTAAAGGTAATACCACACAAATAGCAAGAATGGGGAGTAATGCTCTTTTTTCATGTAAAAAGTTAAAGGCAAGAGTAGGGGCAATAACGATAACAAAAGAAATTATTATAATATTAATTATTAAAGAAATGGGAAGTAGAGAAAAGAGAAGTCTTTTATTATTTTTAGAGTCTTCGGCGATAAGTTTTGATAAAGCCGTAGGAATACCAAACTGACATAGACCGATTAATAAAGAAAAAGTTGGTAGGACTAGCATATATAGACCAATACCTTCACTCCCCATAAGTCTACTCATAACTATCTTTATAATCATCCCTAAAGCTTTAGTTAAGAAACCTCCAATAATTAGAATAATTGTTGATTTTATAAAAGTTTCCTTTTTCATAGATACACCTCTAATTATATATATGACTGTAAAACTTAAAAAATATGTAAAAATATGTTTGTAAAAATATGTAAATAGTTTTTGTAAAATCAGTGTATTTTTTTTGTAAAATTTTGTGTAACCACTTTTTTAATAATTAAGACTGTGCTAAACTGTCTTTATCGAATGTAGTAAAGAGGTGTAGATAATGGAAAAAGTAATAGAGTTTTTAGCGACTAAAGAGGTTTTAATAGTTTTAGCGATTATCGGTATTATTTTATTTGTTTATTTTGTTCTTTGGTTTTATGAGTTTATGAAGAAACATGAACAAAAAAAGAAATTACAAAATAATACTATGGAACTTAATAAATTGGTAGAAGAAGTTGCAAGAGAAAAAATGAAAGAAGCTACTCCTATTGCGAAAGAGGAATTAGAAAAAGAAGTTCCTAAAGAAGAGGAAATTACTGTTCCTGAAGTTAGAAATACTACTTTAGAAAAAGTTGAACAAACAGTGTCTCAAGATATTTCTTCTGAAGTTGTTATTGAGACCGTTGCTTCTAGTCCTGTTGAAGTAGAGCCTGTTGTTGTTACTGTTAAAGAAAGTCCTATTAACATTAATGATAGTATTATGTTAAATGAAAAATATGAGGAAAAAGTAGAAGTAGTAGAACCTATTGTTATTACACCTGTAGAAAGTCCGAAAAATGAAGAAGAGGTAATTAAGTATAAAGATGAAGTTTATACAGAAATGGAAGCGAAAGCAGAACTTGAAAGAATTGCAGAAGAATTAAAGAAACTTGAAAATGAGGAAAAAGAAGAAAATATAGAACTTACTAAGTTTGAAACAGAACAAGAAGAAAACGCTATTATCAGTTTAGATGAATTAATTTCTAAAGGGAAAGTTATTACAGAACAAAATGAAATTACACAGTATCAAGATGATGGTAATGAGCCTATAAGTCTTCAAGAATTAGAAGAAAGATATAGAAAAGAAAAAGTTGAAGTTTTAACTGTAGAAGAGGCTAAAGAGGAAAAAACTAAACTTTCTATTGATGACTTCTTAAGCACTAAAGAGAAAGTTACACCACTTAAAGAAGCTTATAGTGAAAAGAAAAGTACTTATCATCCAAGCCCTATTATTAGTCCGATATATGGTATTGAAGAAGAACAAGTTAAAAGAAATGCTACTTTAGAACTTGAAAATACTGCAAATTATGAAAAATTTGATGAAGAGATTAGAAAAACTAATGAGTTTTTATCTAAATTAAAAGAGTTACAACAAAAACTAGATTAGATTATAGGCTTTATAAATTGACCTTATATATTAGGTCAATTTTTGTTTTCATTAAAATATTTAATAAATTAAATTCTAATTAAAGTAAAAATTTATATTATTATAATCTGTTGGCAAGACTATAATGTAAGAATAGATTAAAGCAAAGTATATAGTAAATATTTGTTTAAATTAATATTAATTATGAAATTTCGTATTTTTTGAAAAAAACTATTGATTAACAGTATATTCTATGTTACATTATTAGCAGGAGGGAGACTTATGAATAAAAACAAAGAAGATAAGTTGAAAGAGATAGAATATGAGTTTGTACAAGATTTTATTAAATTAAGAAAAGATAATCATTTAACTCAAGAAGCGATGGCCAATCAATCTGGAGTTATTAGATTAACAGTTACTAGAATTGAAAATTTAATAACATCTCCACAAATTAATACACTTATCAAAATATTAGAACCAGTTGGTTATACTGTTAAGATAGTACCAATTGATAAGAAAAAGAAAAATAAAAAAGATTAGAAAAAGTTCTAGTCTTTTTTTTAATTATAATTTATACTATTTTCTAGGAAGTGAAGACAATGAAAAATATTACCTTATTACCAGCAGATACTTATATAGTAGTTAATAAAACAGTCCTTCATGAAGAAGATAGACGTCTTTTAACTATGCTTTATCAACCTATAATAGGTTATACTGCTGTTAGTCTTTACTTTACCTTAATAGATGATTTAGATGAATTTAATCGTTTTAGCAATGATTTAAATCACCATCATTTAATGAGTATAATGCAACTTAGACTTGAAGATATTATGATAGCAAGAGAGAAGTTAGAGGCAGTAGGACTTTTAAAAACTTATTTGAAAAAGGGAAGTGTTAATAACTATGTTTATCTTCTATATTCCCCTATCAGCGCTAATGAGTTTTTTAATCATCCTATATTAAATATCGTTCTATATAATAACATTGGTAAAAAAGAGTATGATAAACGTTTAGAGATGTTTAAAGTACCACGTGTTAGATTAACTGACTATGAAGATATCTCTCATAAATTTAATGAAGTGTTTAAAAGTAGTAATTTAAAACCTTTTGAAGTTATAGAAGACATTGAAAAGAAAGAGGAGGCATCCATCGCTCTAGATGATATAATCGACTTTAATCTTTTAATATCATCTATTCCTAGTGGACTTGTTAGTAGTCGTTGTTTTGATAAAGATACTAAAAAACTGATTAATAATCTTGCTTTAGTCTATAATATTGATACAGAAAGAATGAGTGGTCTTATTAGAACTTCTTTAAATGAGAAGGGCTTAATTGATAAAAATTTATTAAGAAAGAATTGTCGTAATTATTATTCCTTTGAAAATGTAGGTAGTCTTCCAACCCTTGTTTATCAGACACAACCGGATTATTTAAAGAAACCTGAAGGTGATACATCTAAATGGGCTAAAATGGCTTATACTTTTGAAAATACTAGTCCATATGATTATCTAAAAAGTAAAATGAAAGGAGCAGAGCCTACTAAAAGAGATTTGACCTTGATAGAAGATTTAATGATAGATCAAAAATTGAGTGCAGGAGTTGTTAATGTTTTAATTTCTTATGCTTTAAAGATAAATAACCAAAAGTTAAATCGTAATTATTTAGAAACAATAGCAGGACAGTGGAAACGTCTTAATATTGAAACAGTAGAAGAAGCGATGAAGTTAACAGAAAAAGAGTATAAAAAGATGAAAAGAGTTGCAACTACTACTTCGAAAAATAAAAATGTTTCTAAAAAAATATCAAAAGAAGAAATATTACCAGATTGGTTTGATAAAGAACTAGATACTGATAATAGTAATAAAGAAGAAAGTGAAGAATTAGATAAAATTATAAATAGTCTTGTTTAAGATTTTTAATATAAATAGATTATAATTAATGGGGGAGTTTATATGAGAGAGTTATTGATAAAAAAGTATATTATTGATATAGTTTTTGTAGTTATCGGTATATCGTTTCTTACTTGGTTTTGGTTTGGACCTTATCAGCATAAGGTAAGAATCAAAGAGTCTTTAATTGTTAATAAATTTGAATTTAATAAAGATATAGTAGATAAGTATTAATTAAATTATTATATGCCTTAACAAATATAAAAAGATATGTTAGAATATAAATATCTTTTTATATTTGTCCCCATAGTTCAACGGATAGAACAAGGCCCTCCTAAGGCTTAGATGAAGGTTCGATTCCCTCTGGGGACGCCAGTTAGATTTTTACCCTTATTTTATAAGGGTTTTATTATTTAAATTGTATTTTACCTCTTATTTATATCTTTTTTTGAATTATATAGAATAAATAATTTATAATACAAGTAAATGTCGAAAAATCCTCTTGTTACTAATATAATTTTATAGTATAATTTTTATAGAATAAGAAGGTGTTTTCATGTTAGGAACAATTAAAGAAATAATAGATAATAGTGTTATTATAGATTTAAATATAGATTTATCTAAACAGACTAATCTTTTAAATCTTCATGTTGTTTTTGAAGATGGTCCTATTAAAATTGTAGGGGAAATTGTTAATAGTACTAAAACAACTTTAAGAATTAATATTGTGGGAGAGATTAAAAATAATATATTTTTACCAGGTATAAGTGTTAAACCGTCATTTCGTTCTGATGTTAGAATTGTAAATATGGCAGAACTTTCTTTGATATTAGGACCAGTAGAACCAACTTTTGATGAAATCACATTTGGATATTCTAATATTTATCAAAACTATAAAATAAATGTTCCAGTTAATGAGTTTTTTAGTAATCACTTTGCCATATTAGGAAACAGTGGAGCTGGAAAATCATTTTCTGTTAGTCGTATTTTACAAAATATTTTTGCTGATTCCAAAAAGAGTCCTGTTAATGCTCATGTTATTATGTTTGATGCTTATGGTGAATATACTAGGGCTTTGGGTGATATTGATAAAATAAATCCTAACATGCACTATAAAACTTATACGACTAATCCTGATAATCCTAATAGTGAAGTTTTAAATATACCTTTGTGGTTACTTGGAGTTGATGATTTAGCACTACTACTTGATGTTACAACACCTAATCAAATTCCTATTATTGAAAAAGCTTTAAGTCTTGTTAGTATTCTTACTGGTGATGATCCTGATGTTATAAAATATAAAAATGATATTATTGCAAGAGCTGTTCTTGATATTCTTTTAAGTGGACATCAGTCTACTAAAATAAGAGATCAAGTAATAGCAGTACTTACTAAATTTAATACTAAAGATTTGAGTTTAGATGCTAAAATTGTTCAACCAGGATATACTAGAACTTTTAAACAATGTCTATATATAGATAAAACTGGTAAATTAATGGAAATAGAATTAGTAGTTAATTTTGTAAAACAGTTTATTATGGATGATTTTAATTTAGAGGATAGACCAGAGAAGTTTGTTGCCTATACCTTAAAAGATTTAGAAACAGCGATGGATTTTGCACTAATTAGTGAAGGAATTTTAAAGAGTGATAAAGTTTATGATTATGCTAATGTGTTGAGTGTTAGACTACATAGTCTTGCTAATAGTTCCAATCATGTGTTTTTTGATTCTTCTGGATATATTTCTAAAGATACATATTTAGAAAGATTATTTACTAATATGAATGGAGAAAGATGTCAAATAGTAAACTTTAATATTAGTTATATTGAAGATAGATTAGCAAAGGTAATAACTAAAATTGTTTCTAAACTTATATTTGATTCAGCAGTAACTAATGATAGAAGAGGTAGTATACCATATCATATAATTATAGAAGAGGCTCATCGCTATGTTCAAAAAGATACTGATACAGAGATACTTGGATACAATATTTTTGATCGAATTACTAAAGAAGGTCGTAAATATGGAGTTCTTTTAGGACTAATTACCCAAAGGCCAAGTGAACTTTCTGATACTGCTATATCACAATGTTCAAACTTTGTTATTTTAAGAACGTTACATCCTAAAGATTTGTCTTATATTAAAGATATGGTTCCATCTATTTCTTTGGAAGTAGCTAATCAACTTAAAAACTTGAAACCTGGTAATGCTATTGCTTTTGGTAGTGCTTTTAAAGTACCTATAAATCTTTATTTTGAAAAAGCAAATCCAGAACCATTATCTAATAATGTAGACATAACAAGTATTTGGTATAAAAATAATAATTAGCTCTTTTCTAATTTAAAAAAATATGTTAGTATAATATATAGTTATAGGAGGATAAGATATGGGCTTTGATAAATTAAAAAAATTAATTGGTAATGATGATAGTGATGTAGAAGAAATAAAAGAGGAGGAGTATTATAAAGTGAGTAGGGAAGAATATACTGATGAAAATGGCGTTGCTGGTAGCAAAATGATGTTATTAGAACCACGTGCTTATTCAGAAAGTCAACAAATAGCAGATTATTTAAAAGAAAGAAATGCTGTTGTTGTTAATTTAAAACGAGTAACTCCAGATCAAGCAAAAAGAATAGTTGACTTTTTAAGTGGTACTTTATATGCAATTGGAGGAGATTTACAAAAACTAGGAGGAGGAATATTTTTGTGTACTCCGAATAATGTTAATGTAGAAGGAGAGATAACAGAAGATACTCCACCAAAACCACCTAGAAAAGCTAAAAAACAAGAAGACGATGAGTTTGATTGGTAATTAACCCGTAATAAGGGATGTGATATTAATGGACAAATTTAATTATGAAGCTAATGGTTATAATAAAGCTGAAGTTAATAAATTTGTAACAGATGTAATAAAAGAGACAGAAGGTATTATTAGAAAGTGTAAAGAACAAAAAAAGGAAATAGAAGTATTAAAAGATAAATTAAGTCATTATGAAACACTTGAGAACACTTTGAAACAATCTTTAATAAATGCAGAAAAGACAGCAGATAATGTTAAACGATTAGCAAGAGAAGAAGCAGATATAATTGTTGGTGATGCTAAGCATAATGCTTCAAGGATAGTGGGAGAATCATTGTTAAAGGCTAGAAAAATTGAAGAAGAAGCAGACAGATTAGAAAAAAATGTTAAGATATTTAAACGTAAATTAAAAATAATTGTAGAGCAACAAATGGCTGTAGTAGAAGAAATAGAAACACTAGACTTAGAAGATAATTAGTCTAGTGTTCTTACTTCTTGGAAAGGGGTCTTATGATAGAAGATAAAGAATTAGAAAAGTTAATTTTAAAGTATTCTGCTGCCTTAAAAACACTTGAAACCCAGATTAGTATATTATTACAAGATTATGAACTAGAGAATAATTATAATCCTGTTGAACATGTAAAATCAAGATTAAAAACATATGAGAGTGCAAGTAATAAATTAATATCTAGAGGTTATGAAGTAACTACTAAAAATATAGAAAAATATGTACATGATATGGTTGGAATTAGAATTATATGTTCATTTTTATCAGACGTTCATAAAATAGTAGAGTTAATAGAAAATAGTGATCAAATAACTGTACATGATAAAGAAGACTATATTACTAATCCTAAAGCTAGTGGTTATTCTAGTTATCATTTAAGTGTCTATGTACCAGTTTACTTAATAGATGGTGTTACTTTAGTAGAAGCAGAAATACAAATTAGAACTGTTGCTATGGATTTTTGGGCTAGTCTAGATCATAAAATCACTTACAAGTTTAAAGGAAAAATTCCTGAAAAAATAAACAGAGGTATGCAACAATGTGCTGAAGATATTCATACTTTAGATCAAGAAATGTTAAAGTTAAACAATGAAATGCAAATAATAAAAGATGATCAAGAAATAATATAAAAGCGTTAAAGCTTTTTTTATTTTTAGCGTAAATTATTTGGTTTTTCTTGACTTTTATAACATAGCTAAATATAATAATTGGCAACTTATGAGGTGATTAAATGGAAGCAATATTAGAAAGTAAAGAATATTGTAAAAAATGTGGTGGATACTGTTGTAAAAAGTGTGGTTGTGACTATTATCCAGAAGATTTTAAGGATTTATCTTTTAATGGTTTGACTAATATTTTAAGTGAAGGTAATATTTCTATTGTATCAACTTTTTCTTTTGAAAGATTGCCAAATGAATAATTAATATATATACTTTTCTTTATTTAAGAGCTAGAAATGTAGATAGAGATATAGTAGATTTAGTTTCAATAAAAAAGACATGTAGCATGTTAAGAGAAGATGGATGTTATTATGATTTTAAACATAGACCAAGTGGTGGTGCTAATTTAATACCTGCTTCTAATAGATTAAATTGTTATCATAAAGAAAATCATTTAGAGCATATTAAAGAGTGGGGAAGATATCAAAAAGTATTAAGTAAGTTTGTTAAGAGATATTGTGGTATGTCAGTTGAAGATAAATTAAAAGAAGATATAGAAAATTTATTTTATGAATGTTTAAATGGAGTTTTATATACTGTTCCTGTTGAAGAACAAGAGGATATTAAGAAATTGATATTATTTTTAGTACGAACTTCTCCTTTAGAATGTGAAAATGCTATTAAACGTTTTAAAGATAAAGGTAATAGTAAAAAATTAAGCTAATTAAATATAAAAAGTGAATATTTACCTTTTTATATAACTGTTATTAAGGTGTATAGAGATGGAACTTGAATATTAATAAAAATAAATTATTACATCTTACTTATTTCAATTATTATATCCATATCGTCATCATTAGCCATAATATTTTTATGAGTTTCTTTACATTTTTCACACTTATAATTGATTTTATAAGTGTTTTTAAATTTTTCAATACCAACAGGTTTTAACAATCCTTTACACTCATTTAATCTATCACCAGGCATAATATCAACGTGTTTAGAGTAAAGACAATAAGGACAGTGATCTCTTGCACTATATTTTAAAGGCAATACTTTCTTACCACAATTTTCACAAATAAATTCTTCATCTTTCATTGTAAATCTTTTCATAACTACTTCCTTCTTAAACTTAATATTTTAATATCATCTTTAATAATATCACACATATCTTTTAAAGAATCTTTTTCAAATGGATTATCTAAATTATATTTTTTAATAATTTCTTTTAGTGATAGACTTCCACCATCTTTACATAGTTTTATATACAAATCAAAGGCATCTTTAATATTTTCTTTTTCTTTCTTATAGAATGATAAAGCTAAAACATTATCAATAGCATAATCTATTGTATAGAAAGGATCAATTATTCTATTAGTATCTGCTTGATACTCAGTTCCTCTATAAAAATATTCATTATCATAACTATCTAAGTTATATTCACGCCTTAATTCTAACCATTTTCTTTTTCTTTCTTCACTATCTAAATTATTATCATAAACATAGCTCCAAAAGTCATCTGCATAAGCCATATTTACCATTAAAGAAAGACTGTTAGTTAGATGTTTAATTTTATATTTAAAGTCATCACTACCAAAGAACAAATCCATAAAAGGGTACATTAAATATTCCATACTAGTAGAATGTATTTCACATATATCAAAAGTAGGCCATCTATTCTCATGAAACAATAAATCTTTACTTAAATATAATTGATTAGAGTGACCAAACTCATGAAAAATACTAGTTATATTACTTTCTAATCCCATATACTTCTTTATAAATAAAGGTACTTTGTAATCAGGTAGGTAAGTAGTAATACCACCATTTAATTTATTTTCTCTATTATCTAAATCTATTAGGCCTTCATCTAACATCATACATAGTAAATTATAACTTATAGTAGAATTTTCTTTTAAAACAGCTTTAAAGTTATTTAAGACATCATTTAAATTTCCTTTTATTTTAGCATTACCATCATTAAATAAATAACTATTATCATAATATTCAAGTTTTTCTAATCCTAATCTTTCTCTTTGCTGTTCCTTTAATAATTTAAGTAGGGGAACAACATATTTTTTTATCTCTTCTTTAAAGACAGTTAAATCTTCTTTACTATAATCTAAACGGTTCATTTTTACAAAAGACAGTTCAGTGTAAGAGTTAAAACCAATAGCTTTTGCTATAGAGTTTCTAACTTCAATTAATTCATCTATAATTACATCTATTTCATTTTCTAAACTTTCTAATATTTCGAATCTCTTATCATATGCTTTTTTCCTTAAGTCTCTATCATCTTTATTATAATAGTTATTAAGAGAAGAAAGGTTTATTTCTTTATCTAAGAATTCAAACTTTGTACCAATAATTAATCTTTGATATTTAGAACATAATTCTTTTTCTTTAATCTGTAAAGAAATAACTTCATCACTTTTTAATCTGGCTTGATTATTAGCGATGGCAAGAGCTCGTTTACCAATAAACTTTTTTAACTTTTGTTGATTTTTAGAAGAAGATAAAACTTTATAATAATCATAGATTAAGTTATTTATAATAGGCTCATATTCTCCCATAATTTTTTCTGTTTCTAAATATTTTTCGTTTTTAGTATCTTTTAAATAGCCTATATAACTAATCCAATATAAAGTTAAATAATTATCTCTAATATTATTAAACTTAATAATTAGTTCTTTTTCTTCATTAAAATCTAAACAATTCTTTAATTTATTAAGAATTTCTTCTAAATCATTTTTTATATTTTTTAATACTTCTTCATTAATATTTACTTTTTCTAATTTCTCTTCTATTTTCATAATCAATTCTCCATCTAATAAGGATATTATATAATTATTTCTTGTCTTTATCAATTAGGTAATTTTAAGTTATTATCTTCTGTTAATTCTATATAGTTATCACTAGTAACAATAGGTTTTTCTAATTTTTTCTATTTCTTTTTTAGCACTATTTATCGGATTGTCAAATTTCAGTCATATGATTTATTCGTACAACTGATTATCATTTTTTCGCAAAAACTCAAAATTTATAGAGAAAACATTTCTTTGCAATCAAGTGTAGACAAAATGTCGACGTTTGATGTAAATAATTTGAAAAAAGTCTTTATCCTTGTTATAATACAATTAGAAAGGTAAGGAGCTTATTATGGATTTAAAATTAGAAGTATTTGAAGGACCACTTGATTTGCTCCTTCACTTGATAAAAGAAAATAAGATGGATATCTTTGATATTGAAATAGAAAGTATTACAAGACAGTATTTAGACTATATTCATAAGATGCAAGAAAACAACCTAGATATTGCATCTGCCTATCTAGTAATGGCAAGTGAACTTACCTTGATAAAAGCAAGGATGTTACTTCCAAGACCTAAAGTAGATGAAGAAGAAACTGAAGAAGAAGACCCGCGAGTTGAGTTAGTTGCAAGGCTTTTAGAATATCAAGCTTATAAAGAGATAACTAAAACTTTAAAAGAAAATGAAAGCAAAAGACAAGAGATTCATACTAAATTACCAGAAAATATTAATAATTATATAGAGGAAAATACTGTAATAACAGGAGAAGGCTCTCTTGATTTATTAGTAGATGCCTTTAAAAAGTTTTTAGTAAGAAAAAGTGAAGAAAAACCTTTATCTACTAAGGTAACTATGAAAGAAATAACTGTATCAAGTAGAAAACTAGAGATAAAAAGTATATTGAAGAAAGAAAAAAAGGTAAGCTTCTTTAAGCTTTTCCCTGTATCAACCAAAGAATATATAGTGGCAACATTTCTTGCAATACTTGATATGGCTAGAAATAAAGAACTATTAATTAAACAAGAAGAACTATTTAGTGATATTATCGTAGAGGGGGTATCATAATGAATTTAAAAGCAGTATTAGAAGGATTATTATTTGTTGTAGGTGATGATGGACTTGATCTTGATGAGATAAGTAGAGTATTAGAAATATCTAAAGATGATGTTAAAGAATTAATTAAAGAATTACAAAATGATTATCAAAGTGATAGTAGAGGTATTAGAATAGACTTCCTAGGAGATAAATTAAAACTAACTACTAAAAAAGAACATAATATGTATTATCAAAAATTATTAACTACTGAAGATAATAATAATCTTAGTCAAGCAGCTTTAGAGACTCTTGCAATTATCGCTTATAATCAACCTATTACAAGAGTTAAAGTAGATGAGTTAAGAGGTATATCAAATAGTTATATTATAAGAAAATTAGTTGCAAAAGGACTTATCAAAGAAGGGGGCAGAAGTAATATGCCAGGTAGACCTATTCTTTATGAGACAACTAGTGAATTTTTAGATTACTTTGGACTTTCATCTATTGATGAACTACCTGATATGAGAGATTTCTTAGAGGAAGAGGAGAAAGAAACAGAAGATGATGTAGACTTATATCAATCAAAATATAAAGAAGAAAATTAAAGGAACTATTACTTTTTAATAGATCCTGTTTTCTCTTTTAATTTGTTAGATATTTCATCTATATTAACAAATCTGTCATCTTTACCACCTGTTGTTGTTTCTATAATAACCATATCATAGCCATCATTAATAACAGTATACACATCAATTATACTTATTAACTGATTAATAGTTAATTTATCTAAATCATTAATATATAAAGTACCACCGCTATATTTTCTTGTTACAGATTCACAACCTCTATATGGTAAAATATTTAACTGTTGTAATAATATCTGCGTTAAAACTGCTAAATCATTTTGACCAATTAAACTTCTTGCATTAAGCCCCATTTTTCGAAATTCTGTTCCTATTATATTTTGAAAAAAAGTCGTGTGATTTTCACTTTCCATTGTTATAATACTGCCATCGGGTTTAATAACAAGGCCAGGTATATATGGATCAAGCTCTTTTATTTCCTTTATAAACATAATTATTCCTCCCTTATTTTTAATTTTATCATATTTTTTAACAATATTTAATAATTTTGTGTTATAATCTAGTTATGCCTGTATGGCGGAATTGGTAGACGCGGTAGACTCAAAATCTACTTCTAGCAATAGAGTTCCGGTTCAAGTCCGGATACAGGCACCATTTTGCTTAATAAACTTCGCTTAATTAAGTGAAGTTTTTCTATATTTAATATAAAAGTATGTTGTATATTATTTGTGTAAATTTGTAACATTATTTTAGCTTAAGTATAGCATAAACCTTTTTTTTATGTATAATTGGTAAAGGAAAAGGAGTTTTATTATGTTTAAAAATATTGAAGATGTAGAATTAAAAGAAAAGGAAGAAGTTTTAAAAAATGAAATAAGGAAAACAGATAGATATAAATCATATATGAAAAATTATGATACAGCAGAATTGAAATCAGTTATAATATATAATCATGATTGTATAACTAATCCAAATATTAATATAAGTAAAGAAGACTTGGAGGAAATAAAAATAATAGTAGATACTGCTAGATTGGCTTTAGAGGATAAAATTTTGTCTCAAGAAGATAAAGCAGTTGATACGACTAGGAATTTTAGAAGATAGAATATATTCTATAAAAGAGGATGTGATTGAATGTTAACACCTAATAATTTTAAAGATTATGAACTGCTTGATGTTTCTAATGGTGAAAAATTAGAGCGATGGGGTAAATATATATTACTTAGACCAGATCCTACTGTTATTTGGGATAATGGTAATTTATTAGAAAAATATAAAGGTAAGATAGATGCCGTATACTATCGTTCTAATAAAGGAGGAGGACACTGGGAAAATTTTAGAAATATCCCTAGTACTTGGACTATTAAATATCAAGATTTAACTTTTAATATTAAACAAATGGGCTTTAAGCATACAGGAATATTTCCTGAACAAGCGGTTAATTGGGAATATATGATGAATAAAATAGAAATTGCTAACAGACACATTAAAGTCTTAAATCT
>CALVVB010000018.1 GCA_944363735.1 uncultured Bacilli bacterium | reverse complement strand
TTTATCGCTTCTTTCATAATATAGACTCCTTTTTATCTTTGTCTAACTATATCTAATCTATTAATAATATTATCATAGCGAATTATTTAAAGCAAATTAAAATACTAGATATACAATACCTAGTATTAAAATATACTATTTAGTAGCATTTATTTGACTCATTACTTCATCAGCAAAGTTTTCTTCTTTCTTTTCAATTCCTTCACCAACTGCATAACGAATCATTAATACGATAGAACCACCATTATTCTTTACATAGTTGCCAACAGTAACACTAGAATCTTTAATAAATTCTTGTTCTTCTAAACATATTTCTTTATAAAATTTATTTAATCTACCAACAACCATTTTTTCAGCAATATCTGCAGGTTTTCCTTCATTCATAACTTGTTCTTTAATTACTTTAGATTCATGTTCTACCAAATCAACAGGTACATTTTCTCTAGTTACACAAACAGGTGCCATTGCTGCTATATGCATTGCAACATCTTTAGCTACTTCTTCTTTAGTATTTTCTAGTACTACTAAAGCACCAATTTTACCACCCATATGTAAGTAACTTCCAAATACTTGGTTTTCTTCTTTTTCTACTAATTCACATCTTCTAAAAGATATTTTTTCTCCTATTTTAGCAGTTAAACTAACTAATTTAGATTCTACAGTTTCACCATTATCATCAAATGATAATACATCTTCTCTAGTCTTTAAATTATTATTAATAATAGTAGTTGCCAAATAATCTACAAAGTTAGTAAACTCTTCATTTTTAGCAACAAAGTCAGTCTCTGAATTAACTTCTAATATAACTGCTTTATTGTCTTTAACTTCTATTTTACATAAACCTTCTGCAGCAACTCTTGATTCTTTTTTAGCAGCTTTACTAATACCTTTTTCTCTTAACCAGTCAACTGCCTCACTCATATTACCATTACAAGCTTCTAATGCCTTTTTACAGTCAAGCATTCCTGCTCCAGTCTTGTCTCTTAATTCTTTTACATCACTTGCTTTAAACATAATTTATCTTCCTTTCTTTATATAAAAGGAAGGAGTATCCCTCCCTCCTTCCTTATTTTATTTAGATAAAGCTTCTATAATTTCAGCTTTCTTTAATCCAGTTGTAGAAATATTTTTAGATTTAGCAATTTCTTTAAGTTCTGCAACTGTCATTTTACTATAATCTACAGTTTCTTCTTTAACTTCTTCTTTTGTTTCAACTTTAGCTTCAGGCTTTTCTTCTACTACTTCTTTTTTAGTTTCTTTTTTTACTTCTTTAATTACTTCTCTTTTAGTTTCCTTTTTTGAAGTTTTAGATTTATCTTCTTCACTAATATAATCAATTACTTCATTACCATTAACTTCTGCTATGGCATTAGTTAAAGCCCCTATTAGTAATTTAACACTTCTTACAGCATCATCGTTACCTGGAATAACATAATCAACCATATCTGGATCACAGTTAGTGTCTACCACTCCAAATACTGGAATATTTAAGATTCTAGCTTCTTTAATAGCAATCTCTTCTTTTTTAGGATCAACTATAACTAAAGCTTGAGGAAGTTTTTTCATATCTCTAATTCCTCTTAAATTTTTATTAAGTTTTTCAAATTCTTTTTTTAGACCAATTACTTCTTTTTTAGGTAATAAATCGAATGTTCCATCTTCTTCCATTTTCTCGATTTGTTCCATTCTTTTAACTCTTGATCTAATAGTTCTAAAGTTAGTTAATGTACCTCCTAACCATCTTTCATTAACAAAGTACATATTTGTTCTAACTGCAGATTCTTCTGCTGCTTCACTTGCTTGTTTTTTAGTTCCAACAAATAGAACTTTTCCTCCATCTGCTACGATTTGTTTTAAAGCTTCATATGCTTTATCTAAACATTTAGATGTTTTTTGTAAATCGATAATATAAATATCATCTCTAGTTGTATAGATGTATTCTCCCATTTTAGGATTCCATCTTCTTTTTTGATGTCCAAAATGAACACCAGCTTCTAATAAATAATTCATTGATACTACGCTCATATTTTAATCTCCTTTTCGTTTTAATCTTCTATTTTGTTCTAAAAATTATCACTGGTTAATAATCAGCACTAGATAATTAAATTCCAAAATATGTTTATTTTTCTAAAGCTTCAATTATTTCAGCTTTCTTTAATCCTGTAGTTGCAATACCTTTTTCTTTAGCAATTTCTTTAAGTTCTGCAACTGTCATTTTACTATAGTCTTTAACTTCAGGCTTTTCTTCTTTTTTTGTCTCTTTCTTTGTTGTAGTCTTCTTTTCAGTAGTCTTTACTTCTTCTTTAGTATTACTACTCTTAACTGTTACTTCACTAGTTGTTTTAACTTCAGCTGCTTTAATCTTACCTTCTTTACCTTTTTTAGCTACTTCAACTAATTCAGTAAATGCTTTAGGATCATTAATAGCAATTTCACTTAACATTTTACGGTTAACTTCTACACCTGCTTTATTTAATCCTTCTATAAATCTAGAATAACTAATACCATTTTCTCTACATGCTGCATTAATTCTAGTTATCCATAATTTTCTAAACTCACGTTTCTTTTGCTTTCTATCACGAAATGCATATTGACCAGAATGCATTAATTGTTCTTTTGCACTCTTATAAAGTCTATGTTTACTACCAAAGTATCCTTTAGCTTGTTTTAATACTTTCTTATGACGAGCTTTTGTAACTGCTCCATTCTTAACTCTTGCCATCTTTACATCCTCCTTCTTTTATTAAATAATGTTCTTTAAACGATTTTGATCTGCTTTAGATAAAGTAGATGCACTTCTTTTCTTTCTATTAACTTTTCTTGACTTATATCCAGTATTGTGTCTACTTCCTGGATGACCTATTTTATAGTCATTTTTTCTTTTCTTAAATACTTTCTTACTACCTTTATGTGTTTTTAATTTAGGCATTATAATTCCTCCTTCTACTTATCTTTCTTTGGTACTAAAAACATTGTCATAGTACGACCGTCTAACTTTGGATGTTGATCAATAGTTGCATAATCTAGAGTCCTATTAGCAAATTTCTCTAATACTTCTTTACCTAATTCAGTATGAGCCATTTGTCTTCCTTTGAATCTAATCGTAAGTTTAATCTTATCACCTTTTTGTAAGTACTTAATAACGTTTCTAAGTTTAGTTTCAAAATCTCCTACGTCAATAACAGGAGATAATCTAAACTCTTTTAACTCTGCTTGACTTGCTCTTTGTTTTTTCAAAGCTTCTTTTTCTTTCTTTTGTCTTTCATAACGGTATTTATTATAATCCATTACTTTACAAACAGGTGGATTTCCATTAGGATTCATTAAAACCAAATCTAAATTAGCATATTTTGCAAGTGTTCTTGCATCTTCTATAGATTTAATTCCAACTTGCTCTCCATTAGGACCAATAACTAATACTTCTTTAGCTCTTATTTGCTCATTAATTAATTGACTCTTATTATCTTTTGCTATAATTAACACCTCCATAAATTAAGAAAAGTGGATATATTAATACCCACTTAAAAACCAAAATAATAATGTATTATTATATCTAATCTTGGCTTTTTACCTATTGACTCACTTATCAATCAGGTGGTGGGGTATCCCATCTCTTTCCTTTTCTTCAAGTATTGTATGCTAAAAATGTAAATTTGTCAACACTTTTTCAATAAAAACTAGAGTTAGATGTTTATGTCAATATTTCTTTCCTACTTCTAGCTTTCTCCATAAAACACGCAAATATCTTCTTAGAATTAATATCATCACTAATAGTTATCTCTGGATGCCACTGTACTCCTAAACAAAAGTCATAATCTTTTAACTCTATCGCTTCAATAACTCCATCAGAGCTCTTGGCAACTACATTACATTCTTTAGTGTAGTCTACACATCTTAAATGATGAGAATTAACCATTATCTCTTCACTACCTAATATCTTATATAAAAGACTATTTTTATCGATAGTAACAGTATGAGCAGGTGCAGCATAATCTTCTTTATAATGTAATTCTTTATTAGGAACATCCAGTAATTTAAAGTTATCTATTTTATAGTTAGCAATCATCTGCATACCTAAACATACCCCAAATATTGGAATATTTCTTTTAAAACAAAAATGTAAGACATAATAATCATATTTAGTAATCTTATCCCCACCAGGAATAAATAATCCATCTAACTTTTCTATCTGATATAAAATCATTTCTTGTTCCATCCCAGTTAAATCAGGAGCTTCACTACTTTTAGTAGTAAAATAATCTATATCTTGAGGAGGTGTTAACATGATAGGCACCCCACCTGCTTTAACAATCGCTCTTCTTGTACTTTCCATACAATACTCTATAGGTGTACCATTTTCATTAACACCACTTCTAGTTAAAATACCAATAATAGGACCCATTAGAATTTAATCCTCTCTTCAATATATGGAATAACTTCATCTAACTTCAATGTTACTTGTTCCATAGTATCTCTATCTCTTAAAGTAACAGTTCCATTATCTATTGTATTATCATCAACTGTTAAACTAAATGATGTTCCAATTGCATCCTGTCTTCTATATCTTTTACCAATAGAACCAGCTTCATCATAACTAACAGAAAACTCTTTTGATAACATTTTATAAACATCTATTGCTTTCTCACTATGTTTTTTCTTAATTAAAGGTAAAACTGCCACTTTATAAGGTGCTAGGTAAGGATGTATTTTTAATACTTCTCTTTCGCTTCCATCTTCTAAAGTCTCTTTTCTATAAGCTTCTGCAATTATCGCTAAAGTAAGTCTATCCGCACCAACAGTTGACTCTATTATATAAGGAATATATTTCTCATTAGTAATAGGATCCAAATATTCTTGACTAACAGAAGAATACTCTTGATGCTGTGATAAATCATAATTAGTTCTATTATGCGTACCATTTATCTCTCCCCAACCAAAAGGAAATAAATATTCTATATCACATGCCTCTTTAGCATAAAAAACTAACTTCTCATGGTCATGAAATCTAAGTTTATCTTCTGGCAATCCTAAATCCATAAAATATTTTTTTGCATATTCTTTAAAATATTTATATAAATCACTATCTTCACCTTCTTTACAGAAAGTCTGATATTCCATTTGTTCAAATTCAATAGTTCTAAAAGTAAAATTACCAGGAGTTATTTCATTTCTAAAAGCCTTACCAATTTGTCCAATACTAAATGGCAACTTTGCTCTCATACTTCTTTGAACATTTAAGAAATTAACATACTCTCCTTGAGCATTTTCAGGTCGTAAATAAATAGTATTTTTACTATCATTTGTTACTCCTCTTTTAGTTTCAAACATTAAGTTAAACTCTCTAATATCAGTATAATCAGTCCCACCACAATTTGGACAAGGTACTTTATGAGTCTTAATGTAATTCATCATTTCTTCTTCACTCATACCATCTGCATGAGCATTAGAATCAAAATCATCAATTAAATTATCAACTCTATGTCTCATTTTACATTTCTTACAGTCTATTAGGGGATCAGAAAAACCAGAAACATGACCTGATGCTTCCCAAACTCTAGGATGCATTAAAATCGCTGCATCTATTTCGTATGCATTCTTTCTTTCTTGAATAAATCTCTTTCTCCAAGTATCCTTAATAGCATTTTTTATTCTACTACCAACAGGACCATAATCCCAAGTATTAGCGAGTCCTCCATATATCTCACTTCCTTGAAATATAATTCCATATTGTTTACAGTAATTAACTAATTCTTCCATCTTAATATTACTCATTATCTCACTCTTTCCCTTTCTATATAACTACTTTCACACATAATTTCTTCATTCATCTAATCCACCTCCGGTTATACTCTCTGTTCACACTCATTATTATATACACTACAAATTTAAAAGTCTAGGTAAAAATATTGAGATGCCTATAATAATAGAGAAAAGTGCTGCAACTAAAACTGCTCCTGCCGCTGCATCTTTTGCAACTTTCGCTTTCGCTTTTTTCTCTTCTGTTACAAGATCAACTACATTTTCTATTGCAGTATTCATAAGTTCTAAAGAAAGAACTAAAGCGAATAGAACAAAACATACTCCCCATTCTACAAAAGTAATTTTAAAGACTATTCCTGCTATTATTACTAATATCATTACTAGGAAATGAATTACCATATTTCTCTCATTTTTTAATGTATGAAGTATTCCATTAAATCCATATGATAACGTCTTAAGTAAAGGTTTTTCTTTTTCTTTAGATTTAAAAGTCTTATCAAAAAAGTAAACCAATACTAAAAGAATTACAAGTCCTAAAATAACTCCTCCAATAACATCTGTTACATAATGAACATTAAGTAAAATTCTGCTTAAACAGATCAAAATGATTAATGCGGTTAAAAGAGTTGTTCCTATTACTTTTATCTCTTCCTTGCATTTGCTTCTTTTTAAAAGATATATTAAAAATCCATAATAAGTAGTAGCGATTAAACTATGACCACTAGGAAAACTATAACTAGAAAGAAGTTCACTTCCGATTAAAGGTCTTTCCCTTAAAAAGATATTCTTACTTAATATAATAATACCTGCACTAATTAAGGTATTAATAATAACAAATAATCTCTGGTGATTAGTATTAAGTAAGAATATAAGTACAAGAGTAATAATAATTATCGCTTCACTTGATGCTAGTGATGTAATTGCATTAGCACATACAGTAAAAAAACCTATCTCATTAGTAGATAATATATTATAAATATTATAATCTATTACACCTGTTACATCTAATAAGACACAAATAGTTAAAATAACAAATAAACTTAAAAGAATTATTAATCTTCTCTTCATAAAATACCACTACCTTATTTTAATTTTATCACATTCTTTAGCATTTTTTTACTATTTAAATAAATTCCTGTATATCTATCATAATAATCTTCTAAAAATTTATTTATTTCCATATTTACTTTATTATTAACATCTATTTTTGTAATTTTCTCTAAATCAACATAATAATACATCTGTAAAAGTTTAATGGCTTTATCACTATAATATCCCTCGTTTTGATAACAATCTTTACAAATAAAACCACCTGATGTTGGACTTAAACTAACAATATTAGTAGTGCTACCACATACTGCACATCCTGTAACTATAGGACTAACACCTAAAAAGTCTAAATATTTAAGTTCTAATATATTAGTAATCACTGCTGGATTAAGACCATTTTCAAGCTTCTCTAATCCACTAACTAGTAAAGTTAATATATTACTATCTTTAGATTGCTTAACTACTTGTCTAGTAAGATCTAACATGTATGATGCATATACAACTTTCTCTAAATCCATAATAGTTTTAGGATAGTCACTAATAACGTCAATACTAATTAATGTTGATAAACCATTTTCCTTATAATAAAAATGAAATGTTCCATATATTAATTTTCTGGAACTGCCTCTAAGTTTACTTTTTAAACTACGACATCCTTTAGATATAATACCAATAAGTCCATATTCACTAGTAAGGACATTTAATATTTTACTAGAATCACTATAATTGGTTTCGTTTAAAACTAGTCCCTTCACGTCTACTATCTTCATTATTTTCACTGCCTTCACTTTCTTTTATAGACTTTGCTAAAAGAAAATATCTAATATCTCCAGTTTTCTTAAATAAATTCCATAATTTTTCATAGTTATTCATATTATCACCTATTAATATTAATGATTAATATGTAACTTTTTTATTCATCTTTACTATCAATTCCTAATTCTATTAAATATTTCTCTTTATCACGCCAATTTTCTATTACTTTAACATGAGTCTCTAAAAATACTTTCTTGCCTAAAAACTCTTCCATATCATTACGAGCAAGTATACCAATACGCTTTAACATATTACCATTTTTACCAATAATTATTCTCTTTAAACTCTCTTTATCTACAACAATTAACACTTGTATGTGCACTAAATCATCATATTCTTCATAATTTTCCACATAACAAGTAACACTATGGGGAATTTCTTGTTTAGTTAACATCATTATCTTTTCTCTTACAAATTCACCCATAATAAATTTAGTCGAAACATTAGTTAGCTCATCACTTTCAAATATTGCTTCTTCAAGTGGTAAATATTTTTTTAAGGTCTTTATTAAATCATCTATTGCTTTCTTCTTTAAAGCGGATATTGGAATAATCTCATCAAAGTCATACAGATCTTTCGCTTCATCTATTACTTTAAGTAATTTCTCACTGCCTACTTTATCTATTTTATTTAAGATTAAAAAAACTTTAGTATCTTTATTTTCTTTAATTTTATTTAAAACAAATTTATCTCCTTTACCAATACCACTGTTTACATCTATTAATAGTAAAATAATGTCAGCATTATCGATATTCTGATAAGCTTTTTTATTTAAAACACTCCCAAGTTTATTCATAGGTTTATGAATACCTGGAGTATCTATAAAGATAATCTGGGCTTCATCGTCTTGATAAATACCTTCTATAATATTTCTCGTAGTACCTGCTTTATCAGTTGTAATAGCAAGTTTCATATTGAGTATTGCATTTAATAATGTGCTCTTTCCTACATTAGGTCTACCCATTATTGATACAACTCCGCACTTCATAAGACTTCCTCCTTTTTTATTAGTCATAAATATTTTTGCACTAAATAGTATATTCTTACAACTTTTTGTTAATATCAGCTCTTAATATCCTTACTCACTATAACAAATCCATAATTTTTGGTATAAAAATCATTAAAGAAATAATAAATGCAGAAATGGTGAGAATAAACTCTGCTGCTGATGCTGTGTCTTTAGCTATTTTAGCAAGAGGATGAAAGTCTTTAGTAACAAGATCAACAGTACTTTCTATCGCTGTATTAAGAAGTTCAACTACTAAAGTTAAACCAATGATTCCAATTACAATTAACCACTGTATCATGGATATTTTTAAGAAAAAACTAAACAGCAACAAAAGAACTGTTGCAGTTAAATGTATATACATACTCTGTTCATTTTTATATGCTACTTTTAATCCGTTCCATGAATTTTTAATACTTGAAATAATTCTTTTAAATCCAAATTGTTTATTATTTCTATCTGGTGATGCCATATGCTTCTAAAACCTCCTCTTGTTTTTTAAACATTATTTTTTCTTCTTCTTTGCTTTCATGATCATAACCTAATAAATGATAAAGTCCATGAATCGATAGAAAACACAATTCTCTTTCTAGTGAATGACCATATTCTCTAGCTTGTTCTTTTGCTTTGTCTAAACTAATATAAATATCTCCTAATAATCTTATATTATCAGGTATAACCATACTTTTATCATCTTCTAAAGCAAAACTAATAACATCAGTTACTCTATCAATACCCCTATATTCTTTATTAAGTTTATGAATATAAGAATTATCTACAATTATTATACTACAACTTGCATTTTTTAACCTCTCAATTTCAAAAGCCTTATTTATAACTTTTTCAATTATATCTTGATAAGTAAACTCGCCATCTGTTTCATTATAAATAGTAACTTCATTCACAGCATTAATCACGTTCCTTTCTAATGGTTAGATTATAACACAAAAAAAGATGGTTTTAAAGTAATGTTATTAATCCCAATAAAAGAATAATAGACACTAAATTTAAAAACCATTCTCTTTGTAACACTTTAGGACACATGTTTCCTATCTTTAAAATAAGAATATATAGATAATGTCCTAATACTCCTCCTAATATATTTAATAAAATATCATCAATATCAAAGACTCTTCCTATCATTAATTGAGTAGATTCAATTGTTACTGATGTAGCGATAGTTAATATAAATATAGGAAGTATCTTTTTCTCTTTTAAAAAATAACTTGTAAAGAAACCATATGGTAGAAACATAATTATATTCCCTAAAACATTCTTTAAAAACAATCTACTTCCTAAATCATATCTAAACATTTCTTTAAAGGGTATTAAATTATTACTAGAAATATTATTATTATCTTGAAATGTAACTACTTGGAACAAACATAAAATATAAATAATAAAAGATAGAGAAATTAATTCTTTATAAAAGCAAAAATCTTTTTTATTCTTTATAATATCAGCGATTCTTAAAGAAATTGCAACTACAACTGATATTATTATCATAGGTAAACTAAATTCAAAAACATTACCAATAGTACGGCTTAAACTAGAAAGCATATTGTCACTACCCTTCTTATCTTTAATTAGTTTCTTCTTCTATTTTTTGATTTTCTTTTTCTATATCAAAATCTTTTAGTGAACTATAACTTGTTATATCTTCTTCAACTTTAAAGAAAATATCTATATCTATTCTATCAGCATTTTCTTCTCTTTTCAAAACTTTTTCTCCTAATATATGTATATTATTACCTAATTTTGTTTTTAACTTTTCTATGGCAAGAGGTCTAATATTTTTATCATAGTTTTCACTGAAATCGATATCAACTGTTTTTACTTCTTCTTTTTTAGTTAAATTGATGCTAATAGGTAATAAGGGGTGTTTATAAAGTACTGTTTTTGTATCTTTTGAATGTTTATATTTATCGAAGTCTGTGATGGCGATGTCATCACTAAGAAAACTAATTTCTAAAACTATTTTATTTTTACCAGTTTTCTTTTCTTCATGATAATTAGTTGGTAAACTAAGAGAAACTTTATACCAAACTTCTGCATATACTTTTCCTATCGCTCTTGTTTTACTAACAATATTTTCATTATTTTTTATTAGACCACTGATTAATATATCCCCTTTATTAACATAAGCATTTTTTTTAGTAACAACTTCACCTTTTTCTGCTTCTATTCTAGTAACAAGACCATTCTTACTAGCAATAATATTACGTGGTTCTGTTTCTTTTTCTATATTATCCTTAACTCTTTTAATAAGCTTAACTTCATAATTAACACCTTTTTCTTCTATTTCAATCCATTCTAATAAATCTCTTTCTTTATTAAGAATTTTTTCTTCTATCTTTTCTTTTTCTTTATAATTGACTTTAAAGCCATATTTTTTTATGCCTAATTCTTTTAAATCACTTAAAATAAGTTCTCTTAAATCATTATCTGTTTCTACTACTCTAACATTAAATACTAAATTAGTTAATAAATTAAAAAATAAAAAACCTAATATAGTAACTATAATAAATAGTTTTCTAAATTTTAAAAAATGAATGAAATATGCTAATCCTTTTCTTTTAATAATTTCAATATTATAAGTAGTATTAATTTTCAAAAGTTTATTATAATCTTCTTCTAATACTTCTATTATAAGATAATCTTTAGTCCTTTTTATCTCTTTAAAACTTATAGATAATCTTACTAATATCATTATAAAAGTATCTAATCTTTTCCCCTCTATTTTTAATATATAACTACTCATACTTTATCTCCAAACTATCTAGTTTTCCTGATATTAATAATTCTTTATCAGCTAATTTATTAAGTGAAAAATTACTACCATAAAGTGTTATTTTTTTCAAAGGGGCTTCTATAATAATTTTAGCAGTTCCTAAAGTTATAATTTTATTGTAATTAGTTATATGGATACTTCTATCATATAGATCTACATGAAAATCTTTTGGATCTAGGAAATTTCTTAAATAGTTATGCATAATGAACTTCACCTAATCTATTTTATGATTAAATAAAGAAAAAAAGAAAAGAAACTAACTAGTCTCGTTCGTTTCTTCTCTTGCGCTCATTTTTACGTGCATTCTTAATGGCTTCTTTCTTAGCTTTTCTTCTTCTAACTCCTGGTTTATCGTATGCATCGTGCTTTTTAGCTTCAGAAGGGACACCACTTCTTGCAAGTTTTTGTTTATATTTTTTAATAGCATAATCTAAATTTCCATTTTTAACTTGCACTTGTGCCATAACTTATTTTCCCTCCCTTCGCTTTTTTCTACAACTGATTATAACACTCTGAAGCTTAAAAAGACAACATTTTTTAACATTTTTTGTACTTTTTAAATAATTTTTACAATAATTGAGCCTAAAATTACACCTAAATTGTAAAAAGTAAGTATTAAAATGCAATTTATAAAACTAATAGTAATTATTTTAAAAATTTTCTTTATTCTAATGGACAAATGTTACCACTTCCTATTCTCCTAATTGAAGAACCTAATTTTCTTCCTGCAGATATTAGTATTTCAATTAAATCTCCAACATAATTTATAACTGATGCACTAAGGGAAATGCCCCCTTTTATTTCTTTAAGCTCTTTTACTGTCAATTCTCTCATTCTTCACCTCCGCAAGGAGACGGATTAGTGAAGCCACTAACTACTCCAACTAGGAAAGCTACTATTACTGAAATGCCAATTCCTATTCCTAAAGCTGACACACTCAAAGAACCACCTTTAATATTCTTCATTTCATTTTTTGTTAATTTTTTCATTTCGACCTCCAACTATCAATTATCAAACTAAATATTGTTCTTTTTTTATTTGGCAACATTATTGTAGAAGATTTATCTGTAAGGTGTATTTTCCTTTCTAATTCTAATGTTAAAATAATTCCTTCATCATATTCATTACTATCTAATAATTCATAACTATACTTTTTAGTATCATAATAGAAAAAACTATTTTCTCTAAATAACTTAATTTTACTATCACTTACTATAACCATCACTTCATTATTATTAATGCTTGTTACAACATAACTATTAAAAGTCCAAATTTTTATTATATTCAAAAGGTAGAAAAATAATAATGTTAATAATATAAAAATTACAGTTAAAAAAACTAATAAACCATCTTTCTTATATTTTTTCATAACATTTACCTTTCTCCATATAAAAAACTCTGTTAAATAAATTTTTATTTGTAAGACGATGAGAAATATAAATAATTATTTTATTTTGATAATAACTTAAAATTTTTTCTAATATTTCTTTTTCTAACTTAACATCAACATTACTAAGACACTCGTCTAATATATAGATTTCACTTGGTTTAAATAATGCTTGGGCTAAACTAATTCTACTCCTTTCTCCCATGCTGATATTTTCGCCATTTTCAGTAAGCATTGTATCAAGAGTATAATTTTTATCTTTTAATAGTTGATTTACTCCTGTAACATTTAAAAGAGTATTTTGATTTATTCTTGGTTTTCTCTTCAAGTAAATATTATCTTTAATATTAGCATTACTAATCATATCTTTAGCAGAAATGTAAGTAATAATGTTTCTTAAATCTTCTAAATTATAATGAGTTAAATCAATATTACCTAATTTAATATGTCCATAAGAAGTTGGTAAAAAACGTCCTAATAATTTAACTAAAGTACTTTTACCACTACCACTTTTACCGTAAATAAATATTTTATCTTTTGGTTTGATTTTTATGTTAATATTATTAAGAATAAGATTATCAGCATACTTAAAAGATAAATTTCTAATTGTAATAGAAAGATTTTTAGTAGCATATTCATAATTAGAAAAAGGTAGCAATACTTCTTTTTGATAGTTAAATATATCATTTAATCTTTCTTTAATTTTCTTACAGTTTACATATTTTAATATTATTAATATTAAAGATTCTATATTTTTTAATGCTATAAAAATTAAACTTTCTAATAATAAAAATGTGGTAATAGTCATTTTAGTTGTCATTATAAGTGTAATACCACTTATTCCTAACACTAATAAATAAATTATACCCTCTAGAAAACTTAAGATATTTTTAATAATATCGCTATATTTAGTAACTATATAACTTTCACTTTCTAAATAGTCTGTAACCTTTCTAATTTTTTTAAACATTAAATCTTCTAGATGCAGCCCTTTAATCCTTTCGTTGTTAATAATTATTTGTTGTAATTTACTATCATAACTATCTTTAGCTTGATAATACTTAAAAATTAAATTACTACTTATATTTTTCTGCCAGTATATAAAAACAAATAAAATCACACTACTTCCAAGAAGAATTAAAGTAAGAATAGACGATAAACTTATAAAGAAAGTATAAATAAAAGTTAAAATGAGAAAACTATTAATGAATGTAACAACAGATGAAAATAAATAATCAGATAAAGTATCAATATCAGTGAATAAAGATACTATAATGCCCCTTTTTTTAGTTTGATAATATAAATTAGGAAGTAATAATAAGTGTTTAATTAAATTTAATTTAAGATGATAATTAAACTTCTTGCTGAATTTTAAGGCATACAAATTAACGATATATGAAAATACTGTTTTTAAAAATAATAAGTATGTGAAAATAATAAGTAAAGTTAAAAGATTTGAAAGAGATTCAACTAAAATAGCATTATTTAAAATTATTTTTAAAGAAAACATATTTAAAAGTTCTAAAAGAATACTAATTATAACAGAAATAATTATTAAAATTAAACTAAATCTATTTTTATTAACTAATTTAAAAAATTCATCTTTTATAATTTTTCTTTGCAAAAATCTTTTAATACTAGCAGTCTTTTTTATAAAAAGATAATTTCCTGTTGCTATTTTACTGAATTCATCTTTTGCCATTATTTTATTACCACCACTAGGATCTTTAATATTAATTTTCTTATTACTAATACTATTAATAACTACATAGTGATATAAGTTTTTAGACGCATCAATCTTTATATGTGCAATAAATGGGGTATTTTCATTTTTTAAGGAATTAACATCACCTTTTTTACCATAGCAATTAAACCCAAGATGAGTTGCTGCTTCTAGTAACCCATACATAGAAGTACCATCTTTTGTCGTTGAACTAATCCTTTCTAAGTAATCTTTAGACACATTGCAATTATAATATCTAGCAATCATCAAAAGGCAAGTTAGACCACAATCATAATTATCATCTTGTCCAATAAATTTTAATCTTTTTATTATTATCACCTCCTATTATAATAATTAACCATATCTATTTTTTTGCTCCAAATATTTTGTTTATCAGTTATCTTGACAAATCTCTTGATATTTAACTAGCTGTAATAAAATAATGATAAGGTGGTAAAGATGCAGTTTGGGAAAATTAGAGATTTAAGAGAAGATCATGATTTAAGACAATGCGAAATTGCAAAATATTTAGGTGTAAAAAGAACAACTTATGCAATGTGGGAATTAGGTGATGTAAATTTTCCAATAGAAAAACTTGTTAAACTTGCTATGTATTTTCATACTAATGTTGAATATATGCTTAATTTAACTCTTGATAAACGAGAAGTGATTTATGATAAGGATATAACTGTTGAATTTATTGGAAACCAATTGAGAAGATATCGCCTCAAATTAAAAAAGACGCAAAAAGAATTCGCTGATGTCTTAAATATAAGACAATCTAGTTACTCTTATTATGAAGATGGCAAAACAAGAATCCCTACTAATAAACTAATAAAATTAGTAAAGACATATCATATTTCACTTAATTCTATTTGTGGCGGCAAAAGAAAAGAAAATATATCAGTAAAATTATAAAAAACTGTTGACAAATATACTTTCTTTTCATATAATTGTAAATGTCAATACAAATTGATATTTACTTATGCGGATGTAGTTTAATGGTAGAACCTCAGCCTTCCAAGCTGACTACGGGAGTTCGATTCTCCTCATCCGCTCC
>CALVVB010000017.1 GCA_944363735.1 uncultured Bacilli bacterium | reverse complement strand
CATACAAAAACCTCTCCATTTCTTCTATTTTATCATGGAGAAGTTTCTATTTACACAATTTTATTTACAGACTCAAATTAATCAACAAATGCTAAAGAGGCATACCCGCCTCTTTAGTTTTTCTTTATTCTAGACATATTCCATGGTAATTTTGAAACTTCATTAGAGTCTTTTAAAACTACAATTATGTTTTCTTTTTTACAATAATCTAATATTAAACTACATAAAGGATATTTATCCATATATTCAACTTCATATTTATCTATAAACTGTTGAATAGAAAATTCAGTTCCCTTATTCAATTTTTTTATTTCTTTGCAAATGTTTTCTGCAATAGGATTTAACCTATTAACATTTATTTTACCAAATGAAGAAATTTTTACATTTTTTATTTTATCTCTTTCATGACCATTTTCATCTATAAATGTTTCATTTATAATGATATTTGTTTTTTCAAAGTCTATTTTTTTTATTTCCTCTTTTTTCATGTTCTCCTCCATATTTAGTTTTTATTAATTAAGTAATTCTAAAAATTTTGTCTTCGTTTAATGCCTATGGATTTGCTTCTAGTATAATATAAATAATAGTTGCAAAAATCTTTATAATATTTCAAATTCTTTTTGAGATGTTGTCTTGTAGGACATTTTCCATTATAATATTTTTGCCATCAAATTTATATAATGATTTTAAAAATATACTATAATACCTATCCCATGCTTTTTCAGAAAATCCTTGCGATTGTAATTGAATTATTAATGGTTGAGATTTTTGATTTAAAATTTCTATTTCCTCTAGCATTGGCTTTATAAATGCAACAGATGGTTCATTTGGATATTTTTCATATGTTTTTTTTATATCCAATATTAATTCTGAAAATGCTTCTCGTGGATTTGCTCCATAATCTCCATACGTTCCATTTTTTCTTTCTTGATACTCATTTTGTTTGTTTTCTATTAAGTCATTATTGAAATATTCAGGGTGATTCTGTATTAATTGTAACATAAATGCATATGCTTGTTCATCAGCCATAAATTCAGATAAAAGTGATTGGTGAAAAAACATATTTCCACTATTACCACCGTTTCTTATTAATATAGAATCTTTTTGATAATCATAATATGTTAATTTGTCAAAAGGATTCTCTGTTTGCTCTGTTCTAGTTAATTGGTAAACATGTGTTAATTCATGTAATATATCAAACATCATATCATAATTATATTTATCAGCAGTTTCTTTTGGCTTAGAATAATGTGTCCAATTGATACTAATGCTAGAATTACTATTATCATGGTTATTTGTAATCATCATACGATAATATTTCTCATTTAAATGTGAAAAATTAATTTCATTACAAACTGCATCTAAATCTAAGTTTGCTTTTTGTTCTAAAAAGAAACAAACAGATAACATAGGCGATAATCTTTCTTTATTTAAAAGTGCATTTTCCACTAACATATGTCCTAAAGTACCTGGTCTATTATCTACTATATACTGATCATTAACCATACTAATTATTTGTTTAAAATAATATATAAATTCAGGAGTTAAATGCAAACTATTACCATTTAAAATTTCACTATCAATTTCTTTTAAAAAATCAATAAATCTATGATAAGAAAAGTTATTTGTTATTTCTTTTAAAGTATCAATATATTTATCCATAAAACATCACCTTTTTTAAATATTTTTTAATAAACTTAATAGTTTTTTCTGATAAATTAAATACTCAATTTCTAATTTCATATTCTTTGAATCATCTAAAATTTCACTAATTGTCATAATTACATCATTTTCTATATAATTATTATCATCAATAATATTTTAGCATATATTTTATTATTTTTGTTTAATTTGTATAAATATTTAAATACTATTTACACTTTTTTAAATATTGGTTAAATTTGTATTAAAATATTATTAGCAGTTTTTTATAAAAAAATTAATATTTAAACAAAATCTATTCTATAAATACTTAAAACATGGTATTATATTATTAGCAACGGAAGATTATATGTACTCTTTCGTTATTGGAAAAAAGTTGTAGATATCTACGACACCCGCTCCATTTGAATACAACTTACGGACGTTAGAAAGTTCGTAAGTTTTTATTTTTATATATGAAACTTAAATGTTCTCTTTCTAGGAAGGAGGACATTTTTTATGCTTGAATTTAAGACCATTCAGACTTTAAAGCCGAATACGGAAATACTTGAAGTGATTAAGGATTATAAATACAAAATTAAAAACGGTAAGGTTAAAAATCTACTACACACCAATTTACAAGTTATAGAACCCACTGAATATCTAATTACATATCATACTACTCTTACAATTCTTGAATATAAAGTTAACGAAATATCTAATAAACCATTTTTTATTAAAGAGCATAATCAAAAAAATTCAATATCAGAAACCATTCAAATTTTACAAAAACTTAGAATTTAAACCTTATTTTTTCTTTTTTAGTGAGGAAACATTAGAGAAGTATTAATTGATAGACTTCGTAAAACTTATTTTATATAAGATAACTAATAAAAAATATTAAAAATTTTTAAATAAAATTAAAGTTTAGACTATACTTTTCATTTATTAACGAGGAAACTAATAAGAAATATAAAAAATTTAATTTAGTGTTTGTTATTTTGCTTTTTAGTTAGGAAACAAGTAAGGAGATGATATTTTATGAGATGTGGTATTTATGTAAGAGTTAGTACAGATGACCAAAGAAATAATGGTTATTCTATTGATTTACAACTTCGTATGATTAAAGAATATTGTGAGAAAAATGATTATAGTATTGTAGATGTGTATAATGACGCAGGTTATTCTGGAAAAGATTTAATGCGACCAGAAATGCAGAGATTACTTGCTGATATAAAATCTAAAAAGATTGATAAATTAATTGCTATTAAGGTAGATAGACTTACCAGAAATAATTATGATGGCTTTTGGTTACTTTATTATTGTGAAGAACATGATGTGAAAATCGAATTAATACTTGAACCCTATGATGTATCTACTGCTAATGGCGAAATGATATTTGGTATGAATTTAGTATTTGGACAAAGAGAAAGAAAAGAAATTGGAGCAAGAACGAAACGTGCTATGGAAGAAATGGCATTAGAAAAAATACATCCTAGTAAAGCACCTTATGGCTATATTAGAAATAAAGAAACTGGCCATTTAGAAATAGAACCTATTGAAGCACAAGTTGTTAAAGAGATATTTGAACTATGCAAACAAGGCAATTCAACAAGGAATATTGCTACTATTATGAAAGATAATAACGCTTATTTAAAACAAGGCAAGTGGGCATCTGATAGAGTTTATAAAATATTAACTAATTCTATTTATATTGGTATATTTGAATATGGAAAATATAAACGAAAATCACAAGATATTTTAAGAGTTGAAAATTATTGTGAACCAATTATAGATGAAACTACTTGGAATGCTACTAGAAATGTATTAGTTAAAAATAAGCATTCTAACTACGGCGAATATATTCATTTATTTTCAGGATTAGTAAAATGCCCTATATGTGGCAATATTATGAGTTCATCTGAATCCTTTAAATATCCCAATGGTAAATTAAAAGTATATTATCATTTAAGATGTAAAAATCATAATTGTAAAGGTTTTGGACTTCATTATAATACTGAAAAAATCGAAAGCAAAATAAAGCGAATACTAGAAGAATTAACTATCTTTATACTTTCTATAGATAATGAAATTATTACTTGTAACTCTACTAAAAGTAATGACGTAAAAGAAATAGAAAAAGCTATTGAAAAGTTAAAATTACAAGAAAAGAAATTAGTAGATTTATATCTAAGTTCTAACCTAGATGTAGAAACTATCAATCATAAAAATGATGTTATTAAAAAAGAAATTGATAAATTAAATAAAAAGAAAATTAGTCTTGATCCAGATAATTCATCACAAGAATATACAGTAGAACTGATTAAAAAACTAGATTGTTTAGAAGAAAATGACAATTTGATTTTTACTAATATTAAAAATATAGGTTTTACTTTTCTATATGATTTACTATCACGAGAAGCCAAAAGAGATATGATTCATAGACTTGTATCAAAAATAGAAATTACTAGAGATAAAAATTATAATATTGAAATTAAGAATATAAAATTTACAGAGGAATTTATGACAAAAAGCAGTAAAGAGTATTTAAAATATCTTAATAAAATAATAATAGATAACAATATTGGAATTAAATATCAAGAAGAAATCAACAAAGAAAAACTAAAAAAAATAGAACAAGATTACAACATTTTATCAGTCACAAAAATGAGAAATAATAAATATTCTAATGAATTTTTAGAAGATTTTATATCAAAATCAAAAGAACATTTATATATTGATGGCATTATTAGTCGTCCATATGTTGATGAAAATAAACTAAAAGATATTTTAATATTAGTACCTAAAACTAAAATGGAAATAGCAAATTAAATAAAGAAATGGAGAGATTTAAATGAAATTAACTTATACAAAAGTTGGAGATTATTTATTCCCTAATTTAACTATTAAAAATCAAAAATATAAAAGAATTAACAAATATGGATTACTAAAATTGCACTATCTGAAAAAGAATAGCAAAGCACTTTATATAACTCTGTTAATGAAAAATGAACTAACCGATTATCTTGTTTCAGTTAGTAATGAATGTGAAAATAGATTAAATAATCTGATGGAACAATTTAAAAAATCAGACAAATTACTATCTGAAAAAAGTAAAGAAATTAATCAATTAGAATGGGTAAAATTAATGAATAACTACAAAATTATTGCAGAAGAAATTATTTTAAATGAACTAATTTATAATAAAAATGTGTGAGTACAAACTATAATATTTGTACTAGCCAGCACTGAATTTGTACTCCCGTACAAATTCTATTATGGGAAATTCCCATACCCTTACTTTGAAAGGATAAAATTGATTATGAGAAAAAGAAATATTAAAATTAATGTATTTTTAAATGAAGATGAAAAACGAATGCTAGTAGAAAAATCTAATAAAGCCAGACTATCACAGTCTGACTTTATTAGAAAATTAATTAACGATTATGCAAATGATGATGGAACTAAAAGCAATTTAGAAGAAGAAAGAGTACAACTATTAAAAATAATTGAAAATTTATCGTTATTAAAACAACAAATGGATTTTCTTGGATATCGTGATTATTCTAATTTGATTATTAAACAAATCAATCAAATTAAAAATATTTTAAATGATTATTAAGAAATAATATTATTGTAATTCTTCTCACTCCTTTCTATTTCGGGCATAAAAAAAGAGCCTACCATTTCTGATAAGCCCAAACAAATACAACTCTGATAAATTTCTATTTAGTTTTTTTCTGATACTTTCTTTATCCATAAATAATAAAATATTGTTCCCATTAAAACACAGGCAATGGCACCTACTGCTCTAGCACCCCACACATTTAATCCAATATTTTCAAAAAATTGTAGTGCGTGATTTCCAACATCAATAGATATAAATAAGCAAATAAGCCATACTATTGTCATATACAATTTTTTATCTTTTTTCATCTTTTCCCTCCTTTTTATGCTAGTGAGATAAATGCAAGAATTAAAATAACAACAATTATTGCTAATATTATTAGGGACATTCTCAAAAGTTTATTATTTCTTATAACTTCCGATTCTACATTGTTTACTTTTTGTTCTAATAAGTTTTGAATATCATTTCCTACTAATACATCAATGCTTACCTTTAATGCTTTTGATAAAGCAATTAGTTGATTTGTATCTGGTGTTGTTTGTTCTAATTCCCAATTTGAAATAGTTTGTCTTGTTACTCCAACTTTTTCGCCAAGTTGTTCTTGAGAAAGTCTTTGCTTTTTTCTTAATTCAAAAATGTTTTTCCCTAAATTCACTCTTTTTTATCTCCTTTCAATATAATCATATATTATTTTTAATTTTTATTCTATCAAAGGTCTTTGGAACTTTGTCAAAGATTTTTAACATTTGTATAATTATAACATTTTACATCAAAAATTTCTATATTAAGAGAGTTAAAAAAAGACCAACTACTTAAAGTTGATCTAATCGATAAATTGTAATTTATATAATAGAAAACATTGCTATAATTGAAGCGAATATGTTTGATAATGCATGTATAAACCAACTAGGCAAAATTGAGCCATTTGCTTTTTTTTCGTTTACATATCCCATAGCATAAGCAATTATTCCTGTAAGTAATATAATAATCATTGCTTTAACAATTCCAACTAAACTAAAAAACATTATTCCATGTAGTAGTCCAAATATTATACTTTGAATTACATTTGCAACTCTAAATCCAAATTTATTTGATAATCTTTTTAATAAAAACCCTCTAAAAAATATTTCTTCAGGTAAGGAAGTATTAAATATAGCATATATAAGTGCTGGTAGTAAGGCACTTATTCCTAATCCTTTGAATTCAGATGTAGCTGTTTCAATATCTTTTATCAAATAAAGAGTAAGAATAGATACAGTCATAAAAACTAATGATATTATGATTGTATTTATCAATGTTGTTTTTGTATTTTCTATTTTTTTTAAACCAATCCAACTAAAAAAATTTTCTTTTTTCTTTGCTGATATTAGCCACCAAATAAATGGTAAAGAACTAATTAAAATTATTTCTATAATGCTACTTATTATTTTACTTACTAACATATAAATTTTCCATCCCATCTTTTCAACAAATTACTATTTAACTATTTGTTTGTTGTGCTAATTATACCATTAAAACCAAAAATAATCTATACTATTGGAGAATATTGAAATTATAATATTGAAAATATATTAATTTTAATATATAATGAATACAGAAAGAGAATAAAGTTCGTAACTTGTATGTGATTCGCTCCATTGACGAATCTGTTCGAACTTTTCGGACTTTGATATATAGAAATCAATCGCGAGATTGATTTTTTTGTGTCTCAAACTCCCGTAGAGCTTGGAAGTACAAAGAAATCATCCTAAAGAAAGGATGGTGTTTATGATTAAGTTTATTAAGCAAGAATTGCCTTTTGAAAAGTCATTAAAACAAAGACTAGATTTTATCTGTAAATTCTGCGAAACAAAACCAACATTCATTAATGGTAATATTATAAAGATTGATAAAACCAATCTAGCTTATATTGAACCTCATAGAATCATTATTAAGGGGATAACATTTCTTGCATTTAATTATTCTACTGATATTTACATAAGAAACTTAACTAATAAAATTAAAATATCAGAACTATAAAACTACTTAAATACTATGAGATGACCTTTCACAAGATAGATTTTTATCTAAAAATATTGTATAATTTATATAGAGGGTGATTTATTTACCTAAAGTCTTACAACGTATTTTGAGAAGTGAAAGTATTAGTTCGTAGTACCTTCACTTCTCTTTTTTTAAACTTAAAAAGGAGATGATTAAATATTGAATGAAGAAAAGAAAAAATTTGTAGTTGGGCTTTATCCTAGAGTTAGTACAGAAGATCAAGTACGTGAAGGATTTAGTTTAGATGAACAAGAAGAAAGCTTGAAAAGATTATGTGATTATAAACATTACACAATCTACAAAGTCTATCGTGAAGAAGGTGTTTCAGCCAAAAGTATGAATCGTCCTAAATTCCAAGAAATGCTAAAAGATATGAAAGATGGAAAGATAAATAAAATTATTGTTTATAAACTAGATAGACTTACTCGTTCAATTCAAGATTTAGAAATAATCTGTAAGATGATTGAACAATATAATTGCAGTTTAGAAAGCATTTCCGAAGAATTAAATACCGAAACCTCTACTGGTATATTCTTTATGAGAATGACTACCATACTTGCACAACTTGAAATTGAAAGAACTTCAGAAAGAACAAAATTTGGTTTAGCAGGAGCTATAAAACAGGGACATATTCCTCATAGAGCACCACTAGGATACAAGCATGAAAATAAAATGTTAGTTCCTGATGCTTTAACAAAAGATACAGTTGTTAGAATATTTGAACTTTATCACAATAGAATGTCATATCAAAAGATTAGCAACTTATTCAATAAAGATAAAGTTTTAAGTAAAGAAAATTGGAGATATTCTACCATTGTAAATATTTTACAAAACTAAATTTATAAAGGCGATTTCGTGCATGGTAAATCTTAGCTACCATAAAGATGTTGTTAAGGCTATTGTTTCAAGAGAATTATGGGAAGAATGCCAAGTACAAAAGAAAAAGAACTCTAGAAGTTATATGAGAAATCTTACTTATTTATTTTTACAAAAAATAAAATGTCCTAAATAAATATAATAAATTGATTTGAAAGATAAAAAACACTAATTTTATGTTATAATTGGTATGTATGAAAAAATGCTAAGGAGGTTTATAATGAGAGTCATATCAATGTTTTCGGGTGCAGGTGGTTTAGATTTAGGTTTTTCCTTAGCTGGGCATGAAATAGTATGGGCAAATGATTTCGATGAATATGCAGTTGATACATATGAAGAAAATTTTAATAAATTTAATAAACACAAAGTTGTTAGAGGTGATATTGTAGAATACTTATCTCAAAGCAAAGAAAAATTATCAAAAGAAATTCCTGATGCTGATATAGTTATTGGAGGTTTTCCATGTCAAGGTTTTTCAATTTGTAATGTCAATAGAAGTATGAAAGATGAAAGAAATTATTTATATTTACAAGTTTTAAAAATGATTGAAATTAAGAAACCAAAATTTATTCTTTTAGAAAATGTTAAAGGTCTAGAAAATATGGAAAAAGGAAAAGTTCTAGAAATGATAATTAATGATATTGAAAGTGTCGGAGATGGATATACTGTTTATTACAATGTTCTTAATGCACTTAACTATGGTGTCCCTCAAAATAGAGAAAGAATTATTATTTTTGGAGTAAGAAACGATCTATCTTCAAAAATTAAAATGCCTATTTTGAATGAACCAGCAGATAAAAAACACCCAAAAAAAATATTAAATATTCCATCTTCACATTCATCGGAAGGAACTGAAATACAAGATATGAATAGTATTGATATTGTCACGGACATGTTTGAAAAATTATGTAAAAACAAAAAAATTAAATTAAGTGATTATTTTAAAAAGAACAAAAAATATAAATATCAAACACTTAGAGATACTATTTATGGATTACCTGAAGAAACTAATATAGAATACCCTGATATTCTAAATCATATGTCTTCAAAATGTAAGTTAAATAAAAATAAAACAAATATGGTTGGAAACAGACCAACTGATTGGGATAAACATGCACCTACTATTATGGGAAGGGGTAGCGGAACTGGAGGACCTTTAATTATTCCACATCCAGAATATAATAGGAGAATGAGTGTTAGAGAAGTTGCAAGAATTCAAACTTTTCCTAATACATTTAAGTTTATAGGAAGTACATCTGCTTGTTATAGACAAATTGGTAATGCAGTTCCCGTTTTAATGGCATATAATATCGGATTATTATTTCCCAAAAAAATAGAAGATTTTTTAAATTAAATCTTCTATTTTTTCATCTAATAATGATTCTAACACTTTTATATTATTCATAAATTCTTTATTTTTAAAAATATTCTCAAGATTCAATGTTATATCATCATAATACAAATTCAATTTATTAATCATATTCATTAAAGAAGAAAATCTTATTCTTAAATTATTATTTTCCCATCTATACCAAATTTTAGTAAATTCTTCAATTGGATCATTTTGATTTAATGATTCAATAATAGCTTTATCAAAAGTATCATATGGGATAAAAACAATTCTCATCTTATATCCTGATTTAAAAACAATCACGACATCATCTTGATAAACATATGAAACATAATCTTTGATTCTATTTTTAAATTCATCGAAATAACCATTATCTTTTATTTCTTTTAATAAAGGCATAATTTGTCTAGGAGAACCTAACCCACCGCGTCTATCACTTAAGGATCTATCAGTTATACCAATAAACAAAGCACGATGCGATAATGAACCTATATTTATTTCATTATTGAAGTTTCTATCAATTATTGACTCATCTATGTCATATAAAGGACCTTTTAACGTTTTAATAGACAAATTATAGTTATCAATTTTATGATCTGCCTTTTCTCTTTTATTTCCAGATAAGTCTCCGCTTATGGACCATGTTTGCCCATTACTTAATGTATCATATTTTTTTATATAATTAGGTACTGGTGGATTTTCTCTCCTTTCTGTATCTGTTGCAACAACTCCGATCAATTCACCAAATATATCTTCAAACACTCTAGCAGTTGTATGTCTATCTCTAGTTTCTTTTGAAGTAATAAAATTATATAATGTTAATCCAATAAATTGAGAATTTATTTCACCTGAATCGATTCCTTGTTGTAATGTCTTTAAATATAAAACAAGCGAATTTCTATCTTTTGGTTCAGCTATATTGTAATCACGACATAAATTCTCTGAAAATGTATGTAATTTATCAAATAATACTCTATCAAAGATCATATTACTACCTCTCTTCTTAATTTACCTGATTATATTTTATCATAAAATTACTATAAAATCTTAAAATAAGCAAGAAAAATAATAATTTAGTAATTCTAGATGCCTAATTGTTCTTTTACATTTATTGTTTCTATATTATCTAATACTCAAGTATACCTTCCAACTTCATAATAATTTACAATAAAATATTGATATACAAAATGTAGAGATTGTACAAATATAATTAATTTAAACTTTTTAATTTATACAATTAAAAAGAAAGGAATAATTACACTTAAAATTGAAATAATTAATCTATTTTTAATGGTAGCAGATTTTTATGTTTTTTAATAACATCATCCATAATATGATTATAAAATTCTTCTTTATATTTATTTCCTATAATGTTTATAAAATGATAATTTGTATATAAACCTCATACGATAAAAGTTTTGTAATCATTTAATTATTGCTCCAATTTATAACTAAAAAGTTTAACTACATATTAAGTTATTTTTAGTATACTCGAAATTTCAAAAAAAGTACAAAAAAGATGGTATTTTCAATTAATATCATCCTTTTTGTATATTTTTAACTAATGCTTTCTTTAAAATCATGTCTCCATTCTTAGCGCTAGTCCTCAAAGCAGATATTTCAACTTCTGTTTCTCTTTCTAACCAGTCAAAGTATTCTCTTAAATATCTATTAAAATAATAATCATTAAAATTACCGCTTTCACCTTTAAAATCTACTCCTAAGTGTTGAAAGAAGTTTAAATATAAACTAGATGGAGTATTAATTTGGCAATTTGTTTTTAACTTTTTTATGTCTAAATCAAATACTCTTCTCTCCATTTTTGTTACTGTCGTTTGTTCTGACTGGTCAAATATAGTATTAGGTGGAAAATCACTATCTACCATTGGAAGTTCAATTAACTTTGTTTCATATTCAGATAATCCTTTAGATTTATACATTAATCGTTCTAATTCTAAGGCTTTAAGTAATGTTATAGTATCTAAACTCTTTGATTTATAATTTTCTCCAAAGACTTGTTTTAAACACACTTCTGGGCAATGACTAATAATATTAAAATGTAAATCAAATCTTTCATTAAATAACTTAACTAAATCTTGTTTTCTTTCCTGTGTTAAATTTCTAAATATACCAGTAACAAAAATATTTGTATTATAATACTTTAAATCATATTTAGTTTTTATTTCGTCAAAGTAGTCACATAACTCCTTCAAATTATTTTCACTAATACCTTTTTCTCTATCAAAGTCATTTTTAAAATATATAGAATGATCTTCTATAAGTTTTAATTCATTCTCATAACAATAAACTTTTATTGTTGATGAACCAAGATCAATATAATATTTTTGCATAACTATCACTACTCTATTATATTTTAACACTAATACTAATATTTTTTATAGACTTTATGACATTTTTAAATCATCCATTTTGGTGGATAAATATAATTTATCTTTTCATTTTTCGCTATATACTTTTTCTTTATCTTTGTTCTGTTAGATTTCAAATCAGGTAAAGCTTGTCTACAATATTTATCTAGTTCACAAAATATATTTTGACAATCTATTAATTGCAAAGGTCTATTACCAATTCTTTTAAATTTTAAATTTAGTCTTTTAAACTCCTCATCTTGATGTTCATACATATATCTAATAATATCCTCATCATTCATATTTCCTTTATCTATAAAACACTTTTTTATTCCTCGAAGAGAACCTGGACCTGCAACTGTAAATTCATCTTCTTTCCAATTAACAACTTCACTATAATTAATATCGGTAACTAACTGATAGGCCATAAAATTACCAATTAGAGGATGACTTTTGATAATATTAAAGGCTTCTTCCATCGTCTTACAATTAACAATTTTATCTTGTATTCTATCTTCAATAAACATTTTTTTAAGTAATGCTAAATGATTGTCATGTTTTCTATCATAACCAAACACTTTATTAGCACAACTTATATAAGCGTCATTATAAATCTTTATACCATTTGATATAGATTTCTCTAATACTTTAGAATATTCTTTAACATTAAATGTTTTTAAAGTTATGTCATTAAAACTATTTAACAACAATTCCCAAGTAGATTCTTTATTAAATAATTTAAATAATACTATTCTAAATAACATATCTTCATCAGAATACTTTTTACTATTATATATAACATTTTTTAGTAAATACTGACTAACTCTATCATTTACTCTATAACTATTACAAAACTTATATTCCTGTAAAATAGGATCATTTGTCCACGGAGAAGGTTCTCCATTCATTTTCTTAAAGAAAATATTTTGTCTTTCATAAGCAAAATACCAATATAAATCATATACTTCTTGTCTTTTTTTCATAAACTACCTCATCTTCACATCAATATATTTTTTTAATATTGTAATTATATAATAAATCTTATAAATTCTCTATACTTATTTAAACATATATAATCTTTTTATAATATAAGTCCTGTATAAAAAAAAGATGAATTTAATTCTCATCTTTTAATTCCAACATTGCACTAGTTACTTCTTCTTCTATCTCAGGTAAAGCACTTTTACTAATATTAGATAGTATTACTAATTCATTAATTGTATCTATTATAATCTTTCCCCAAATAATACCACTTCTAACCTTTAAATCATTAAACATATCAGCAGTAATACTATCAAAGAAATAACCAATTACAACTCTATCTCTAGCGATTACTAAACGTTTATTAGTAACAGCAACTATTCCTGTACTAGTTACATCTAAAGAACTATTATTTTTCTGAGCATAAAAAGCATATCTAATCACTTCATCATCATGTAAATGATCAAGTAGTAATTCAGAATGTTTTTTAAGTCTCCATCCGATAGTTAAAGGATATTTACTTTTAAAACTAGCAAGTTGATTTCTTAAAATTTCTTTATTATTCATAAATACTCCTATTCTTCAATAAGACCATTATCTTTAAAGAACTGAACTGCTGTATCTTTAGTGGTTAAACCTTCTAAAACATCAACAAACTCATCATCTTTAACTATTATCAACATAGGTGTACCATAACCACCTTTTTCATCAAAATAATCATCAGACTTTATAAATTTAGCTTGTCCTTCATCATCTAGTTCATCAGTATTTAAATAATTAACAGTAATACCATACTCATAAACTATATTTTTAACAATAGGTTCCATTTCTTGACAATAATGACATGTAGGTCTAGCTACATAAATTATGGAAGCATTATTTCCTTCTTTAAGATCTAAATACTCATCAATACCAATTTCATTTAAATCTCCTTGTTGATCTTCTGGAATACTATTATCATTAGAACTATTGTTAGAAGAATTTGTAGTACCTCCATTATTACGTTCTTGTAATTCTGATGTAAAATAACTTGCACCAAATACTATAATTAAAACTAAAACTACTATAGTTGCACTTTTTAATTTTTCAATATTTTCTTTTTTCATAAACTTCCCTCCGGTTTTAATTATATCATAAAACAACTAAAAATTAACTATTATTATATAATTTCTTCTAATTTTCACTTTTTATCGAAAAAAAGAAAGATAAATTTCCCTTTAACTTCATAGATTATAAGGAAAGGTATGATTATTATGAAAATAGGACTTCCTAAAGCACTACTTTATTATTACTATGCCCATTTATGGAAAGCATTTTTTAATGAGTTAAAAGTAGAAGTTATTGAGAGTAATGACACTACTGCTAAAACTTTAATGTTAGGTAAAGAGAAAAGTATTGATGAATCATGTCTTGCTTTAAAAATATATCTAGGACATATAGAAGCATTAAAAGATAAATGTGATTATATTTTAGTACCAAGAATATACTCAATAGTTAAAACTGAGCAAGTATGTACAAATTTTAATGCTTTATATGATTTAGTAAGAAACACTTTTCCTGATTTAAAAATACTAAATTATAATCTTGATGTAAAACATCATCATAGTGAAAAGAATGCTTTTATAAAAATAGGTAGAGAACTAGGATTTAGCATTATAGAATCTGCTTCTGCTTATAATAAAGCAAAGGTTGTAGAAAATAATTATTATAAAACTTTAGAAATTAAAGCTAAAAAAGAAATAAGGAGTAACAAAACAAAAATTCTCTTATTAGGTCATCCTTATATTTTAAATGATAATTTAATAGGTAAAGGTATAATTAATTATTTAGAAAAAAATAATATATCTATTGTTTATAGTTATCAAGTACCAAGAAATTTAATTGATTTTAACTGTAATAAAATATCTACTAAAATACACTTTACTATGAATAAAGAACATCTAGCAGCTTTCAACTACTTTAAAGATAAAGTAGATGGTACTATTATTTTAAGTGCCTTCCCTTGTGGCCCTGATTCTCTTTCCAATGAAATGCTTTTAAGGAAAAGAAAGAAGCACCCTATTCTTTTATTAACTTTTGAAGATTTAACTAACAATACAGCTGTTATTACAAGATTAGAGAGTTTTCTTGATATGTTAAAAGGAGGAATACATTTATGAAACAGTTAGTAGCATTCCCTCAACTTGGGAATTACTTTAATCCCTTTAGAAAGTTAATAACTAATACAACTCATCTAAAAGTAATAGAAATGCCAAAAATAACAAAAGAAACAATTGCGCTAGGATCTAAAAATTCTCCTGATACAGTATGTGTTCCTTTTAAATATAATTTAGGTAATTTTATAGAAGCTCTAAATAAAGGTGCAACTGTTTTATTTCAAGCAGGTGGTGGTTGTAGATATAGATATTATGCTGAGGTCCAAGAAACTATCCTTAAAGATTTAGGTTATAATTTTACTATGTATCAAATAGCAGAAAAAGATCATGCTAGATTTTCTGAACTTTATAAAACAATGTTAAAACTAAATCCCTACTTAACAAGAAGAAAAATAATAAAAGAAATAGTAAGTACTCTTCTTTATATTTACTATTTAGATAAAATAGATATTTTTATAAGAAAAAGAGTTGGATTTGAAAATAAAAAAAATAGTTTTAAAAAGATTAAAGATAATTTTATTAAGAAAGCAAATAAAGAAAATAGTATTATAAAGTTAATATGGTTATATCAGAAAACAAAGAAAGAATTAAGAAAAGTAAAAATAGATAAACCCAAAGATACTCTAAAAGTAGGTATTATTGGAGAATTATATACAGCTATGGAACCTTTCTCTAATTATGAACTTGAAAAACTATTAGCAAGTTTTAATATTGAGATAAAAAGATTTACTAATCTTAGTTATTTATTATGGCAAAAGAAATTAATGGAATGGTTTATGAAGTTTAAAGTAAGAAAGTACTGTAAATATACACTAGGAGCAGATGGACTTGATAATGTATATAGAGTCTACTGGTTAAAGAAACATAAATATGATGGGATTATTCATACAAAACCTACAGGATGTACTCCTGAAATAGGGGCTATGCCTATAATAATGAATATTGCTAAAGATAATAATATGCCTATTATATTCTTATCTTTTGATGAACAAACAGGAGTAGAAGGATTAAATACAAGGATTGAAGCCTTCTATGATTTATTAAAACTTAAGAAGGAGGAAGAAAATGGAAGCAAGTCTAGGAATTGATATAGGTTCTATTTCAACTAAAGGAGTAATACTTGATAATGATAATAATCTACTAGCTTCTACCTATTTATGGACAGAAGGTAATCCAATTAAAGCAGTAAAAAAGATCTTAAAAGATTTAGAAGAACAATTACCTAAAGAGGTAAAGGTAACATCAGTAGGTACCACAGGTTCTGCTAGAAAACTTATCGGAACAATGCTAGGGGCTACAAGTATAAAAAATGAAATAACCGCTCATGCTATAGGAACATTATCAAAGTATCCCGATATAAAAACAATTCTTGAAATAGGAGGACAAGACTCAAAGATTATTTTACTTGATAATGGTATTGTTACAGACTATGCTATGAACACCTTATGTGCCGCAGGAACAGGTAGTTTCTTATCTAGTCAAGCTAAGAGATTGGGGCTTGATGTAGAAGATTTTGGTAATATTGCTCTAACTAGTAAAAATCCTACAAATATTGCAGCACGTTGTACTGTATTTGCAGAAAGTGATCTTGTTCATAAGATACAGATGGGTTATAAAAGAAATGATATCATTGCAGGACTATGTTATAGTGTAGCAAGTAACTATCTTAATAATGTTGGTAAAGGTAAAAAAATACAAGGTCCAATAATATTTCAAGGAGGAGTATCTAAAAATATTGGGGTGAAAAAAGCTTTCGAAGATTTATTAAAAGAGGATATTATTGTAGACGAAAATGGCCATTTAATGGGTGCGATAGGTAGTGCTATTCTTGCAAGAAAAAATGGTATAAAAAAAGAATTTAATTTCAAAGTAAAAGATTCTAACTTTGAAACTACAGGAATTGAATGTAAAGGGTGTCCTAATCATTGTGAAATTATAGTAGTAAAAAAAGATAATAAGATATTAGACTACTGGGGTAATAGATGTGACAAAGGAGCATTAAAAATAAAAGAGTAAAGAATAATTTGAAGTTATCAATAATAAGTAGACACTAAAAAGAGTGTGTAAGGGAATCTGTGTAAATGAGATATCTCCATGATTAGAAGTAAGTATAAATTCTTACTTCTTTTGC
>CALVVB010000016.1 GCA_944363735.1 uncultured Bacilli bacterium | reverse complement strand
CTTATCAATATATCAATTATTTTAGCACAACAATAAAGAAAATTCTATAAGCTACTAGAATTTTCTAGCTACGTATTATCAAATTCTTTTAACATCTGTTCTTTAATTTTATCTATATCAGTAAAAAATAAGTTTATACCTTTTGATTTTAAATTCTTAATAAATATTTAAAACTGTTAAGTATCTCACTTTGTAATGAATTAATTACTTTAGAAAGTCGTCCATTATCAAGCAGTTAAAGAGTATGAAGAAGCAAAAGATTACAGCGAAGGTTATACTACGAAAAAGACTTTAACTAAATGTTAAGGTCTTTTAAAATACTAATTGACTATGACTATTAAGATTGACAAGCTCTACTAGATAACTATTATTAATACTATCTTTTGTTTCAAAGATATATGTATAACTAGTTAACTCATCTTTGAAGGGTTCTATTAAACTATTAATATCACTAGTTTCATAGTCATTATATTTATTATATAGATCTACTACTAAATTTCTATTATTTACTAAATCTGTATAATTACTGAAATAAGATGATGTGTTTGGATAGGCAAAAGCTTTTTTAAAAGTGATGGAATAGATTAATCTATCCCTTTCTACTCTTCTTTCTCCTTCTACATAATAGTTTTCTATAGATAAAGGAGTATAAGCACTATGAGCATGATAATCAGTATCGGCTTTATACATATTAGTAATGCTATCATAAATAAGATAGTCTCCGTCATCTAGAAAGCAAGTAGAATTAACAGGATTAAATGTTGTTTTAGGTCCAAAATATTTTTTCAAGACATTCTCTACTCTATTTAAACTAACACCATTATTAAAATCTAAATCAAGGTCATTCTTTATCTCAATAGGTAATCTATCTATAAAGTTAATTTTTTCTTTATCAGTTAAAGTACTTAAATCTTTAGTACCATCAAAAGTAATTATATAACTATCATAGACATTAACTAATTCTAATAAAGATGCTATCTCTTTATCAGAAAGACTACTACTATCTTCATTTAATTTTTCTTTACTTTCATCTTTTAAATTAATATTAACTATAAATATAATGGATGCTACTATTATGAGGGTTATTAAGGTGATAAATAGCATTCCTACTCTTTTTACATTTTCCATAAGCATCACTTTTCTCCTCTTACTTTAGAGTATAAAGGAAGAAGGAAATTTATTCTATAAAAAAAGAAAAAAGACATGTAAATTTACATATCTTATGGGTTTAATCTATTAGGTCCTCTAAATATTAACATTGACTCTTTAACACTAGGTAGTCCTAATACTAACATAGTAAGTCTATCTACTCCTAGTCCAAAGCCACCATGCGGAGGACATCCATATTTAAAGAATTCTAAATAGAACTCTACATCTTTATCAAGTCCTTTTTCTTTCGCTTGTTTAACTAAAACATCATATCTATGTTCACGTTCTGCTCCTGTAGTTATTTCAACTCCGCGATATATTAAGTCATAACCTTCTGGAACATCATCTTTTCTCATATGATAGAAAGCTCTTTTTTCTTTAGGAAAATCAGTAACAAAGATAAATTCTGAGTTAAACTCTTCCATTGCATAACGATAAGAAAGTCTTTCTGCTTCTGTAGTTAAATCTGTTTTTTCAGATTCATCTACTTTATAGTCATATCTTTTCTCAAGCTCATCATATAAATCACTTAATTTTATTCTTGGGAATTTATCTTTAGGTACAACTATTTCTTTATCATATAAAGTTTTAACTAATTCCCCATACTTTTCATTTAATTTTTCTAGAGTATAAGTTAATAGTTCTTCTTCTAAGTCCATAACATCACGGTATGAATCAATATAAGCGAACTCTACATCAAAACCAGTAAACTCTGTAGTATGTCTACTAGTATTAGAGTTTTCAGCACGAAAAACTGGTGCAACTTCAAAGACATTATCATAACCACTAGCGATAGCCATTTGTTTATAAAATTGTGGTGACTGTGCAAGATAAGCTTTCCTGTCAAAGTATTTTACTTCAAAAACATCTGCTCCACTTTCTGATGCTGCTCCTATTAATTTTGGTGTATGTATTTCTGTAAAATCTTTAGAGTACATAAATTCTCTCATAAACTTAACCATATCGCTTTGAATTTTAAAAATATTAAAATTATACTCATTTCTAAGATCTAACCATCTATAATCTAGTCTTTGATCAAGTAATTGAGCATCCTTATCATGAATGTTAATAGGAAGTTCAGCATCACTCTTACTAGTAACTTCTATTTTAGTTGGAATAAACTCCATTCCTCTTAACCTAACATTTTCATTTTTCTTTAATGTTCCTGTTACTTTAATAGTAGATTCTGCTGTTAAATTATTAACTAACTCTACCATCTCTTTATTAGCTTCCTCACTTTTTTCAATAGTTACTTGAACCTTATCAGTAGAGTCTCTTAATACTAAAAATTGTACCCATTTAATATTTCTAATATTTTCAACAAAACCACTAATTTCTATTTCTTTATCAAAATAATTTTCTAAATCTTTGAAATATATTTTACTCATTAACTACACCTCTTCTTCTCCATGATTATGACAACTACACTCACCATCTATAGGCAAATTATCATCACTTATATGTTCATCAAAGTAGTAGATGATATATTCCATCATAATCTTTTCTTCTTCTTTAGTTTTATTATTCTTAATAGTAATTAAACCTTCATTTAAATCATCACTATTTAGTAGTATTAGATATTTACTATTAAAATAATCTGCCCTTTTAAACTGACTCTTTAAGCTTCTTCCAGTATATTCTGTTTCTACTACAAAACCTGACATTCTTAATTCATTAGCAAGGTAGATAGCATTTTTCTTTTCATCTTCATTAACATACATAATGAAAGCATCTATATCATCTCTAACGTTTTCTATGTCTCTAGAGATTATCTCATCAACTAATCTATCAAGACCAACTGCATAACCTACACATGGTGTCTGTGGTCCATCTAACATACTAACTAGGTTGTCATATCTACCCCCACCACCTAAAGCAAAATTATTATTTTCAGTCATTAACTCAAAAACAGTATGATTATAATAGTCAAGTCCTCTTACTATTTTAGAATCTATTTCATATTTAACTTCTAATAAATCAAGATATTCACACACCTTTTCAAAATGTTCCTTACTTTCTTTATTAAGATAATCAAGTATTTTAGGAGCATCTTTAAAGTAGTCTTTACTACTATCTACTTTACAGTCTATAATCCTTAAAGGGTTCTTATCAAATCTTTCCTTACAATCATCACATAAGTCATCTAAATGAGGCTTAAAGTACTCTTTTAAAGCTTCTCTATATTTATTACGAGACTCTTTATCTCCTATGCTATTAATATGTACTACAGTATCAGTTAGTCCTAACATTTTATTTATATTGTAAGCTAGTGATATTACTTCTGCATCGATTATTGGATCACTACTACCTAAAACTTCTACCCCATATTGACTAAGTTCTCTATATCTACCCTTTTGAGGTCTTTCATATCTATACATTGTCCCATTATAATAAACTTTAACAGGTAAGTTATGAGTACCATACATTTTATTTTCTATATAACTTCTAACTACTCCTGCTGTTCCTTCTGGTCTTAAGGTAATAGATCTATCCCCTCTATCTTTAAAGTCATATGTTTCCTTAGTAACAATATCCGTAGAATCACCTATTCCTCTATGAAATAATTCAGTAGATTCAAATATAGGTGTTCTAATATAGTTATAATTATATTTTTCCATAACAGAATCTATAACTTCTTCTACATATTTCCAAGTTCTTGCCAACTTATCAGTTAAATCAACTGTTCCTTTTTGTTTACTAATCATTCTAATCCCTTTCTTTCTACCTGCTATTATACAGTAATTTTCTCTATTAGAAAAGATAAACCTTAACTTTTATTTAATTTAATACAAAATAAAAGAAGTCATCTAAACTCTTCTTTTTTTGTTTAATTTGGGCGACTATAAAACAAAATAAGATGGTAAAGAGAGTCAGATGACTTAGGAAATTTCTTTCCCAATACAAATATATAATAAAACTTTAAAAGTTACAAGTACGAGTTTTCGTAAATGCGTTCAAACCCTTTAATATCAACAAAAATTTATTATTATTTTTTTTACTTTAAACGGAACAAACAGAGATAAAACTAGTAATTCTATACAAAAATAACCAAATTAAGTTAATATAAGTTCTTAAAAACTTATGAAAAATCTATTACCTCTTCAGTTCTTTTAATATCTTCTAAAATATTGTTAATTTTTACTATCATCAAATCATTTTTATTATTTAATATTTCTTCTATTCTTCTAGATTTATCATTAGTATTATCTAAATAATTATAATCAAAGTTATTAATTGTATCCGTTAATAATTTTTCATCATCTAATAAAACTTTTATTATATCTTTAACACTTACACTATCTTTAGACAATACATTTTCTACAAAAGTATTATTATCTTTTTGATATAGATATCTTTTAAAGATATTTTCAAGTAATAGTTTTAAATAATTGTTTCTATTGACACTACTAGCTAAATCTCTAGCTTTATACTTAGATGTAAATTTTAAAGTATTACCTGTTTTTAAATAGTCTATAACAGCATAATTACCTTGTCCTTTCTTATAGACTTTATCACAAATGGATATAGCAGTGCTTAGATCTAAAACAGTATTTATATCTTTAAAAATAGTGTTATCATCTTTTGTAATAGTTACATTTATTTTAGGACTACTTTCAAGTAGTTTTAATTCGTTAACCCTCATATTTAAATAATCTCTAATCTTCTCATAATTAGTTTTAATATTAGTAGTCACTTCTAATTCATTAATTATATTATCACTAGTATTAACACTAGGTACAATATTTTCTTTTATATAGTTACTAGTCAAAAGAGAACCTATAGTATTACTATCATATAGAGTTTTTAAGATACTTTTAGTATTAAATTCACTCTTTATATTAGGATTTAATAAAACTTCTATTATAAGGCGTTCTACTTCTTTTAATTTAGTATCGCTTTCTTCTTCATAGTTAGGAAAATACTTATCTATTGATATATCATTATAAGTAATATTAGGATACTTATTACTTGGTTTATGATTTACTAGTAGAGCAATATCGTCAGTAAAAGAAAGTTGAATTGTTATAGCATTTTCTAATTCTTGTAATCTTGTTTTATATTTTAATATTAAATCATCTATTTCCTTAGTCATTCTTGTTTTATAACTTTTCTCAATATACCTCATATATTCATTAATATCATAATAAATACCAGCATTCCTTATAATTAGTTTACATGTATCTATAATATTATCTTTAGTTAAAACTAAATTAGGAAGACTACTAAAACTTTGATTTAATATTTCTATTTCTTTTTCTTCTTTAATAATAGCATAATATTTACTACCATCTTCAAGAGTGTATAAAGCATAGACTAAATTGCTATTATTTATATAGGTAGAATCTACTATTTGATCATTTATTTTAGCAAATAAAGAGAATACTCTCTCATTTTCCTTACCTAATTTAGCATTAATATCCTTCTCTTTATAATTAGATAATATTTCTTGAACTCGATTAATAAATGAAGTAATAATATTGATATCTCTAGTATTTTTCACTTCATTATATAATGGCAATAAAGATTCTAATAAGCTTTTAGATAGTACAGTATTATTTAAGGCCATAATAACTTCATTAGCTTTTTTTATTAAGTTATTATATTCTAATAAAAAGTTATCATTTTCTATAATATTTAGAGTTTTACTATTTAAAGCATTATAAGTATCTAAAAGCTCATTATATATTTCATTTAAGGATGTTAGTTTAACTTTAGAATTATCTTCATTTTCTAAAGAAGTAATCTTTTTTGTAATTTTATCTTTAAAGGCAATATAATCGTTAAACTCTTCTTTAGGAATAATATCTTGTACTCTAACTAAAATCTGATTATAATAGCCCATTAATTGATTTATTATAGTTATTTTAAGTTTTATTTCTTCATCTAAAATAGTTTTATTACTAGAATCAATAAAGCTTTTTATTTCAGATCTATCATCATCAAGTTCTTTTAAAACTTCAAAATTATAAGCCATAACACCACTTCCTATTCTTAGGAAAATTATAGCAGAAAAAAAGCAAATAGTAAAACTATTTTGTCATACCATTTGCTTCTATAGTATTTGTATCTTGCTCAAAACTTATGCTTCCATCCGCATTAACAACAATATTACCTACTTCACCATTTGCCATAGCTTCTACAGCTTTAGAAGCCGCTATTTCTAAATCAGTTGGTGTTGTAGTAGCAGTAGTATTTGTAGTTGTTATATTTTCATCTTGATATACTGGTACTTCTTGAGTATTTTCTTCTCCTGTAATTTCAGATGATTGTTGACCATTATTATTTTGTTGTAATTCCTCATCACTTGTTACATAATCACCATTTGCTGTATTATTAGGATCAGGTAATGGATCATTTGGATTTGCATAATCTAATTCATAATCATCACCTACTCCTACTTCAAAATCAACAGATCCTTCATTACCCAAATAGTTATCATCAAGGATAATATCTTCCTGATTTGTAGGCTGGTCCCCTCCACCTGCTGGTACATCAATTTCTTCGCTATAATCATTATCTGGTTTTTCACCTTCTTGATAATTATTATCTTCTTCACCTTCACTTACATTTCCATATGGATTATCTGGAGTTTCTGAATCAGTTGGTGGAGTTGGATTATTAGTAGATCCATCTATACTAGCATTTGGATCTTGGAACCCTCCTAATGATTCATTAACAGTACCAGGTGTAGTTGTAACATTTGAACCACTATTTGTTGGTTGTGTCCAAGAAGTATCATATGTATAGTAGCCTGTACTACTTTGTTCAGCAGTTACTACAGGTTCTTCAGGAGTCTCTGCTGTTTTCTCTTCTTCTTTTTGATTTATTGCTTCATCTATATATTTACCAATACCTCCAATTTCACCTGTAATACCTACTTTAGGTCCATCATTAGTTGGACTTTTAGATTTGTTTATAAAAAATGCTCCAATTCCAAATGCTACAGCAATAGCAACAAAAGCAGATGAATATTTAATTTTTTTTGCCTTAGGTAAATCTTTAAATCTATACCATGCTTTTTTAGGAAGGTTTAAAATTGTAGATTTTAAATTCTTACCTCTATTAAGTAGTCTACTAAATATTGAACCTTTTGCTTCCTTATCATATTGATCTTTAGCTTTATCAAAGTCATCACTATTAAGCTTTACATTCTTATTAGCTTTTTTAATGTGAAGAAAGACATCATTTTTATCTTTACAGTTAAAGTTAAAGATATCTTTTTCTTTTGCTAATTTATTAGCATCTTCTTTAGTTTTACATTTTCTATTCTTAAGCAAATCTGTAGTTAAACCTCTAGCTTCGTCTAAATCATCTGTAAAACCATAATTAATATTACCTTTAGAATCTTCATAAGTATAAACGAACATTCTAACCTTATTTCCATCTTCGTCATAGTCATAATAACTATATAAACCTGTAATTCTATCCATATTTTCCTCTCCTATCTCATATTACCTGTATAAGTATAACCATTATTTAATAAATTAGTGTCATTATAAGTACTCCACGTCGTATCAGTAGAACCACTACTTATTAATGTTCTTGTTCTATAACTAAAATAATGTACTCTTTTATACACTGCTTCTCCATCATTTGTAGTACCAACTTTTTCAATTCTTGAATACAACTGAATCTCTTTTAAACAATTAGCATCATTTAAACCACATATAACAGCGTTAACTCTATTATTATTATATTCCCATTCACTCCACTCACTCCAATTAGATAAAACGGGATTAATTACTTTTCTATACTCATACATTGTAATAACTTGAGGTGAATTATTTGAAGTACTATTACTTGATGTATTAGTATTTTCATTATTAATAATATTAGAGTTATTACTATTAGAAGAAGACTCTGTAATCTCTACCTCTTTAGTAGGCTCTTCCTTTTTAATTTCATTTTTATCCTCTTTACTACTATCTTTTTTACAGATAGCATTTTCACAATAACTGTATTCTCCTACTTTCATAAGAGAATAATCCTCTTTTTCTTGACACTTAAGATTTACTTTTAATGTATAATCATTATCATTTTTAGTTAATCTAATATAACTATTATTAACATCACAAGATTTACCATCTGCATCTGTAAATGCTACTAATAAATTTCTATTAACCATATCTCTTAATGTTAATTCTACTTTTTCTCCTACTTCTTTAGGTAAATTATCTTTTGTATAATAATTAAAGGCTGCACTTTCCATTTTTTCTAAATTTTCACTAAATACTTTATCATAGTTAGAACTCGCTCTATTAGCATTACTTTCTTTATTAGAACTTGTTAATTTTGTAATAATGAAAATTATCAAGATTAAAAAAATTATAACTACTATTGCTTTTAATAAAATATCTCTTAATGGAAATCTACCTCTAGCATTCTCCTCTGTATACATAACTTAATTCCCCCTTTTCCTTAAGTTTGGGCATATTATACCATATTTTTTAAAGATTGTCAAACTTCAGTGTAACAAGTGTACACCCTGGATTCATAAAATCTAATTTATATTCTAAAACTCGTTTTTCTTTTTGCAAATAACTTCCTATTGCATCTTTTAAAATACCAGATCCAATACCATGTATTATAACAATGTTTTTATATTTGAGCTTATAACAATCATCTATAAATTCTTTTACTTTAAAAACAGCATATTCTCTATCCATACCATGTAAATCAATACTAGGATAACTAGATAATATCAAGATCCTCACTTCTTTCTAAAACGCTTTTTAAACTAGGAATTGAATAGCGTCCACCAACTTTTAATGTTGATAAAGCTCCTGTAATATTTGCTAATCTGCAAGTATCTTCAAGACTATAACCATGGGTTATAAAGTACGTAAAAGCCCCATGAAATATATCACCTGCTCCTGTTGTATCAACAGCTTTCACTTTAATGCTTGGTATTAATTTATATTCATCACCAATTTTAGTAAAACAACCTCTATCTTCTAAAGTAATAATAACATTATTATGAAAATCATTAACTAACTTTTCGTGCATTTTAATAAGATTTTCAATCTCACCATCATATGGTAATTTAGTATAATCAAGAGCAAAGTTTTTAGAGCAAACAAGGTAATCAACCAAAGGACACAAGTTAACCGTAGAAGGTTTAAAAGTACCAGCATCTATTATTTTAATAGCATCTTTATTATTAAGAAGAACCCTTTTACTCATCTCCTCTTCTTCTCCATCAACCAAAATAACATCATATTCATTATCATTAGGAATACTACATCTAAAAATGAAATCATCTTGACTTGTTAATATTGTCCTTGAAGTATTTGCTGTATTAGCAATTATAAAGCTTAAGTTAGTATCCATTGAATCAATAAGTTCTAAAAAGTCAGTATCAACACCAACACTATTAAACTCTTCCTTAATCTTTCTTCCATAATAATCATTACCTACAACTCCCTGAAAAGATACATCACATCCCCACAAAGCTAACAAGTATCCAGCATTACTAGCAGGTCCTCCACCACAATCAATATGTTTTCCAACACGTTTTTTAGTATTTTCTATAGGAAAACTATCAACTTGATAAGTTATATCATAAGAAGCATGACCTATTGTTAAATATCTCATATTACCACCATACTAATTATAACAATTTTACTTAAAAAAATATAGAAAAAAGAAAGATATTGGTGTAAATATATGTTACAATTATAGTGGTGTTAAATATGAAAAAGAAAAAAGATAAGAAAAAATTAACTAAAAAACAAATAATTATACTTATAGTAGTTACTATAGTTTTAGGTACTTTATGTTATTTTATATCAACAGAGATTACTAAATCTATAATTGATCATAAGACTATGGAAGAAAGATTAAAGAATGAAGAGTTTCCTGATTTAATAGAGCCTGATACTATTAGTAAGATTTCTTTAAGTGATTTAGTAAATAATTTTAATGATATTAATGAAGAAGGTATTGATATTAATAATATTATTGATAATAAAATAAATATTAATAATGTAGAAATAGAATTTTATCTTAATGAAGGTAATGTTAATATTATAAGTATTAATTTTAATGATAAGAAAAATGCAAAAGATATTATTAGCAGTATGATAATTGCTAATAATAGAAATATTACAGAAGAGACAACTACTCTCATATATAATAAAGTATTTGAAACATTAGGTAATACAAATGATGAAAAAAGTAAAACATCAGAGTTTTTTCAATATCAAGGACTAGAATTAAGTTTAAAAGAATATAAAGATAATGAATATAAGTACAGTTTTAGAATAGGCAGAATAGTTTCAGAAGAAATAGAAGAAGAGTGATGAAAATATCACTCTTTATTGTAGTTTAATTTTAAACGGATCTTGTTTAGTACCACTACCACCAGTTATTACAACATTAGATTTTAGATTTAGTGTTGGGTGAATACCTGCATCATTATGATAATAATGAGTACCATAGGTTCCATCACCAGTGTATTCTACATGTCGTAAAGCACTATCATTCATTGGAGTTAAGGTAAGATATTTAATATTATTATCTTGGTAGTCAAATTGCCCTGACATCAATTCCCCATGTCGTAATAATCCTACTTTAGCTTGAACTATATCTGATGTTAATGTTGTTCCTGTAGTATCTGTATATTTTGCTAGTTTATAACCTTCATTTGCTGGTACTGTCCCCAAATACCATGTAGTATTTTCTTCTATCATATTTACCTGTTCAGTTGTTAAGTACTCTCCACTTGTTAGATATTCTCCATTTAAGAATGATCCTATTGTATTTGTATTTGAATAAATAGAATTACTTCCACCAAAGGAAATAGTTTTAAACACACCAGAATCTTTTAAAGGATAAGTACTTGTTATTTTAGTTAATCCTGCTGTCTCATGACTCACTATTCTATATAAATTATTTTCATCCGTACCAAATCTTATATATTCTCCACTATACCTTGTATTTAATAATGTTCCTTTTAAACTATTATCATTATCACCTTGTAATCTATATGGATTAGTCTCTGTTCCATCTCCAGAAACTATTTTAACATTAGACTGTAAATTTATTGCTGGACGTACACCAACAGATGCAGTAGGTCTCGTTTGAGATATAGACCCACTAGGTGATAATGTTCGAACATTTTCATTAATTGGTGTTAAAGTCCACCAGTAAAGACCATTGTTTAAATAACCTTTCGAAAAATCTGTTATTTCTCGCCAACTTCTATCATATTCATATGAATTAAGTAATCCTACTGCATCAGTTACAAGTGTTGTTCCATTTGGTCTTGCTATATTTCCTAATTCAGAATTATTTTCTGTTGCATCCCATTTAGAATCCATTACGATAAATTTCTCTGGATCTCTTAAACTACCTAAGAAACCATCTACACTTGTATCATTTAACCACTCTTCAATATAACTTCCTGCAAAATCACTAATACGTTCTCCGTTATAGCTAATAGTATTTACATTCCATTGTGTTACTAATTTTACCGTTCTTGTTTCATTATTTACAGATACCGCTCTCCATAACTTACCAGAGTACCAGATATAGTTATTTGGATCTTCTCCTCTTATAATGGTATTTTCACCATCATCATATTTAAAATCATCTTCTTTTAATTTATCAAGAACTACAGTTGCAACACTTTTATCTCTTTCCTGGCTTACTTCTACTCTTAACTTACCGCTAAATACTTGCCCACTATAATTCCCATCCACTTCATCTGTTATCCAAAGATTTAAACTATATTCATTTGCCCCTTTTCCTTCTATTGTCCCAGAGTCTAATATTCTATTTGGATTAACTCCTGTTTTTGTAAGTAATGTTGCTCCACTATCTAATCCATTCTTTTTTAGATTATACTTTAAATACTTATCTTCTATTCTTGTATCAGTATCACCTATACTATTATCATCTATATATATTGTATAATCTACTGCCTTACTACCATTATTTTTCAATGTAAATGTTGATGGTGTTAAACTCATTCCCTCTTCATCACTTACTCCTATCGCTTTATCTAAACTTATCCCTTCACTTGTCTCATTAAGTACTAATTCAAGTTCTCCTACTCTTACTATTTGATCTTTACCTGATAATTGTGTAGAAAAGAAAGCATAACTCATTCCTAATAACACTACTATTAATACTACTATACTTATTACTATTGTAACTATTTTCTTTCTTTTCCCATCTTTATTATTTCTCATTACAATCTTCTCCTCAATTCTTATAGCATATACCTTTACCTTTTATCTAAATTAAGTTTAACATATAGCATCATCTTTTTCAATTATAAAAAGCAAGAACATAAGTCATTGCTTTAAGCACGAGATACATATTTTCCATCTTTAGTACTAACTAAAATATCTTCATCTTGTTTAATAAATAGCGGCACTTGAATAGTCATACCTGTCTCTAATTCTGCATTTTTCATAGCCCCACTTGATGTATTACCTTTAACTGCATCTTCCGTCTTAACTACTTTCATGACTACTTTATCAGGTAATGATAGTCCTAACATCTCACCTTCAAAGAAAGTAATTTCAACTTCTAAATTTTCTTTTAAGTATTTAGTATCTTCACCTATAACACTTTTATCAAGTTCTATTTGTTCATAATCTGACATACTCATAAAATAATAAGTATCTCCCATCGCATATAAGAATTGCATTGTCTTTTTAGAAATATGAGCAGTTTCTACTTTAACACCTGCATTAAATGTTTTCTCAACGATAGAACCTGTTCTTAAGTTTTTCATTTTAGCTTTTACAATCGCTGCACCTTTACCTGGTTTAACGTGTTGACTTTCAATTATGGTATAAATACCTCCCTCAAATTGAATAGTCATACCTGGTTTAAAATCATTTGAATTAACCATTATTTTACTCCTTTCTTATAGACTTAAAACAGTCATTAAATGACTGTTATAATTATTTTTTCTCTTTATGAGTTGTATGTTTACCACAGAATTTACAATATTTACTAATTTCCATTCTTCCTGGAGTGTTATTTACATTTTTTTCTTCTCTATAATTTTCATTCCCACAAACTGAGCATACAAAAGTCTTCTTTTGTCTATGTCCAAGCTTCTTTGCCATAGTTATCCCTCCTTTTTTCTTTAGTAATTTTATCAAAGATTTTCAAATCTAGCAACTATTTATTTAATTCTTTTAATAATTCTATAGTTTTTCTCATCTCTTGATCATATTGAACCATATCAATACCACCAAATTGATTTAAAAAGTCATCTAATTTCATTTGATATCTTTCAGCAAGTTTTTTCGCTTCTTCCATCGCTTCACTTTCACTTACTTCAATCTTTTCTATATTCATAATTTCTTCAAGCATCAAACGATACAAAACATTTTGATAAGCTTCTTTTTCAAGTTGATCTTTTAAATCTTTTTCAGTAGATTTAGTAACTTGATAATATAAATCTAAACTAATTCCTTGCATAGCCATTTGTTGTTCTGTTCTTCTAAATAATCTGTCAATTTCTTCATTAACCATTTCTTCTGGAATATCAACTTCTACATTTTTAGATACAGCTTCAAGCAATCTATCTATATAGTTATTTTCTTCTTCCATATCTTTATTAGCTTTTATATTAGCTTCTATTTCTTTTCTTAAACTTTCTTCATCATTAACTCCTTCAATACCAAGATCAAAGAAGAAATCTTCATCTAGTTCTCTTTTTTCTTTAGTTTTAATTTCATGTACTTTCACTTTAAAAGTAGCTTCTTGCCCTTTTAGAGACTCTTCCATATAATCATCAGGGAAAGTTACTTTTATTTCTTTTTCATCACCTGACTTCATTCCTATTAATTGTTCTTCAAAACCAGGAATAAAACTGCCACTACCAATTTCTAGAGAATAATTTTCGCCTTTACCTCCATCGAAAGGAACTCCGTCTTTAAATCCTTCAAAGTCAATAACTGCAACATCACCGTTTTCAACTTTACCATCATCACTCTTATTAACTAACTCTTCATATCTTTCAAGTAAATGACCTAATTCATGATCTATTTCTTCTTTAGTTACTTTAACTTCATTAGGTTTAATGCCTAAATCTCTATATTTACTAATTTTAACTTCTGGTTTAGTTATAATTTTAAATGTAAATGTAACACTATCTTCATCAAGACTCTTTAAATTAGGTTCAGGTTCAACTACTGGTACTAAATCATTATCTTTTAATGCTTTAGTATAAGCATCTTGTATAACTAAATCAGCAGCATCTAATAAATAATCTTGTCCAAATTTCTTATCATAGATACTCTTAGGGCATTTACCTTTTCTAAAACCATCAACCGCTACTTTTTTAACTTTATCATTAAAAGCTTTAAGAACAGCATCAGCCCACTCTTTACCTTCAACTTTTATTTCAATATTATGATAATTTTTCTTATTTATATCTTTTTTAGTTTCTTTCTTTTCCATAAATATTTCCTCCAATACGTTTCTTATTATATATGATAAATAACAGTTTTTCAACTATAAATTTCCAAGTTTTAAAAGAAAAAGTCCTTCTAATATTTCTCTAATCTTAATGATAAATAACAAATATTTATTATTTTATAAACATAGAGTCTCCAAAAGAGAAGAATCTATATTTTTCTTTAACAGCAGTATCATAAGCATTTAAAATATTGTCTTTTCCTGCTATTGCAGAAACTAACATAATAAGTGTTGATTTAGGTAAATGAAAATTAGTAATAAGACCATCTATACTTTTAACCTCTTTACCTGGATAGATAAAAATATCAGTAAAACCAGAATCTTCCTTAAATTCTCCAAACTTATCATAAACTGTCTCTAATGTTCTAGTCGAAGTTGTCCCAACAGCAATAATTCTTTTACCATTTTCTCTTGTTTTATTAAGGATATCTGCAACTTCTCTACTTAATGAATAAAACTCACTATGCATCTTATGTTTAGTAACATCTTCTACTTTAACAGGTCTAAAAGTACCAAGTCCTACATGTAAAGTTAGATAAACAACATTTATACCTTTTTCTTTTATTCTTTCAAGCAACTCATTAGTAAAATGAAGCCCAGCTGTAGGAGCGGCAGCACTACCTACTTCTTTAGCATAAACAGTTTGATATCTATCTTTATCTTCTAATTTTTCATGAATATAAGGAGGTAGTGGCATAGTACCTAGTTTATCTAATATCTCATAGAATATTCCTTCATAACTTGCATTGAATACTCTAATACCTTCATCTTTTACTTCAGTACAAGTTAAATTAAGCAAATCATCTCCAAAAGATACTACATCACCTACATGAATACGTCTAGCAGGTTTTACTAAACACTCCCAAGTATCCCCTTCTATATTTTTTAAAAGTAATACTTCAATAACTGCATTTGTACTTTTCTTCTCTCCTATTAATCTAGCTGGTAATACTTTAGTATCATTTAATACTAAAGTATCTCCAGAATCAAGATAGTCAATAATATCATAGAAATGCTTATGGCATATTTTACCTGTTTTTTTATCAAGAACCATTAATTTAGAAGTATCTCTTTTTTCTAATGGTGTTTGTGCTATTAAATCATCTGGCAAATAATAATCAAATTCTTCTACCTTCATTTATATATCCCCCTTCATCATAGTTAGGAACTCTATAAAAGCCCGTCATTTCTCTCATTTGTTCTTGATTATTATGAAGAAGATCATATTCTAATCTATTAAAATCATCATAATAATTTAAATAGTATTCTCCTTCAAAGAAAGTATCTGATTTTTCTTTTAATAATTTAAGAGTTTTAGATGAAGGAGAATTTTTTATAAACTTATCTAATTCTTTTTCATCATAATCACCAAAACAATACCCTAAAAAAGAAAGAGATTTTATAGAATATTTTTTAGAATTATTTGTTTTAGTTAAATAGGAAATTAAACCTATCAAAGAATCATTTCTAACTCTAGCAATTAACTTATTTTTATTATATAGATTATCTACTTTAAGAACTATTTGTTTTAATTCTTCTGTTAGATTCTCACCTTCAATCAAACTTTTTAAGCGAAAAGCCATTACTTCTTCCTCTTGAGAAGTATATTTTCTATTTAAAAGATAATCTTTTAATTGTTCTAGCAATTCATTATACATCTATATCAACTCCAAAAAGTCCTCCTTGGTAGTTTATATTAAGTTCTTTATAAGCTTTTTCCGTTACAACTCTACCACGACTTGTTCTTTTTAAATATCCTTCTTGTAATAAATATGGTTCTATAACATCTTCTATAGTTGATGTTTCTTCCCCAATTGAAGAAGCTAAGGCATCTATACCTACAGGGCCGCCATTAAAACGTTCAATAATTGCTTTTAATAATTGATGGTCTGTCTCATCTAATCCACTTTTACCTACTTTTAATCTCTCTAATGCTTTATTCATTACATCAAGATCAATAGATTCTTTTTTATCTACTAAAGCAAAGTCACGAACTCTTTTAAATAGACGATTAGCAATTCTTGGAGTTCCTCTACTTCTTTTAGCGAGTTCTATCGCTGCATCATTATCTATTGGCATCTCTAAAACCCTACTTGTTCTTTTTATTATTTCAGTTAACTCTTCTGTTGTATAAAATTTTAATTTAGAGATAATACCAAAACGATCTCTAAGAGGTGCGGATAAATCTCCTGCTCTTGTTGTCGCTCCAACTAAAGTAAATGGTGGTAAATCTATCTTAATACTCCTAGAACTTCCTTCTCCACCAATTATAATATCCAAAGTAAAGTCTTCCATTGCAGGATATAATATTTCTTCAATGTATCTAGGCATTCTATGAATCTCATCTATAAATAAAACATCTCCTGACTCAAGTGTTGAAATAATCGCTGCTAAATCACCAATTTTTTCTATAGAAGGACCACTAGCAGTTTTAATATTAACACCTAACTCTCTTGCAATAATAAAAGCAAGAGTTGTTTTACCTAAACCTGGAGGACCATATAAAAGGACATGATCAAGTACTTCTCCTCTTATTTTACTAGCTTCGATAAAAACTCTAATATTTTCTTTAACTTCACCTTGTCCAATATATTCATCTAATACTTCAGGCCTAATAGTATTATCTACTACTCCATCATCAACTAACTCTTCACTAGTTACTATTCTTTCCATTTAAACACCTACTTTAATAATAATTTCAAGGCTTCTTTTATTTGCTCTTCTATACTTAAAGAACTATCTACTTTTAAGATTATACTCTTGATCTCTTTATCTTTATAACCAAGACCAAGTAAAGCATCTCTTAACTCTTCACTCGTATCTTTAACAACCTCATCACCATCAACTAGATTATCAAGTTTTCCTTTTAAATCAAGAATCATTTGTTTGGCAAGTTTCTCACCTATTTTAGGGAATTTCTTCAAATAAAGAATATTTTCTCTATTAATCGCATCACTAATTCCTGAAATTGAACCTGTTGCAATAATAGGTAGAGCCATTTTAGGACCTAATCCTTTAACACTGATAAGTTTTAAGAATAAATCTTTTTCTTCTTTTGTTTTAAAACCAAACAGACTATGCTCATCTTCTCTTATTTGTTGATATAAATAAACTTTATATTCACTACCTTCTAAAAAAGCAAAAGGATTAGGTGTATTAACAAGATATCCTATCCCATTATTTTCTAAAACAATAGCATTAGACATAACTTCAACTACTTTTCCTACAATATAACTATACATCAGAATCCTCTTTCATATTATGATGAACATCTTGTACATCATCTATATCTTCTAAAGCCTCTATTAAATTATATACTTTTTCTTTAGTTTCATCGTCAAGAGTTACTTCATTATTTGGCACAAAAGTAACTTCACTAGTAAGAAACTCCATTACTCCCATGTCAGCAAGGGCATCTTTAACAGCAATAAATTTATCACTTGGTGTTGTAATTAAATAAGTATCTCCATTATTTTCCATATCTAAAGCCCCAGCATCTAATGCAGTTAACATTACTTCATCTTCATTATAATCACTAGGAATAACAATAATACCCTTACGTTCAAATATATAACTAACAGAACCATCAGTGCCTAAATTACCTCCACGTTTAGAAAATGTACTACGCACCATTGAAGCTGTTCTATTACGATTATCAGTAAGACAATCTACCATGATAGCAACACCAGCTGGTCCATAACCTTCATATCTTATACTCTCATAATTTTCTCCATTACCAGCACCTTTAGCCTTATCTATAGCTTTCCATATATTATCTTTAGGCATATTAGCAGCCTTAGCTTTCTCAACAACTAATCTTAAAGCAGCATTACTATCAGGATCAGGCGCTCCACTTTTAGCAGCTACATATATTTCTTTAGCAAGTTTTTGAAAAACTTTACCACGTGCTGCATCAATTAATCCTTTCTTTCTATGAATAGTAGCCCATTTTGAATGTCCACTCATGATTATCATTCCTTTCTTTCTTCATTATAATAACATATTTACGATATTTATTCTAGCATTATATAAAAAATAGTGTTATAGTACTTATAGGTGAAACAGATGGAAAAATATATAAAAAATGGTAATAAGAAAATTAAATTTAGAACTATAACTAAATTTAAAGATAGGATAAAAGGATTTAGATTTTATCTTTATCCAATTAAAGAAGGCTTATGTTATCCTAAAAAGAAAATGATAAATACTTATTTTGTTTGTCAAAAATTAGATATAGTTGTTACTGATAAAGAAAATAATATTTTAGCCATATATCCTAGTATCAAAACAGAAAATTTTATAAGGCCAAGATTAAAAGCATATTATATATATTTATTACCTGAAGGTAGTTCTAAAGGACTAGAAAACATAGATAAGTTAAGAATAATGACAAAAGGAAATGAATAAACTCATTTCCTTTGAGTCTGTAAATAAAATTGTGTAAATAGAAACTTCTCCATGATAAAATAGAAGAAATGGAGAGGTTTTTGTATG
>CALVVB010000015.1 GCA_944363735.1 uncultured Bacilli bacterium | reverse complement strand
GTAGTGAGACAAATAAATATAGACTTAGAATGTGGGTAGATGAAGAATATAATCCACAAGGAGATGGAGGAAGTTTAGCATTTAGTGTAAAGGTAAATGTCTATGGTAAAGATGGAGATAAGATGTCAGTTAAAGATCAGATTTTAGCAGCTAATCCTTTACAGGAAGAAAAAGAAAAGATGTTTAATTATACTAGTAATGGTTATTATATAGATTTAAATAATACAGAATTTGGTATTCGATTCGGAACTGATCCTAATCCTAATTATGTTATAAAAGGATTATACAGTATGGAAGATGAAGATGGGATAAGTTATTATTTTAGAGGAGATATAGATAATAATAATGTACAATTTGGAGAATATGAAAAAGATTATTATGTATATAGTCCTGATAATTATATGTATTTCCAAAGTTTAGAATCGTGTCAACAATATAGTTCTAGTTGTAGTGAAAGTAATAGAGTTAAACTTGCATCTAAAGGAGATAAGATGTACTGGAAGATAGTGAGAATAAATGGAGATGGAAGTTTGAGATTAATATATAATGGAACAAGCACCACTCCTGATAATAGTAATTTATCTAATTCATTTAAAGTAGGAAAATCACCATATAATTTAAAGGAAGATGAGCAAAAATATGTGGGATATACTTATGATAATGGAACAGATTCATTTGTAAAAAGAGAAGTAGATATATGGTATCAAAACACACTAGGAAGTAGTAGTTATGATAGTAGTGTAATAGAAGGAAGATTTTGTAGTGATAGTAGTGGTTATAAAAAAGCGTCTGAATATGGATTTATTAATGAGTATAGGTCAAAAGATATGTATTATTCATCAACAGGTAAAAGGTTAGGAGGAAGATTAAAAACTACTAAAACAGATAATAATCCAACCTTAATATGTCCAGAAACAAGTGAAACATATGGAGGAAGTTATAGATTAAAAGCAGGTCTAATAACTGCAGATGAGTTAGTATTAGCAGGAGAAAATTATTTGTTAGTAGGAGAAAGTTATTATCTACAAGGATATATGAATGACTTTTGGACTATGACACCTGCAATGTTTATCACTTCTCATGCTATTGCTGGTGTATGGGTACACAATGAATATGATGATACTGGATATGCTGCATCAGGACTTTCATCTTTACGACCAGTTATTAATGTAAAAGCAGATAATTTTACATCAGGATTTGGAACATCTTCTAATCCTTATGTTATAGAAGTATAATAAACTATTCATAAAGAGGTCTTTAAATCTTGACTTCTTTTTTTCTTTTCTCTATGTTATAATAAAGACAGTTTTAGAGGGGATGTGTTAATATGTTTGTAGATGAAGTAACACTTAAAGTTATCGCTGGTGCGGGTGGAGATGGCTGTACTGCTTTTAGGCGTGAAAAATATATACCTATGGGTGGTCCTTATGGTGGTAATGGAGGACACGGTTCCGATATTATTTTTAAAGTAGATGAAGGGCTTCATACTTTACTTGATTTACGCTATCAAAAAGAGATAAAAGGTAAGAAGGGTGAAAATGGTAAAGGTAAAAATCAACATGGTAAAGGAGCAGAACCTTTAGTAGTTAAAGTGCCTCAAGGAACTGTTGTTACTGATTTAGATACAGGACTTGTTTTAGCAGATCTTAAAGGTAAAAATGATGAAGCAATCATTGCAAAAGGTGGTAGAGGGGGACGTGGTAATACTGCTTTTAAAACCCAGACAAATACCGCTCCAAACTTTTCTGAAAATGGTGAACCAGGAGAAGAGAGAACTATTAAAGTAGAACTTAAACTCCTTGCCGATGTTGGTCTTGTTGGACTTCCTAGTGTTGGTAAGAGTACTATTATTTCTAAAGTAAGTAAAGCTAAACCTAAGATTGCAGAATATCACTTTACAACTTTAAAACCAAACCTTGGAGTAGTACGTGCTACTAACGGTAAAACTTTTGTTATGGCAGATTTACCAGGGTTAATAGAAGGAGCAAGTAAAGGAGAAGGACTAGGTGATAGATTCTTAAGACATATAGAGCGTACTAGAGTAATATTACATGTTATTGATATGGCTGGTACTGAAGGAAGAGATCCTTATCTAGATTATGTTTTAATTAATAAAGAACTTGAAGAATTTAATAAAAAACTACTTACTAAACCTATGGTTATCATTGCAAATAAAATGGATATTGAAGGTAGTATTGATAACCTTGATAAATTTAAAGAGAAAGTTAAAGATAAGAAAATATTTGAAGTAACCGCTCTAACTAGTGATGGGCTTTGTGAAGTAGTAGATTACTTAAGTGATTTATTAGACACTATAAAAGAAGAAAATCTTTATGAAGATGATGCTTTTGAATCTCATGTCTTATATAAATTTAAAGAAGAGAAGCCTTTTACAATTGAAAAAGAAGGGGAAGACTTTGTAATTAAGGGTGAAAAGGTAGAGAAACTATTTAGAATGACTAAGTTTACTGATGAAGGTATTAAAAGATTTAGTAATAAACTAAGAAAAATGGGTATTGATGAAGAACTTGAAAGACTTGGTGCAGTTGATGGTGATATGGTTAGAATATTAGATTTTTACTTTGAGTATCGTAAGTAATTAAAAACTTAGATAGAACGAATTTTCTACAAAAAAATGTATCTTGTCAGGGTGTTTAACAGATACATTTATGTTATTATTTACTTAGGAATACTTAGTAATGGGTGTTTTACCTCTTTCAACCAACTTATTTTAGGGGGGCAGAAAGGGGAACTGCTTATGAGTAAGAAAGATTTTTTAATTTTATCATTGATAATAATTATTATTCTTTTAATCATCTATAGATAGTAAAATACCCTATTACAACTTTGTAACTAGGGTATTTTACCACAAACACTTTTGAGGTAAATACCCAAAAGCATGACTAGGTATTCCTCTTTTTTATAATATGTAAATTCTCTTTACATATTCATATTATCATAAATAATTAATTTTATCAAGAGGGATGATTTTATGACTTTGACTATAGATAATGAAACTTATAATTTAGAAATAGTAAAAAAAAGTACTACTAAAAATATTTATATTAGAGTTAAAGATGATTTAACTATCTATGTGACATGTAATACTTTAACTTCTAATAAAAAGATAATGAGTGTAGTAGAAGAAAATTTAGATTCTATTAGAAAAATGATTAAAAAAGTTAAAGAAAAAATAAAATTTAATAGTGAATTTTACTATTTAGGAAAAAAATATGATATTATATATACAGAGTTTTGTGACTTTAAATTAGGTGAAAATAAAGTTTTTATTAAAAGAGACTTTGATTTAGATAAATGGAAGAAGAAACAAGCTTTAGGTATTTTTAGTGAACATCTAGAAATGTGTTATAATAAATTTACAAGAAGTATTCCTCATCCTAAATTAAGACTTAGGAAGATGACTACTAGATGGGGAGTATGTAATGTTAAAACTCATGTTATAACACTTAATACAGAATTAATTACTAAAGATATAGGATGTCTTGATTATGTTATTTATCATGAGTTAAGTCACTTAATAGAAGCGAATCATTCTAAAAGGTTTTGGGCTATTGTCGAAGAGAATTGTCCTGATTATAAGAAATGGAGAAAAATAACTAATAAATATGGAGAAGAGGAGTAGTATGGTTATAACTAGTTTAGATAATGATAAAGTTAAGTACTATTATAAATTAGGGAAGAAGAAGTATCGTGATATTAATAATGAGTTTATAGTAGAAGGAGATCATTTAGTATTAGAAGCTTATAAAGCTGGAGTTTTAAAAGAAGTCTTATTAGAAGAGGATGAGGTATTACCAATAGATGTAAATCAAATTGAAGTAAGTAAAGATGTTTTAAAGAAAATAAGCACTTTAAATTCTCCTCCTAAAATGATAGGATTATGTGAAAAGAAAATAGATACAACAATAGGTAAGAGAATATTAGTATTAGATGAGATTCAAGATCCTGGAAATATGGGTACTATTATTAGAAGTGCTGTTGCTTTTAATATAGATACTATTGTAATAGGAGATAATACAGTAGATGTTTATTCTCCTAAAGTAATTAGATCAACTCAAGGGATGATTTTTCATGTTCCTATAGTCTTTTATTCTATAGATAAATTAATTCCTATTTTAAAAAAGTTAAAAATACCAGTACTTGCTACTAATGTTAAATATGGTAATGATGTTAAAAATCTATCTCGTTATGAAAAAGAAACATTCGCTCTTATAATAGGTAATGAAGGTAATGGAGTGAATCCCGAATATTTAGAGTTAAGTGATAAGTTTATCTATATACCAATGAATGATACTGTTGAAAGCTTAAATGTCGCTGTTGCTACTTCTATAATTCTTTATGAAATGGATAAATGTGATGAATAGATTATATATTGGTAAAATAGTTAATACTCATGGCATTAAAGGTGAACTTAGGATTAAAGATAACTTAACTACTAAACAAAGAAATGAGATATTTAAAATAGGAAGTAATTTAATTATAGATGATAAAACTTATAAGATAACTAGTTATAGAGTTCATAAAGACTATGATATGGTTACTTTTGAGGGACTTAATGATATAAATCAAGTATTATTCTTGAAGGGTAAGAAAGTATATAAATCTAAGAATGAGATTAATCTTAATAATGAAGATGTCTTAGATAGTGAACTTATAACTTATAAAGTTAAAACTACTGATAATATAGAAGGTAAGATTCTTGATATAGAAGAGACTGGTAATAACTATAAAATAATAAGACTATTAATAAATAACAATGAAGTATTAGTTCCATATCATAAAGATTTTGTAAAAATAGATAGTAATAAAAAAGAAGTTATAGTTAAACTTCTATAGGAGGAAATTATGAAAATAGATGTATTAACCTTATTTCCTGATATGTTTAATAGTATATTTGATGAATCTATTATTAAAAGAGCACTTGATAATGATCTAGTAGAAATTAATGTTCATAATATTAGAGATTATAGCAAAGATCCTCATAAGAAAGTAGATGATACTCCTTATGGGGGAGGGGCAGGTATGGTTTTAATGTGCCAACCAATATTTGATGCAGTTAAGGCTTTAAGAAGTGAGAATTCTAAAGTAATGTTGTTAACTCCTAGTGGTAGTTTATATAGTCAAAAACTCGCTTTTAATTTATCAAGAGAAAAGCATTTAATTATTATCTGTGGTCATTATGAAGGATTTGATGAGAGAATTAAAACTATAGTAGATATAGAACTATCTATAGGAGATTATATCTTAACAGGGGGAGAAATACCTTGTATGGTCTTAATTGATTCTATTACAAGACTAATAGATGGTGTTATAAGAAAAGAAAGTTATGAAAATGAATCATTTACTAACAATCTGTTAGATTATCCAACCTATACAAAACCTAGAACTTATGAAGGATTAAGTGTTCCAGATGTTTTGGTTAATGGAGATCATGAAAAGATAAATAAATGGAGATATGAACAGCAAATTAAATTAACAGAAGAAAAAAGGCCTGACTTATTAAAAGGAGATGGTTCAGTTGAATAATTATTTAGTAATAGAGAAGAGTTTTACTTATAATGGAGATTTAACTTTAGGAAAAGAATTAACTATTAAATCTCATGATAATAAAGTATCTTTATATAGTATAGATTTACAAAAAGTTTTTATTAGTAATAAAGTATATAAAAAATATTTAAAACTTTTAAAATTAGTAAACTTTTATTTAAATAGTGATGATGATACAGGTACTGCCTATCATGAAGCATTAAATGAAATAGAGAAGTTTAGACAATTAGTTAAAAACAAATATAGGGCTTATCTTTTAGATGAGACTTTAAAAGAAATGTCTTTAGAATTACAAAAGAAAGTAATGGCTGCTAAAAAGAGGTTAATATTTGTTGAAACAAAGAGTTATGAATATATAAATGAAAATAGAAGAAGTAAATAATTCTAAAAAAGAAGTAAGCTTCTTTTTCTTTGAAAGGGTGAATTTAATGAAGATAGAATATAATTTAATTAAAACTGAAAAAAATACTAAAGCAAGACTTGGTACTATTAAGACTAATTATGGAACTGTAGAAACACCTATGTTTATGCCTGTAGGAACTAAAGCTACAGTAAAAGGATTAAGTCCTGAAGAAGTTAAAGAAACAGGTTCAGCTATTATTCTTGCTAATACTTATCACTTGTGGTTAAGACCAGGAGAAGATATTGTTGAAAAAGCTGGTGGACTTCATAAATTTATGAATTATGATGGACCTATTCTTACTGATAGTGGTGGGTTCCAAGTCTTTTCTCTTGCTAAAAATAAAAAGAAAGATATAACTGAAGAAGGAGTACATTTTAAGAGTCATATAGATGGTAAAGCTTTGTTCCTAACACCTGAAAAATCTATAGAAATTCAAAATAAATTAGATAGTGATATTGCTATGTCTTTTGATGAGTGCCCTCCTGCTAGTGCATCTTATGAATATTTAAAAAATAGTGTAGAACGTACTATTAGATGGGCTAAAAGAGGGAAAGAGACTCACCGTAATCCTAATCAATCTTTATTTGGTATAGTTCAAGGCGGAGCATATGAAGATTTAAGAAAGTATTCTGCTATAGAAACAGTTAAATTAGATTTTGATGGTTATAGTATAGGTGGAGTCGCTAATGATGGTGAGTCTAAAGAAGATATGTATAAAGCGATAGATTATTCTATTCCTTACTTACCAGAAAATAAAGTAAGATACTTAATGGGGGTAGGAGAACCTATTGATATAATAGAAGGTGTTATTAGAGGTGTAGACATCTTTGATTGTGTCCTACCTACTAGAATTGCAAGACATGGTCAGGCCTTTACAAGAAATGGTAAAATTAACTTAAATAATGCTAAATATAAAGAAGATTTTACTCCTATTGAAGAGTCATGTGATTGTTATGCTTGTAAACACTATACTAAAGCTTACATCAGACATTTACTTAATACAGGAGAAATGTTAGGTGGTAGACTTTTATCTATTCATAATATTAGATTTCTAATTAGATTAACTGAAGAGTTAAGAGAAGCGATTAAAGAGGATAGAATTTTAGAATATAAAGAAGAATTCTTAGAGAAATATCATTAGAAATATAAAAATTGAAAGTAGTGATATTTATGAGATATGAAACTGATGCAGTATACATTCATATACCATTTTGCAATTATATTTGTGCTTATTGTGATTTTTGCAAAGTTTTTTATAATAAAAAATATATTAATAAATATTTAAACACTTTAGAAAAAGAAATAAAAACAAATTATAGAGGAGAACTTATTACTTCCTTATATATTGGTGGTGGAACTCCAAGTAGTTTAAGTATAGATGAACTTGAAAAATTACTTGATATTTTAAAAATATTTAATTTAAGTAAAGACTGTGAATTTACTTTTGAATCTAATCCTGATAGTCTTACTATAGATAAGATTAAACTATTAAAAAAATATGGTGTTAATAGAGTTAGTCTTGGAGTTGAAACTATTAATAATAAATTACAAGATATAATTGAAAGAAGAACTGATAAAGATACTGTTATAAACTGTATAATAAACATAAAAAATATAGGTATTACTAATATAAATGTAGATTTAATATATGCGATAAAAGGGGAAACTTTAGAAGATTTAAAACAAGATTTAGAGTTTTTAATATCCTTAGATGTTCCTCATGTTTCTACATATTCTTTAATTATAGAAGATAATACTAAATTAAAAATAAATAATATTAAAAATATAGATAAATCATTAGATAGAGAAATGTATGATACAATATCATCTATACTAAAAGATAATGGTTATATACATTATGAAATTTCTAATTTTGCTAGAGTTGGATATCAATCAAAACACAATTTAAAATATTGGGAAAATAAACATTATTATGGCTTTGGAACAGGGGCAAGTGGATATATAGATAATATAAGATATACTAATACTAGAAGTATTACTAAATATATAGATGGGAAATTTATTTATAATACTGAAGTTTTAACTAAAAAAGATGAAATGTTTTATGAAATTATGTTAGGTTTTAGGACAAATAAAGGGATAAATAAAAAAGAATTTAATGATAAGTATAATGTAAATATAAAAGATGTTTTTGATTATAAGAAATTAGTTATAAATAGAATATTAGAAGAAAATAATAACTATTTAAAAGTAAATGAAGAATATTTTTATGTTTTGGATGAGGTATTAATGAAGTTAATAGAGAAGTTCTTATGATACTTTTCTAAAAATATTTACAAACAAATGTTTTTACTGTATAATGGATTAGAAAGAGGTATTATATGAATAAAAAAGAGATATTTTACGATGAAATTAATTATATAAAAGATGAATCTTTAAGAAAAAGTCTTGGTAAATTAATAGAGTTATTACCAGATTATTTCTTTAAAGAACCTGCTACATCTACTGGTAAATACCATCCTGAATATGCTCAAGGTGAAGGAGGACTTCTTCGTCATACTAAAGCTGCAGTTAGAATAGGATATGAATTATTACAAGATTTATCTATTAGTAAAAAATATACTAATCATGAAAAAGATTTAATGTTGATGGCTCTATTATTACACGATGGTTTTAAAAAAGGCCTTGTAGAGGAAAGATATACTCGTTTTGATCATCCCCTAATCGCTGCTAAAATAATTCTTGATAATGCTAGTGAGGTGGGATTATCAAAAGAAGATGCTACTTTTATAAGTGATGCTATTAAGACTCACATGGGGGATTATACAGTAGATTATAGTGGTAATGAAGTTCTAGAAAAACCTCATACTAAATATCAAAATTTTGTCCACATGTGTGATTATTTGGCTAGTAGAAAATGTTTAATATTACCTTTTGATGAGCATAATAATATAAAAATATAGAGGTGTTATACTATGGGTAAGATTATTGTTATAGAAGGAATAGAAGGATCTGGTAAAGAGACTCAAAGTAAGTTATTAGTAGAAGCATTAAATAAATTAGGAATAAAATCTATAGAATTTTCTTTTCCTATGTATGAAACTCCAACTGGTAAAATTTTTAAAGACTTTATTTTAAATAACAATATTTCTTTTCCTGAGGGGTATGATGGACTAGAACCAGAACTTGTTTGTCTTTATACGGCAGCTGATCGTAAATATAATATAAAAAAAATAGAAAAATATTTAAAAGAAGATTATATAGTTGTTATTAATCGTTATACTAGTTCTAATATGGCTATTCAAGGAAGTAAATATAGTGATAGTGAAGATAGATTTTATATGTATCAATGGATTGATAAATTAGAATATTGGCTATTAAAACTACCTAAACCAGATTATACAATTCTTCTTAATATGCCATATAAATATAATAACCAAATATCATTTGATTTTCTTAATGATAAAAGATCAGAAAAAGTCTTACTTGCCTATAAAGAATTAGCAGAGTTATATAATTGGGATGTAATAGATTGTGTTTGTGACAATAAAGAAAAAACCATCAAGGAAATACATTCTGAAATATTACAAATTTTAAAAAATAAAAAAATAATTAGTATAAAATAAAGAGTTTTGGAAAAGTTATTAGTAGGAAGGTCTGTGATTAGATGGATTATTTATTAATACTTTTAAAAACTCTTTTCTTTTACTTTGCAATTGTTATTTTTTATCGTTTTATGGGTAAAAGGGAAGTAGGGGAACTTAGTATAATAGACTTAATAGTCTCAATATTAATAGCAGAGTTAGCAGCGATTAGTATTGAAAAATATGACAGTAGTATTTTTCTTATGCTTTTACCTGCTACTCTTTTAGTAATATTACAAATACTTATCGCTAAAATTTCTTTAAAAAGTGATAAATTAAGAAGCCTTTTAGATGGAGATGCTTCAGTTATTATAGATAATGGTAAAGTTAATTTTAAAGAGATGATTAAACAACGCTATAATTTAGAAGATTTACTTACTCAATTACGTGCTAAAGATGTTAAAAGTATCGAAGAGGTAGAGTATGCCATTCTTGAAACTAGTGGTAAACTATCAGTCTTCACTAAAGACGCTAATAATAGTGGACCATATCCGCTACCTTTAATACTAGATGGTAAAGTACAGCAGATGACACTAAAGAAAATAAGAAGAAAAGAGAAATGGCTTAATGAGTTATTGGAAAGTAAAAAAGTTAAATTAGATGATGTTTTCTATGCCTTTTATAAAGATAATCAGTTATTTATTATAAAAAATAGTGATTGTATCTCTTAATTTGACAAAATAATTAACTATTAAAGAATATGATAAGTGTATGAAAAAAGAATACTGTTTACTACTTATCATTTTTTTATTATTTATAATTTATCTATTAGTACCAAGTTCTATTAAAAATACTAATAAAGAAGAAATAAATGAAAAAAGAGCAGTTTTTATATCTTATATAGAACTAGGTAATTATTTAAGAGATAAAGATGAAAAAACTATTAAGGAATCAATTAATAAAATGCTAGATAATGTAAAAAGCTTTGGTTTTAATATGGTAATACTTCAAGTAAGAAGTTTTAGTGATGCTATTTATCCATCAAGTATATTTCCTAGTAGTAGAAGTGTTGTAAATAAAGAAGGAGATAAACTTCCTTTTGATATATTAGATTACTTTATTAAAGAGTCTCATAAAAGAAGTTTGGAACTACATGCTTGGATAAATCCTTATCGTATTAGTAATACAACAGATGTCTCTATAATTAGTAAAGAAAATCCTGCTTATAGTATGTTAGATACTACTGATATAGAAATAATAGATAATAAAGGAATTTACTATAATCCTGCAAGTAATAAAGTAGAGTCTTTAATATTGGATGGTATTGAGGAAATAATTAAAAATTATGATGTAGATGGAATTCACTTTGATGATTATTTTTATCCAGCATCTTTAACAATAGATGAAAAAGAATACAATAAAGCTATAGAAGATAATAGTAGCTTAACACTACAAAAATTTAGATTAAATACTATAACTTCTCTAATAAAGAAAACTTATGATTTAATTAAAGACTATGATAAAAAGATCTTGTTTGGAATATCTCCAGACGGTAATATCGATAATAACTATAATAGTAATTATCTAGATACAAGACTTTTCTGTAGTGAAAAAGGTTATGTGGACTATTTAATGCCTCAAGTATATTATGGTTTTTTAAATAGTGTAAAACCTTTTGAAGAAACAGTAAAATCTTGGAATAATTTAATTACTAATGATATAGATCTAATTCCTGCATTAGCTTTCTATAAAACAGGTAATATTGATAGTTATGCTAAAGAAGGAGTTAATGAGTGGATTTTATATAATAATATAATCGCAAGAGAAGTAATGTTAAGTAGAGAATTATCTAATTACAGTGGTTTTGCTTTGTTTCGTTATGACTCTATCTTTGGTAATAACTTGACAGAAACTAGTTTTTTAGAAAAAGAAAATTTAAAAAATATTTTATCTGAATATAAATAGTGTTATAATGTAATTAGATAGGTGATGATAGATGAAGAATAATGGATTTACATTAATTGAGTTGTTAGCAACTATATTAATATTAGCATTAATAATGTTAATTGCAGTTCCTAATGTTATGAGTACAATAGATAAAAATAAACAAGATACATATGTTGAAGATGCTAAAAAAATGATAACACTTGCAGAATATAAAATTAGAAGTGATACAACTATTCCTCTTCCTACATCTGGTAATTGTATTATTATTCCTTTAAACTCACTTGATTTAAGTGAGTTTAGTGAAGGTCCAGAAGGAGGTACTTATGACTTGGATGACTCTTATGTTTTAGTAGCTAGAAATGGTAATGCTTATACTTATTATGCAACAATAGTTGAGAATTATAATAGTTCTAAAAGAGGGATACCACTAGTTTCAAGAAATGAATTAAATAAAGAAGATGCTAGAAAAAATGTTTTTAGTAATAGTGAACTAACTATTGTAAAACCAACAGTTGGCTCTAATATAAATGGTTATACTGTTACAAATATTATTGACAGCTAATAGAAATTTTGTTATGATTTATTAGAAGAATATGGAGGTTATTTTATATGATTAAGAAATTAAATACGAGAGCTTTTACTTTAATTGAGTTACTTGCTGTTATCATTATTTTAGCTATATTAATGACTTTAGCAATTACATCGATGTCTGGATATATAACAAATGCTAGAAAAGATACATTTATAACAACTGCTCAATCATTTGCAGGTTCTGCTAGATTAAGTTTTGTTAATGGTGATTATGGTGAGATTGGTAGAGGACAATGTATTGCAGTTAAGACTAAAAATATAGCTTTAGAAAGTGGTTCTAAAGATAGTCCTTTTGGAAAACCTTATCAAGAACAAGCTAGTTATGTAGTAATTAGAAACATTTCATCTGCAACAGCAGAAACCGATAAATATGAGTATTATGTTCAAATGGCAGATTCATCAGGTAATGGTTTTGGTTTAATGAGAGAAGCAGATGTTGAAAGAGGAAATGTTATTCAAAAGAATGTAAGTACTGCTTCTGTTCCTACTGATAGTTTTCAAGTCTTACCTGAATCAGTTAGTGCCTCTTCAACATTAAATTTATTTATTGGAGGAGTAAGTGGTAGTGCTGATAATTCATGTCAATTAATTAATATATTTTAAACTGTATCTTAAAAGAACAAGAAAAACTTGTTCTTTTCTATTGCCAAAATAAATAATTTCGCTATAATAAATATTAGTTCTTTTGGGGAGGAATTTAAATGGCGAAATTACCTACTTTAATTATTAATAATGCAATTATATTTCCAGGAATGGAGTATCGAGGAGAAACTGTCGATTATTATGAGCAAGAAATAATTGATGCTGTAGATAGGAGTGAAAGTAAAGAATTAGTGATAATTCACTCAATTGATAATATTAGTACAGATGATGTATGTGCATTTCCAAAAATAGGTCTTTTAGCAACCCTAACTTTAAAATTAAATATTCCAAACTCTAAGATGCGTTATATTTTTATAGGACTTAAAAGAATAGAAATATCTTCTTATGAAGAAGAGAATGGTATATATTATGCTAATTATAAAGAAATAGATATAAATAAAGATAATTCAGTAGAAGAAGATAAATATTTAAATATGCTATATCGTAATTATGAAAAATATGTAAGAGAAATATCTAGTGTTAGTAATGCTATGTTAGATGAGATATCATCTATTAAAAGTTTAGATAAATTAACTGACTTTATAGTCTCTTTCCTTAATTTATCTCCTGATGTTAAGAAAGAATATTTATATGAACTTAATCCTATTAAAAGAGCGATTAGTCTTGTTAGTCAATTAAAAGAAGAAATAACTCTTGCTAAATTAGAAAAGGAAATAGAAGTAAAAGTTCATAAAAAAATAGATGATGATCAAAGAAAATATTATTTACAAGAAAAATTGAAGATAATATCTAATGAACTTGGTACTGTTAATAGTAAGAGTTTAATTATAGATAATTTTAATAAAAAATTAAAGAGACTTAAATGTTCAAATAAGATAAGAAATAAAATAAAGGAAGAAATAGAGCATTATAAATCTATAAATGAAAATGTGCCTGAAGCTTCTATATTAAGAGAATATCTTGATTTAATGTTAAGTTTGCCTTGGGATTATAAAACTCGTGATGTTACTGATATTAAAGAAATAGAAGCGACTTTAAATAATAGTCATTATGGTCTTACTAAAGTAAAAATGAGAATTGTAGAGTATATTGCTGTTAAACAAAACTCTCCTAAAGAAAAAAGTCCAATTCTCTGTCTTATAGGACCTCCTGGTGTTGGTAAAACATCTCTTGCTAAAGTAATTGCTAAAGCACTTAATAGACGCCTTGTAAGTGTATCAGTTGGAGGAGTTAATGATGAAGCAGAGATTGTTGGACATAGAAGAACTTATGTAGGGGCACTACCTGGTAGAATAATTAGTGGTATAAGAAAATGTGGTAGTTCTAATCCTGTCTTTATTATCGATGAGATTGATAAAATGACTAAAAACTTTAGAGGTGATCCTGCTAGTAGCCTATTAGAAGTTTTAGATAAAGAACAAAACTATGCATTTTATGATCATTACTTGGAAGAAGAATATGACTTATCAAATGTTCTATTTATTGCAACCGCTAACTACGAAGAGCAAATACCGCCTGAACTTAGAGATAGGCTTGAAATAATATATTTAGATTCATATACTGAATATGAAAAGTTATCCATCGCTAAAAACTATCTTATCCCTAAAGCATTAGATGAACATGGATTAACCTCTTTACAAGTTAATTTTAGTGATCAAGCTATACTTGATATTATTAATTACTATACAAAAGAAGCAGGTGTTAGAAATCTTGAGAGATTAATATCTAAAATATTAAGAAAAATAGTAAAAAAAGTATTAACTGAAAATGACACTGTCTTTTATTCTATTGTTAGTAAAGATTTAGAGTCTTATTTAGATAGAAAAATATATACAAATAAAGAAAATAAAGAGACTAAATTAAAGGGTGTTGTTAATGGTCTTGCTTATACAGAATATGGTGGAGATATATTACCGATAGAAGTAAATCATTATAAAGGAAGTTCTAATTTAGTTTTAACTGGTTCACTAGGAGACGTTATGCAAGAGTCTGCTAAAATCGCTTTAAGTTATATAAAATCTAATGCTAGAAAGTTTGGTTTATCTAAAGATATCTTTGCAGATGATATTCATATCCATGTTCCGGAAGGTGCTATTCCTAAAGAAGGACCAAGTGCTGGTATCGCTCTTACAACTGCCTTAATTAGTGCTTTTACTAATACTAAAATATCAACCAGTATAGCCATGACAGGAGAAATAACTTTACAAGGAGATGTTTTAGCAATAGGTGGTGTTAAAGAAAAGGTTTTAGGGGCATATCGTGAAGGAGTAAAGACTATTTATTTACCATTAAAAAATAAAAAAGATGTTAATGATGTTCCTAAAGAAATAAGAGAAAAGCTAGAGTTCATATATATATCCAATTATAAAGAGTTATATAAAAAATTATTTGTTAGTGAGGAAGTATGTGGTTAAAAGATTTATCTATAGAAAACAGACGCTATGCTATTAATATAAAAGCAGATATGACAGATGATAATAGATTAGAAGTTTTAAAAACTAATGATTATAACTCTACTATTAAAGGAATACATGCTCTACTTGTTAGTGAACCTAACTTCTTTCTTGTAGATGAAGAGTTTTTAAATTCAGCTTTAGAAGTATATAAAGTTTATAATGATGGATTTGCTATAGAAAAATTAACTGAATTAAAGAAATTAAGTGATATTGAAATAGAAAAAAGAGCGACTTCTTACATAGAAAGTGAATATTTAAAAAGAAGATTTATCTTTACTTATCTAGATTATTTAGAATTGTTAGAATTAGATGATTTACTATTAAGAGAGATTAACTATAATTTTCTTTTAGGTAATCCTTATATACTTTATTCCATAAGTTATTTAAAGAAAGAATTTATTTATTATTATAGTAAAAATAGAAAAGCAGATAATTATCTATTAACAATATTAAATATTTTAGAGAAAAGACAATATTATGATACTGAAGCAGTTGTTTCTATTAATGCTATCCTTGAATTATTTCCAAATAAAGATGAAGAAAAGATTATTACTTTTGCTAAAAAAATACAGTAATAATCTTTTTTTTTTACTCATATATTTTTACTAAGGAAAGGAGATAATATGAAACAAATAATAACTTTAGAAAAAGAGATAGCTTTCAAAACTATGTTAGGAGAAATCAGTAGTATCTCATTAGAACCTGATTTAACCTTTATTAATGATAGTGAAATAGAAGGTAATTTAATAATATCTGGTACTTATAAAATGACAGAAGCTAGTGCATTAGAAGAAGAATTTAATTATAAAGTACCCGTTGAAATTATGCTTACAACTTCACTATTAGAAGATAAAAGAAAAGTAGATATAAATAATTTTATTTATGAAATAGTTAATGAGGAAGCTTTACAAATTAAAGTGGAACTTCTAATAGAAGGACTAGAGAAAATAGATATAGAAGAAGAGGAAGAAGTTATAGAAGAAGTAAATACTAAAGAGGAAGTAAATAATAAAGAAACAGTTGATGTAAGAGCAAGGAATAGTGAAGAAGAACCCAGTGATATAAGAGAAGAAGAAATAGAAGTATTAACAACAGAAGAAACTAAAGAAGATTTAACTAGTTTTGAAGATAAGGATTCACTACCAAGCTTAAATGATGTAGCAACTAACGAAGAAATACCAGTTATGGCAAAAGAGGAGACACCCGTTTTAAAGGAAGATACTAATGAAAATAATCAAGTAATGAATTCAATATTTGAAAGCTTCGCTAACACAGATGAGACATATTCTACTTATTCAGTTTATATATTAAGAGAAGATGATAATTTAGAAGAAGTAATATCTAAATATAAAACTAATAGAGAAACACTTGCAGAATATAATGATTTAGATAATCTAAAAGTAGGTTCTAAACTAATTATACCTATCTCAATAGATGCTAATGATTAATAAGTATACTTATTTAAAAGATATTAAAGTTATAGATTATGATGATGATAAAGTCTTAATAAAAAGAAAAAAAAGATATGATATAGATAAAATTTATAAATATTTAGATGACCATAATATTAATAACTATTTAAAACCCTTTAAAATAACAGATAAAAATTTATACTTTAATTACTTAAATAAAAAAGGGTTAGATAATGATGAAGTTGCAAAGCATTTAATGTATGCCTTATCAGATTTACAAAATAAAACTACTATTTATAAAGAGATAGATAAAGATAAATTGAAAGAAGAATATGATACTTTTAATAGTAGAATTAGTTATTTAGAAGAATATTATTTTACAATGCAAGACATAATAGAAAATAAAGTATATATGGCCCCCTCTGAATACTTATTTATAAGAAACGTCTCTATTATATATAGTGCCTTAAATTATTCCAAAAATCTGGTAGAGAATTGGTATAAAATAATGAAAGATAAAAGACGGGAAAGATATGTTTATGCTCATGGTAAATGTGAATTAAGTCACTTTATAACAGCAGATAATGATTATTTTATTAGTTTAGAAAAGGCACGTTTAGAAAGGTCGCCATTTGATTTTATTAATTTTTTTAAGAAAAATTATAATGATACAGATATGATAAGTAATTTTAGGCTATATCAGCATAGATATCATTATAAAGAAGAAGAATATTTATATTTACTTATAAATATAACAATACCAGAGAAGATAGATATTTATCCTTCTAGTTTAAATAAATGTTTAGAGTTAAATAACTTTTTTGATAGATTGAAATTAACTAGTGAATTTATTTTAAAAAATGAGAAAGATAAGAAGCAGTATGAAAAGCACTAACTCAATTAGTAATAATAAAGCATGAATTCTTGTTACTAAAAATAAAAGAAGAATAGCCTGGTAACAGATAATTACGGCAAGAGCAAGTAAAGAGCCTAGATACAATAAACTGGTTCTTCTTTTTTGTTTACAAAAATTACACCTACAGAAAGAACTATGTTTATTTCCTTTGAAACGCATAAACATCACCTATAATAGTTTATGAAATAACAAAAAAGTTGTTCAAATACTAAATATAATGATAAAATACTATTAGGAAGTGAGAACTATGAATCGTACTATGGATGATATAGATAAAAAAGCAAGAAAAATACTTGGAATTAGTGAGAATCAAGAATTAGAATATAATGATGTAGTTGATAGTTATATTTTGGTACTAGCAAATTATGCTGTTAATTTAGATGATAAAACCTTTTTTATACCTGGTATATTTCGTAATTTAAATTATAGTTTATATCACTTAACTGGTTGGATTTTTAGTAATTATTATGGATTTTTAACAGATGAAGAAATGACAAGAAGAATGGAAGAAAATGAATGGTATAATTTAATAATAAAAGCTTCAAACTTGGGAATTAATCGCTTCCTTGAAAATGGAAAAGAAGATGAATCTAATGCAGTTGGAGCCGCCTTTTATGTAATCGCTAATAATATATATGACTATGAAAAGTCTATAGAAGATATTGATTTTAAGAGTCTTAGTTAGGAAGTGAAATTATGCAGAAAGTAAATAATTTAGTAAAGAAAAGTGATATCACTAAATTAAAAAGTTATTATGGAGAAGCCTTAAGTAATAAAAAATTTAAAGATTATGTTGATAATCTAGATGTAAGTAGTGATGTATTAATCAAATATACTTCAAGTATAGAAGATGCTGTTAAAGAAAATAATGCCTGTGAAGATTGCCCTGGTTTAAAGAATTGTCCTAATACCTTAAAAGGACATAAGTATACAGCATTAAAAGATGGTAACAATCTAAATTTTAGTTATATACCGTGTTCAAAACTAATAAAAGAAGAAAATACATATGCTTATAAAAAAAATATTACTTGCTTTGATTTACCTAAAGAAATAAGTGAAGCTTCTTTTTCTAAAGCTTATAGAGATGATAATAAACGTTTACCTATATTTAAATATTTTAAAGACTTTATGGATGAGTATTTAAAAGATAATAAAGGTAAAGGTCTATACTTGAGTGGTTCTTTTGGAAGTGGTAAAACTTATTTAGTAGCATCTTTATTTAACGAACTTGCTAAAAAGAATGTGTCGTCAGCTTTAGTATACTATCCAGAATTGCTTAGAAGTTTAAAATCTTCTTTTGGTAGTGATTATGAAGAAAAATTTGATTTTATTAAGACAGTTCCTTTATTATTATTAGATGATATAGGAGCGGAAAATACCACTTCTTGGAGTAGAGATGAAGTGTTAGGACCAATATTACAATATCGAATGGAAGAAGAGTTGCCTACTTTCTTTACTTCCAATTTAACATTAAGCGAGTTAGAAAATGCTTTAAGTATTACTAATAGTGGTACTGAAAAAGTAAAGGCTAAAAGAATAATTGAAAGAATTAAACAATTAACAGTTTCATTAGAATTAATTAGTAAAAATAGAAGAAATTAAAAATTATTAAATAGTTTTATATTTATTTAAGAAAAGAAACGATTGTGTTTCTTTTCTTAATT
>CALVVB010000014.1 GCA_944363735.1 uncultured Bacilli bacterium | reverse complement strand
GTACAGTGGCATCCTGAATCTAACTTAGAAGATAAATATTCTAAGAAATTATTTAAAGCTTTTTTCATAAATTGTGAAATTCACAAAAATTTCATTAAAAAAATTTGTAAAGGCTTGTAAACTAAGGAAATTCTTCGTATAATTATAGTTGGGAGGAGAGAAAGATATGAAAAAGCATAATGCACTTAAAGTTGTTATTATAACATTACTTTTATTTGCTTTATTAACATGGATTTTACCTTGTGCAACTTATCAAACTGAATATACAGAAGTTGGTAGATATCAAGTTGGTTTGTTTGATATTTTATCATATCAATCAACTGTTTTTGGTTACTTCGGTTATATTGCTTTGTTTGTTTTAGTTGTTGGTGGTTTCTATGGTGTTTTATATAAAACAGGAGCTTATAGAAGAATGCTAGATAGTTTAGTGAAGAAGTTTAAGGGTAAAGAAGTAATATGCCTAGTAATTGTTATGGCGTTATTTGCATTGTTAACTTCATTTGCGGGACTACAATTAGCATTGTTAATGTTATTCCCATTTGTTATCTCTTTAGTACTTATGATGGGATACAATAAACTTGCTGCTACTGCTGTTACTGCAGGTAGTGTGGCTGTTGGTTTAATGGGAACAACATTTTCTTATAATACAACTCAAGTATTGCAACAATACTTATCAGTAGAACTTACAGATTTAATTTGGGCTAAAGTTGTTTTATTAGTTTTAGGAGTAGCTATATTATCTTTATTTGTTTTCAAATTTGGTAAGAAAGCTGGTACTAAAAAAGTAGAAGATAAAAATGATTTTATTCCAGAAGAAGTTAAAACTACTAAATCTAAAGATAAGGATAAAAAACATAAAGTTAAAGTATGGCCATTAGTTTTAATATTAGATTTAATACTAATAGTTGCAATTTTAGGTTTTATTCCTTGGAATAATTCATTTAGTATTACTTTATTTGAAGAAGTAACTACTGCTATTACAGAGTTTGAATTATTTGGGTTCCCTATCTTTGGTAAAATTTTAGGAGGAGTTAGTCCTTTTGGATATTGGAATTTAGTGGAATTAATAACTTTAATGTTACTTGCTATCATTATCCTTAAATTTGTTTATAAAATTAAATGGGATGATGTATTTGATGGATTTGGTAAAGGTGTAAGACGCGCATTAGTACCTGCTTTAATCGTAATACTAATCTATACATGTTTAGTACTTACTACTTATGATCCATATCAATTAGTTATCTATAAATTCATTTTAGGATTAACTAAAGGATTTAATATCTTTACTACTGGTTTAGTTGTTCTTATTTCTAGTATCTTTAATGGAGATCCACTTCATGCATTCTATAGTGTATTACCATATTTTGTAAGTGTTGTTACTGATACTAATAATTATCAACTAATTGCTGTAATATTCCAAGCTATATATGGTATTGTTACTCTAGTAGCACCTACTAGCATTCCACTTATGTTAACTCTTGCTTATACTAATACTTCTTATAAAGATTGGTTTAAGTATATTTGGAAATTATTAGTAGCATTACTTGTACTAGCATTTATTGTATTTACAGTATTATTACTAGTAATATAGTAACTATTGACCCTTAGGGGTCTTTTTTTTGTCAATTTTTTGGGGTTTCTATTTCTTGATTAGATTAAGTAAAAATCCTTACAATAATATTAGATTGGAGGAATTTTATGTTTTCAAGATTTAGTGAAGAAGCTCAAAAAGCTTTAATACTGGCAAAAAAAGAAATGAATAATTTAAGACATCCTTATGTTGGAAGTGAGCATTTATTTCTTTCTATACTTTCAATGAAGGATTTAGAGATAACTAAAGTGTTATCATCATATAATATAACTTATGAAATATTTAAAAGTGAGCTTATACGAATTGTAGGTGTTGGCAAAGAATCTAATGAATGGTTTTTATATACGCCTTTATTAAAAAGAGTTATAGAGACTGCTATACTAAATAGTAAAGAAAAAGGTGAAGTAGAAGTTAGTGTTAATGAGTTATTACTAGCGATACTTGAAGAGGGTGAAGGAGTTGCAATTAGACTTTTGATTGGTCTTAATATAGATGTAGATGAGATATATAATGCGATATCAAAGGATTCCAAAATTAGTAATAAAGCAATACATAAGAAGTTACTTGTAGAAGACTTTGCTGTTAATCTTAATAAGAAGGTAGTAGGTAATGAAGTGGATCCTGTTATAGGACGTGATGATGAAATTAAAAGTCTAATAGAAATATTATGTAGGAGAGGTAAAAATAATCCTTTACTAATTGGTGAAGCAGGAGTTGGTAAGACTGCTATTGTTGAAGAACTTGCAAGAAGAATAGTAGATGGAAATGTGCCTAAACCTCTTAAAGGTAAGACTATTCTTTCCCTTCCTATGGCTAATTTAGTGGCAGGGACAAAATATAGAGGGGAGTTTGAAGAAAGAGTTTCTAAAATATTAAAAGAACTTGAAGAAAATGATGATATTATTGTCTTTATTGATGAAGTACATACGATTGTAGGGGCAGGAGGTGCAGAAGGGGCAATAGATGCCTCAAACATTATAAAACCTGCTTTAGCAAGAGGAAAGATTCAATTAATTGGAGCGACTACTACTTATGAATATCATAACTTTATAGAAAAAGATAAAGCCTTAAACAGAAGGTTTCAAATTATTATGATAGAAGAGCCTACTAAAGAGAAAACTAAAGAGATATTAAAAAAACTAAAGCCTTTATATGAAGCATATCACTTTGTTAGTATTAGTGATGATATTATAGACTTAATAGTAGACCTTAGTGATACTTATATATATGAGTATTATCAGCCTGATAAATCTATAGATATCTTAGATGAAGTTTGTACTAAGGCATCACTTTTAGAAAGTAAGAATGATACTGAACTTTTGAAAATAAATACAAAGCTTCAGGAAGTTATAAGTAATAAGAAGAAAGCGATTATTAAGCAAGACTTTGACCTAGCTTCTACATATAAAGAAAAAGAAAAGGAGTTACTTACTAAAAAGAATGATTTAGAACTTAATTTAATGACTAAAAGGAAGCCTAAAAATATTACTAAAGAAATGGTTGCAGATGTTATATATTTAAAGACTAAGATACCTGTTTATGAGATTAATAAGAGTAGTAGAAAGATTATAAATAATTTAGATAAAAATTTGAAAAAGACAGTTTTAGGGCAAGATGCGATTATTACTGATTTGTGTAATAGAGTTAAGAAAGTAAGACTTGGTTTTCAAGATAAGCCTCATATAGAATCTTTTTTATTCTGTGGAAAGACAGGTGTTGGGAAGACTTTATTAGTTAAAGAGTTTGCCAAACTTCTATATGGAGAGGCTAACTTTATTAGACTTGATATGAGTGAATATAAAGAGGCTCATACGGTTAGTAAGATTATTGGTTCTCCTCCAGGTTATGTTGGTTTTGATAATCATTTAACTATTCTTGATACAATTAGAATGCATCCTCATTCTGTGGTTTTACTTGATGAGATAGAGAAAGCAAGTAGTGAAGTAATGAAATTATTTTTACAAGTGCTCGATGAAGGGGTATTAACTGATTCTAGGGGTAGAAAAGTTAGATTTGATAATGTGTTTCTTTTTATGACTACTAATTTAGGTTTTTCTAAAGATTCTATTGGTTTTACAGAAAGTAAAAATAATATAGATATAGAAGAGTTTCTGGGGGTGGAATTTGTTAATAGAATAGGGAAGATTTATTACTTTAATGATATAAGTCGTGATGTTATACACAGGATTGTGGAAAAAAGATTAAATGTGTTAATAGAAGGGTTTAAAAAGAAAGATTTAAAGATAAAGATATCTAAAGAAATTGTGGATAAAGTTATTAAAGAAAGCAATTATGAAAAATTTGGGGCGAGAAGAGTTGATAAAGTTATAGATGAAGTAGTTACTCCTATTATTGTTGATGCTTGGTATAATGGAAAGAAAGAGATAACGGTCTGACTATTTTAATATTATAGTAGCGACTAATTTAACACGACTATACTGACTAATTTAACATAGGAGTATTGACTTTTGTAATATTTGAATGTATTATTAAGGTGAAAGGCAGTGATATTTATGTATTCTAGGGAAGCGAAAGAGATTATTGAAAACATCAGTAAAACTTTTAAAGTTTTGTTAGTTACAGGACCTAGACAAGTTGGCAAAACAACACTTTTGCTTAGCTTGAAGCCTGATAATATGGAATATATAACTTTGGATGATGAAGTTTTACGTGAACAAGCGAAGAGTGATCCTAAATTGTTTTTAGAAGAACATCATGCTCCTTTACTTATTGATGAAGTGCAATATGCTCCTAATTTGTTTTCTTATATAAAAATAAATGTTGATAAAGAAAATAAAAATGGGATGTACTGGTTAACAGGTTCACAACAATTTCATTTGATGAAAAATGTTAGTGAGTCTTTAGCAGGTCGTGTTGGTATTGTTAACTTAAATAGTTTTATGTATTCCGAGATAGATAAAAATGAAAAGAAAGAATTGTTTGATCCTGCTAAATTAAATGAGTATAAAGCTATGCCTAAGATAGATGTTAATAAATTATATGAGATAATATTTAAGGGTGGAATGCCTACACTTTATATGGAAAAAGATATGTCACGAGATATTTATTTTAATAGTTATCTTGACACTTATATTTCTCGTGATGTTAAAGAATTAACAGAGATAGGGAATGAACTTAGTTTTAGAAAATTTATTGTAAGTGTGGCTTCAAGAACAGGAGAACAACTTAATTATACGGCTCTTGCTAATGATGCTTTAATTAGTGTTCCTACTGCAGTTAGATGGATGAGTATTTTAGTAACATCTGGGCTTGTTTATTTACTTGAACCTTATATGAATAGTGAACTTAAAAGAATAACCCATTTACCTAAAATTGTATTTATTGATACAGGTCTTGCTGCTTATTTAGCAGGATATACTAGTGCAAGAGAGTTACAGCTTGGTTCTAGTTCAGGACATTATTTAGAAACATTTATTGTTAGTGAAATAATTAAAGCTTATAATGCAAGAGGTATTACTCCTAATCTTTATTATTATCGTGATAAAGAGAAAAATGAAATAGACTTAATATTTTATAAGAATAATAAGTTATATCCTTTAGAGATAAAAAAGACTGCTATTCCTAAAAAAGAAATGATTAAGAATTTTAGTAAGTTAGAGAAAACTAAAAAAGAAATAGGTACTGGAGGAATAATATGTTTTTATGATACTTTGACTAAGTTAGATGAAAACAATTATATTATACCTATTTCTAATGTTATTAATTATAGTGAGCCTCAAGACTAAAATCTTGAGACTTATTAGGTTTGGTATTAATTTTGTGAATAATTATTTTAGTAATTTTAATCAAACTATTGATAAAGTATATAATAAAGTGTACAATAAAGTAAACTATAAAGTGGACTATAAAGTGAACTATAAATTGGAGGGGAAATATGAATTTAGGCATTGAATCTGAAAAAATGGAATTTAAAAAAAGTACAAGTGAAATTATTGAAGGTGTTATATCATTAGCTGCTATGCTTAATAAACATAATGAAGGAACAGTGTATTTTGGAGTGAAAAATAATGGTGATGTTATTGGTCAGAAAGATTTAAATGAAAATACTTTAAGAGATGTTTCAAGAAAAATTTCTGAGGGAATAAAACCTCAAATTATTCCACATATATCATTAGAATTAATAGAAGATAAAAAAATTATTAAAGTATATGCTAAGGGTGATAATGTTCCATATTCAGCTTTTGGTAAATATTATAGTAGGTCATTTGATGAAGATAAACAACTATCTCCAGAGATGCTTAAAGCATTAATAAATAAAGATGGGGAACCTGATTATATAGTAAAGAGAACTGCATCTAATCAAGATTTGACATTTAAAATGCTTAAAGCTTTATATATATCTAATGATATTAAAATAAATAATTATAAATTTGAAGATAATTTAGGGTTAAAAACAGATGATAATAAATACAATTTAATGGCAGAGTTATTAGCGGATTCTAATGATTTATCTATTAAAGTTGTTACATTTGCGGGATGTGATAAATCAGTAATGTTAAAAAGGACTGATTATGGTGGTAAGTGTTTGTTACTCTCTGTTAATAATGTTTTGGAATATATGGAAAGCATTAATGAAACTAAAGTAAAACTTGGTGGAATACAAAGAATAGAAGAAAAATATTTTGATTTTAGTTCTTTTAGAGAGGCATGGCTTAATGCTTGTGTTCATACTAAATGGTCTGAAGAAATTCCTCCTGCAGTTTATATTTATGATGATAGAATTGAAATAGTATCTAATGGAGGATTACCGTCAGCATTAACAAATGAAGATTTTTTTGCAGGTGTATCAAAACCTGTTAACAAAAAACTTTTAAAGATTTTTTGTGATTTGGATTATATTGATCAAACAGGACATGGCATTCCTTTAATTGTTAAAAATTATGGAAAAGATGCTTTTTATATAAGTGAACATACTATTATTGTAACTATACCACTTAATAAAGAGTCATTAAATGATGATGAAATTGTAGATAATTATTCTGATTTAAATGAAGCGGAGACTAAAATCTTATCATTAATTAAAAGTAATAATAGTTATAACATTGAAACTCTAATGAAATTAACTAATTATAGTAGGACGTATGTTAACAGTATTTTGCGTTTATTAAAAGATAAGAATTATATAAAACGTGAAGGTGCTAATAAAAATGGTCATTGGAGGGTATTGAAATAAATAATTTATTGTGCTATAGCAAAAATAATATTTATAAGATATAATATGGGTAAATAAAAACAAAGGAGATATTTATTCTGATTTATGTAAGTAAAGAAAAGGCAGAGTTTTATAGTGGGGATGGCTATTCTGGTATGGATTATCCTATGACTGATGCCGATATTAATGTTGCTGTTATTAAGATAAATGGGAGAAGTCCTAAAGTAGGTTATCAAACTAATACTGCTTGTAAAGAATTACTTTATATCATATCTGGTAGTGGTACTTTAGAAGTTAAAGGTAAGGATGAGATAATAGACTTTAAAATTGGTGATGTAATTTTACTTGATAAAAATGAATGCTATGCTTTTGAAGGTGAGTTTGAAGCTTGTGTGCCTTGTACACCTGCTTGGACTAGTGAGCAACATAAATATGTAGATTAATTAAAAGGAAAGTGAAAAAGTATGGATAATTATAAAATAAGAGAAGTAGTATTTGGCTTAAGAGATGAATATAGGAGAATTGAGAAAAATTTGCAGAAATTACAGGAATATTCGGAGTTGGATAAAGGTTTTTCTGCTTTGTCTTTTGATGTTTTCGGTTATACTCTTGGCTATAATTATATTTATAAAGGAATGTTTCCTTTGAGTTTATTAAGAAATGAGCTTATTGGAACTTTTGTTAATCGTAAAAATGGAGATTATTGTTCTGATGGCCTTTTAAAAATAACTGATGAAGAAAAATTTAATAGTTTGGCTAAAGAAACATTAGAAGATAGCTTTCTTTACAATATTGATTATACTGATGATAAAGATAGTGATAAAGCCTGTATTTTTATTGATTGTGGTAGTATTGTAATTTATCCTAATAATTTTTCTAAAATCTATAGTTTACATTATGAATCTATAGATGATTCAATTTCTTTTTATGGTCGTAGTTTTACTAAAGAAGATATTGAAATGGTTTTAGATTGTCCTATGCCTTGTGATATTCCAGAGTATCATAAAGAGATTATTAATAAAAATACTAATAGAAGTAAAGAAATTGACTTGGTTTTGAATAGAAAAATAAGAAAAGAAGGATATTTTAAAATTGTAGATGGAGATAATAGAATTGTTTTACAAAAAAGTAAAAGACTATATAAATAATTATTTGCACATATAACATAGAAAAATAATATATATAATTAGAAAGAAGTGATATGATGAAATTATATAATACTCTTACAAGAAGTGTAGAAATTTTTGTACCAATAGATAAAAATGAAGTTAAAATGTATACTTGTGGTCCTACTGTTTATCATTATGCTCATATTGGTAATTTAAGGACTTATATAATGGAAGACGTGTTAGAGAAAACTTTAAATATGTTAGGTTATAATGTTAAGCGTTGTATGAATATTACTGATGTTGGACATTTGTCAAGTGATTCTGATAGTGGAGAAGATAAAATGCTTAAAAGTGCTAAGAGAGAGCATAAATCTGTATTAGATATCGCTAAGTTTTACACTGATGAATTTAAAAAAGATACAGAGAAGCTTAATATTAAGTGGCCTAGTATTGTTAGTCCTGCTACTAGTAATATAGATTCTTATATAAAGATGATAGAAAAACTACTTGATGAAGGTTATGCTTATAAAGCAGGTGGTAATATTTATTTTGATACATCTAAACTTAGTGATTATTATATTCTAACTAATCATAAAATTGATGATATGGTAGTTGGAGTTCGTGAAGGGGTTGAATTTGATAGTAATAAGAAAAATCAAGCTGACTTTGTTTTGTGGTTTACTAAATCAAAATTTGATAATCAAGAGTTAAAATGGGTTAGTCCTTTTGGAGTTGGGTATCCTGGTTGGCATATAGAGTGTTCTTGTATCGCTATTAAAAACTTAGGAGAACATCTTGATATTCACTGTGGTGGTGTTGATAATATCTTTCCACATCATACTAATGAAATCGCTCAGAGTGAAGCTTATTTAGGTCATAAATGGTGTAATTATTGGGTACATGGAGAACATTTAAATGATAAAAGTGGTAAGATGAGTAAATCTAAAGGAGATATACTTACTGTTAGTACTTTAGAAGAAAAGGGATTTAATCCTTTAAGTTATCGTTATATGTGTTTAGAGTCTCATTATCGTAAACCATTACTTTTTACTTATGAAGCTTTGGGACAAGCAGAGAATGCTTATAAAAAGCTTAAAAATAGAGTATCTTTACTTAAAGATGAAGGTGAACTTGATGAGGAAATAATTAATACTTATTTAGATAAATTTAAAGATGCCTTAAGTGATGATATGAATACAGCTATGGCTTTAACAGTTCTTTATGAAGTATTAAAACTTGATGCCAGTGATAAGACTAAAAAACATTTAGTTATGGAATTTGATAAAGTTTTGAGTTTAGATTTGTTAAAAGATGATATAATAGATATTGATGATGAGATAAAAAGTTTAATAGAAAAAAGAAATATTGCTAAACAAAATAAAGATTATGCTGAAGCGGATAGAATTCGTGATTATTTAGAAAGTAAAGGTATTAAATTAATAGATGGTAGAAATGGTACTACTGTAGAGAAAATATAGGAGGTTTTATGATATTTAATTTTATGTACTATGGATATGGACTTGTTATAATTGCTTTTCTTATAACTCTTGTTGCAGATATTTATTTAAGAACAAGATATAGCAAGTATAAGAAAGTTAAAGTTAAAAGCGGTATGACAGGTGCTGAAGTTGCTAGAGAAATATTAAAAAATAATGGATTAGAGAATGTTTATGTTGTAGAGACTAAAGGTTATTTAACTGATCATTATGATCCTAGAGCTAAAGTGGTTAGATTATCTACTGATATTTACAATGGTGACTCTATTGCAAGTGTTAGTGTTGCTGCTCATGAGTGTGGACATGCTGTTCAAGATAAAGATGGTTACTTCTTTTTAAGATTTAGAACTTTTTTAGTACCTATTGTTAACTTTAGTTCTAAATTTGGTTATTTGGCTGTTTTAATTGGTCTTATTTTTGGCTCAATGGATCTTGCTTGGGTTGGAATATTCTTGTTAGTGGCTATACTTTTATTTCAACTTATAACTTTACCAGTTGAGTTTAATGCTTCTAAAAGAGGTAAAATGTTTCTTACTAAATTAAATGTAGTTGATAATAGTGAAAGAAGTATGGCTAGATCTATGTTAGGTGCTGCTGCTATGACTTATGTCGCTTCACTTGTTTCAACATTATTAGAATTATTAAGACTAGTTTTAATTGTTATGGGTAATGATAGAGATTAGACTTTTTAGTCTTTTTTCTTTAGGAGAGATGTTATGGATGTTAGATGTATTAATTCTTTAGTACTTGCTTATTTAGGCGATGCAGTTTATGAAGAATATATTAGAATTTATTTAATTAAAAAGGGTATTAATAAAGTTAATGATTTGCAGAAGGAATCTATTAATTATGTAAGTGCAAGAAGACAAGCTTATTATTTAGATAAAATGTTTGAATTGTCTTTTCTTAATGATGAAGAAATAGATGTAGTTAAAAGAGCTAGAAATGCTAAAAGTCATCCTAATCCTAAAGGATGTAGTGTGATAGAATATAAAAAAGCGACTGCTCTTGAGGCTTTAATCGGTTACTTAAAGCTTGAAGATAGGAAGATAAGAATAGATGAAATTATGAATCTTATTATGGAGGAATTATGTTAGTATATGGAAGAAATGTAGCAGAGAGAATATTTAAAGATGAGAATCTTCTTAAAAAAGTTAGAAAAATAGAAATTGAAGAGAAATATTATTCGAAAATTAAAAATTTATTAGGAAAATTACCAAATAATAAAATAAAAATTGCTCGAAATCATGAAATTGATAATTTGATTAAAGATAATCATCAAGGTATAATCATCGATATGGAGGACTACCAATATACTCCATTAGATAAAGTACTTAAAAGAGGTGATGATAAGGTTCTTATATTAGATCATATTCTTGATCCTCATAACTTTGGTGCTATTATTAGGACAGCTGTTGCTGCCGAGTTTAATGCTATTATTGTTCCTAATGATAGACAAGTACTTGTAAACTCTACTGTTGTTAAGACTAGTGTAGGAGCAGTATTTGATATTGATATAGTTTTGGTTACTAATCTTAATAATACTATTAAAATACTTAAAGATAATGGTTTTTGGATATATGGTACAGTTATGAATGGTGAAGATTATAGAAATGTAGATTATGATGAGAAGACATGTCTTATCATTGGAAATGAAGAGAAAGGTATTAGTAAGTTAGTTAAAGATTCTTGCGATTTTTTAGTTACTATTCCTATTAGTTCTAAAATAGATAGCTTAAATGCTTCTGTTGCAGCAGGTATTTTGATATGTGAGGTAGTCCGAAGTAGAAAGTAGGATTTATGAAATATAATGATTATGAACTTTTAGATTTAATTTATGATAATGATGAAGTGGCTTATGATATTATGCTTAATAAATATAAGCCCGTTATCTATAATAAAGCATTAGAGTATTATAACTATTTAAAAGATAATAAGTGTACAGGGTTTACTTTTGATGACTTCTATGAAGAGGGTATCATTGCTTTTAATAGTGCTGTTAAAAACTATGATCCTAATAATGGAAGTTTGTTCTATTCCTTTTTATTAGTATGCTTGTCATCATGTTTTAATATCTTGTATAGAAATATATTTAAATTAAAGAATAGACCACTTTTAAAATATCAAGAATTAGATTTTGAAGTTAAAGATTCTAGAGCAGTAGATCCATATGATTCTATCGGTGATTTAGATATGTATAATAAACTTTATGACTATTTATCTGATTTAAGTTTATTGGATTCTGCTATTATTATTTTAAGAATAAATGATTTTAAATATTATGAAATAGAAGAACTTTTAGATGTTAGTTCTTCACGTATTAGTAGAGTTGTTAAAGCAATGAAAGAAAAATTTAATTTAAGTAAAGTGAATAACCATTCGATTATTAATTAGATTGTATTAAATTAACAAAAGCGTACAATGAAGATACCTAGGTATAAACGGGCTTGTAATTACTTTTAAAATGCTATAAAATAATAGTATAAAGAATAGAAAGCAGTGATGCCTATGGGAGATATAGTTAGGATGCCTTTTGAAGAGACATTAGATGAGTATACTAAGAATTATCATGATAATGATGAATATACGCGTCTTTTTTATGTAATGGATTCTATGATGAAGTATATTCATGGTAATGGGTACTATGTTATTAACTTTAATCCTAAAAATATAGTAGTAGGTGTTACTGACGATAATAGAGATTTTGTTAATTTTAAAAGTATTGATGTAATGGATGATGATATAACTAATAAAATTAATAATAATATATATAATTTAGCTTTCTTAGCAGTAGGGATTCTTTCTGGTACTTTAAATAACCTAACACCTCTTTTTTTGAAACAGAATTTTTCACAATTTGAAATATATATACCAGAGCAGTTAATTAAATATTATCGATTAATTTTAGTTAGTGGGGGTCATACTTATTTATGTGATTATTTAGAGATAAAAAATAAACAGGAAATTACGAAACTTAATAAGGCTCTTGAAGAAGATAGTGGAGCTAGTAAGGGTAGAAGTTATGTTAAGAGTACTGGTCATTATGGTAATGATGATAATATTGTTCCTATGAAATTACCTAATGAAGATAATAAAGATAATATAGCAGCTTTTGTTACTAATTATGCTTTAGCTTTTGTTATAATTGCTAGTAGTTTGTTAATACCTATAATAGCTTTCTTGTTAGGACAGAGATAATAGTATAGATTAGAGAATGGTCTATACTTTTATTATTTTCTTTTTATAGAAAATTTGTTTGACTAATTATTGTACTTATGGTATATTTTGGTAGTGGAAAAAAGTATTGTTTTGTATTATAATATAAAGCGTTTTAAGGAAGTGGTAATTGTGGATAAAATAATAGTTAAAGGTGCTAGAGAAAATAATTTAAAGAATGTTTCTATAGAATTACCTAAGAATAAATTAATAGTAATGACTGGTGTTAGTGGTAGTGGTAAATCATCTCTTGCTTTTGATACAATATATGCTGAAGGTCAAAGAAGATATGTAGAGAGTTTATCTGCTTATGCTAGACAGTTTTTAGGTGGTACAGAAAAGCCTGATGTAGATTCTATAGATGGACTTAGTCCTGCTATTAGTATTGATCAAAAGACTACTAGTAAGAATCCTCGTAGTACTGTTGGTACAGTTACAGAAATATATGATTATTTACGTCTTTTATTTGCAAGAGTAGGTGTTCCTTATTGCCCTAATCATAATATTCCTATAACTAGTCAAAGTATTGAAGAGATGACTAATAAAATTTTAGAACATGAAGAAGGAACTAAACTAGTTATTATGGCTCCTGTTGTTCATGGAGAGAAAGGTACTCATAAAGATTTACTTGATGATTTAAGGAAGCAAGGTTTTGTTAGAATTAGAATAAATGGAGAGATGCATGATTTAACTGAGGAGATTAACTTAGAGAAAAATAAAAAGTCTAATATTGAGGTAATCGTTGATAGAATAGTCTTAAAAGAAGGTATTAGAAGTAGACTTTTTGAATCGCTTGAAGTTGCAACTAAACTTAGTAAAGGTAAAGTAGTAGTAGACTTTATTGGTGATAAAGAAGTAGTTTACTCAGAAGACTTTGCTTGTCCATATTGTGATTTTTCTTTACCTGAATTAGAACCGCGTCTATTTAGTTTTAATGCTCCTTACGGAGCATGTCCTGAATGTAAAGGACTTGGTATTAAGCTAAAAATAGATCCTGATTTAGTTATTCCTGATAAGGATAAATCTCTAAAAGAAGGGGCGATTGTTACACTTGGTGATGACACTGATAATATTTACTTTAAAAGGCTGGAATGTGTGTGTAAACATTATAAAATTAGTACTACTAAACCTTTTAAGAAGTTAACTGAGAAAGAGAAAGCTCTAATTCTTTATGGAAGTGATGAGTTAATTCACTTTAACTATAAATCTCGAAGTGGTAATGTTACTAACCAGACTGATTATTATGAAGGGATTATTAATAATTTAGAGCGTCGTTATATGGAAACTTCTAGTGGTTGGATTAGAGAATGGTTAGAGAAGTTTATGATAGAGCAGACTTGTGAAGTGTGTAAGGGTGCAAGGCTTGATGATAATGTACTATCTGTTAAAGTTGGTAAAAAAAATATTTACGAAGTAACTTGTATGAGTATTAAAGAACTTATTCCTTTTTTTGAAAATCTTAAATTAAGTGAAGAGGCTAGTAAGATTGCAGACCTCATATTAAAAGAAATAAAAGCACGTTTATCTTTTTTGAAGAATGTAGGACTTGAGTATTTAACTCTTTCAAGAAGTGCTGGGACACTTAGTGGTGGAGAAGCACAGCGTATTAGACTTGCTACACAGATAGGTTCACGTTTAACTGGTGTTTTATATGTACTTGATGAACCTAGTATTGGACTTCATCAAAGAGATAATGATAGACTTATTAACTCTTTGCTTGAAATGAGAGATTTAGGAAATACTTTAGTTGTTGTAGAACATGATACTGATACTATGCTTGCTGCTGATTATTTAGTTGATGTAGGACCAGAAGCTGGAGATAGAGGAGGAAAAATCGTCGCTTCAGGTACTCCTGATGAAGTTATGGCTAATAATGATAGTATTACTGGACGTTATTTAAGTGGCAAAGAACGTATTGAAGTTCCAAAAACAAGAAGAAAAGGAATTGGAAAATATATAACTATTAAAGGTGCAGAAGAGAATAATTTGAAAAATATTGATGTTAAAATTCCTCTTGGAACATTTACTTGTATAACTGGTGTTAGTGGTAGCGGTAAGAGTAGTTTAATAAATGAAATACTTGTAAAGGCAGCTTCTAATACCTTATATAAATCTAAAGTTAAACCTGGTAAACATAAGAAAATACTTGGTCTTGATAATATTGATAAGCTTGTAGATATTTCACAAGCTCCTATTGGAAGGACCCCTCGTAGTAATCCTGCTACTTATACAGGGGTATTTGATGATATTAGAGAATTGTTTACTAATACTAAAGAAGCGAAGATGTATGGTTTTGAGAAAAATAGATTCTCTTTTAATGTTAAAGGTGGAAGATGTGAAGCTTGTCGTGGTGATGGTGTTAAGAAAATAGAGATGCATTTCTTACCAGATGTATATGTTCCTTGTGAAGTTTGTCATGGTACAAGGTATAATAGAGAAACTTTGAACATTTACTATAAAGAGAAGAATATTGCAGATGTTTTAGATATGAGGGTTAGTGAGGCATTAGAATTCTTTAATAATGTTCCTAAGATTAAAAATAAGCTTCAAGTTCTTGAGGATGTAGGACTTGGTTATATTAAACTTGGACAGAGTGCTCCAACATTATCAGGAGGAGAAGCAGAAAGGGTTAAACTTGCTAAAGAGTTACAGAAGAAAGCTACTGGGAAGACATTATTCGTATTAGATGAACCTACAACAGGATTACATTCTGCAGATATTAAGAAGCTACTTGCAATTTTACAGAAAATAGTTGATAATAAAGATACAGTTCTTGTTATTGAACATAACCTAGATGTTATAAAGTGTGCAGATTATATTATAGATTTAGGCCCAGAAGGTGGTGATGGAGGAGGTAGTATAGTTACTACTGGTACTCCAGAAGAAGTAAGTAAGGTTAAAGAGTCTTATACAGGGAACTTTTTAAAGAAAATGTTATAAATATAGGAGGAGACTATGAAGATAATTGTAAAGACAAGAGAAAAAATCAGATTAAATAGATTTTTAGAGTGGCTTTTGTATTTTACTAGTTATTCATTAGTCTTCTTTTTAATTTCTTTGTTTTTTGAAACTTTTTATATAGATCCTTCTCATCCTCTTCTTTTTTCAATTCTGGCATCATTTATAATTTATATTTTAAATAAAACTGTTAAACCATTACTTGTTAGATTGACGATACCAGTAACTGCTTTAACTCTTGGACTATTTTATCCGTTTATAAATTTATTTATTTTAAAACTTGCAGATTGGATTCTTGGTAGATATTTTAATCTTTTGGATTTTTGGGTTGCTCTTGTAATTTCAATATTGATATCTGCTGTTAATTTTCTACTGGAAGAATTTGTTATTAAGCCTCTTATAAGAAAGGTTAGACGTTATGGATAGATTGCTTTTAGATTTAGGTTTTATAAAAATATATTACTATTCTGTCTTTATTCTTTTAGGAGTGATTGTAGGAGGAGTTTGTGTCTTTTTAGAGCTAAAAAAAGAAAAGATTAATAAAGATGAACTTTTTGATATGTTTTTCTATACAATTATCTTTGCTTTTATAGGGGCGAGAGTCTATTATGTTTTATTTAATTTATCATATTACTTATCTAATCCTATAGAGATACTTTATATATGGCATGGTGGTCTTGCTATCCATGGAGGGATACTGGGAGGACTTTTATATCTTTGCTATTATAGTAAGAGACATAAATTAAATCTTTTAAAGTTTCTAGATATGTTAGTCGTAGGGCTTATTATTGGACAAGTGATAGGTAGATGGGGGAATTTCTTTAATAGTGAAGCTTATGGATATGTTACATCTTATGGTTATTTAAAGAGTTTACATATACCGGAATTTATTATTAGAGGTATGTATATTAATGGAGATTACTATATGCCAACATTTTTCTTTGAGTCTGTTTGGAATGTACTTGGTTTTGTAATACTTTTATTAATTAGAAAGTTTTATAAGAACTTAAAGACAGGACAATTGATGGGGTTTTATATGATGTGGTATTCTTTTATTAGGTTTATAATAGAAGGTATGAGACTAGATAGTTTAATGTTAGGACAATTAAGAGTGGCTCAACTTGCATCAGTAGTATTGTTTGCTGTAGGAGTTTACTTTGTCTTTATTAGACGAAATAAGAAGTTGTATAGAGAGGAGAAACTTTATGAATAATAAATATAAAGTAGTTATAATAGGCTGTGGAGTGGCAGGGATGACTTCTGCTTTATACTTAAATAGAGCAGGGATAGACTGTATTATTTTGGAAAAATCTATGCCTGGAGGACAGATAGTTGATAATGGTAATATTATGAACTTTCCAACGTATGAGTCCATTAGTGGAAGTGATTTAGCTCTAAAGATGTTAAAACAGATTACTGATTTAGGGGTTCCTGTTAAATATGAAGAAGTTAAAGAGATTAAGATAGATAAAGAGAAGCATGTTATTACTAGTAAAGATGAGTATATTTGTGACTTTGTAATAATTGCTACTGGTCGTAAGCCTAAATTACTTGGTGTTAAAGGTGAAGAAGAGTTAAGAACTAAAGGAATAAGTTATTGTGCTGTTTGTGATGGAGCTTTATACAAAAATAAAGATGTTGTAGTCGTAGGAGCAAGTGATGCAGCCTTTGAAGGTGCTATATATTTAAGTAAACTTGCATCAACTGTTACTGTTTTATATCGTAATGAGTTTAGAGCGAAGGCTTATTTACAAGATATGATTAAGAAAATAGATAATATTTCTTTTGTAAGAGGAGAGGTAGAAAGTTTTTCTAAAAATGATAGAATTACTATTAAGACAAAGGATGATAATGATATAATTACTGATGGAGTATTTATATATATAGGACAGATTCCTAATGCTAACTTTTTAGATGATTTAGGCATTTTAGATGATAGAGGTTATGTTAATACAGATGATAACTTAATGACTTCTATAGATGGAGTTTATGCTGTTGGTGATGCTTTAAATAAATATGATTATCAAATCGTAATTGCAATGGGAGAAGCGTCAAAAGTGGCTTTAGATATTTCAAGGAGATGAATATTGTGAATAATAAAAAAGTAGTAGTTTTTGGAGGAGGTACAGGACTATCTTACTTACTTAAAGGACTTAAAGATTTTCCTTTAGATATAACAGCAGTTATCACAGTATCAGATAATGGGAGAAGTACTGGTAAATTAAGAGAAGAGTTTCATGCTCCTGCAGTTGGGGATATTAGGAAGGTACTTAGTAGTTTATCATCTACAAGTCAAAATATTAAGAATATGTTAGAATATCGTTTTAATACGACAAGTGATTTAGACGGACATGCTTTAGGTAATTTGATATTAATTTCTCTTTTAAATATTACTGGTAGTCTAAAAGAATCTATTAATGAACTTTGTACTCTTTTAGATATTAAAAATAAAGTTTTACCATTAACAGAAGATGCTAATGTTACTCTTATGGCAGAAATGATAGATGGAAGTATTGTAGAAGGAGAAGCTTCTATTACTAAAAGTGATAAAAAAGTAAAGAGACTTTTCTATAAAGAACAGCCTAAAGTGTTAGATGAGGTTAATATTGCTATTAAGAATGCTGATTTAATTATTTTTAGTATGGGTAGTCTTTATACTAGTATTTTTCCTCATATTATTAGTGATGATATTAGGGAAGCTTTAGATAAAGTTAAAACTCCTATTATGTATTTATGTAATATAGTAACACAACCTGGAGAGACTGATGATTTTACAGTTAGTGATCATGTTAATCTTATAAATAGTTATTTAAGTAAACATAAACTTGATGCTGTAATTGCTTCTAATTCTAAAATTAGTGATGAGATGGCTTTAAGATATGCAAATGAAGAACAGAAAGATCCAGTTAAAATAGATTATCCAGTATTATCTAAATTAGATACAGAGTTTATTGAGGCTGACCTTTTGACAATAGATGATAATACATTAAAACACCATAGTCAAAAATTAAGTGCTCTAATATTTTCATATTTAATGAAATAGGGAAGTGATTATTATGTCTTTTACAGGTACTGTTAAAAATGAAATAACAATATTGAAACTAACTGAAACTGCTAAAATAGCTTTGATTTCAGGTTTTTTTCGTAATAATTATCAAATAATAGATAATGCTATTACTATTAGTAGTGAGAATGAATATGTTGTATCATACTTAAAAGAATTGCTTGATAGTTATGAAGAAATATCATATAAAGAAGAATTTTTAGATAATAACAATTTTAGTAAAAATAAACTTAAAGCTTTAATTATTACTAAAGGAGAAGAGTTTATTAGAGAAAATTTTTGTATTGAGAATGATGTTGTTCCTAATTATTTAGTTGAATTAGATGATGAAGTTAGAGGGTATTTAAGAGGGGTCTTTTTAAGTAGTGGTAGTATTAATGATCCAAAGACTAGTAGGTACCATTTAGAATTTTTAATTGAAAAGGGAGAAGAGGCAGTTTTTGTTCAAAAGATTCTTAATAATTATTTTTTAAATGTTAAATTATTAAGCCGTGATAAAGGTTTTATGTTATATATTAAAGAAGCTGATAAGATTAGTGATTTTTTAAAGATTATTGGTTGTAGCAAAGCAGTACTATATTATGAAGAAATACGTGTTTATAGAGATGCTAAAAATAAAACTAATCGTCTTAATAATTGTGAACAAGCGAATATGGATAGAGTAATAGATTCTGCTATGGAACAGTTAAAATATATTAAAATACTTGAAGACAATTTAGCAGTGGAACTACTTGATGATAAGACTAAAGAAGCTTTGGAGTATCGTAAGAAATATCAAGAAGCCTCATTAAAAGAACTTAGTGAGATTATTAGTTTAGAGACTGGCAAGAGAATTACTAAATCAGGGCTTAATCATAGATTTAGAAAAATTAAAGAGTTAGCACTTAAATTTATGAATAATTAATATTATATAAACTTTGCAAATTATTGCTTAATAATAATTATTTTTATATATTTTTGTATTAATTTTTATTACCAGGTTTATTTTAAGAATAAAAAGTTAAGAAAGTTACAATTTTTGAAACTTGGATGTTTTTAGATTTAGAAATTGTGTTTTCTTCTAGGAGATTTTGAAAATTGTTTCTAAAAAAGTATGAATTTAGAGAAACCTTAATTTTTCAAATCTTTTTCTTTCTGTTATAGTTTCTTTAGAAAGAGATATTATTTTAGAAAGGAGGACTTTTTATATTTAGTGAATATGTTAAACCTGTGGAAGTAATTGTTGATAGAATAGAGAATAATATAATAGTAGTTGAACTAGAAAAGAGCAAGGTTATGACTTATAAAATAGATAAACTTCCTACTGTTAAAGAAGGGGATGTTCTAGAAATTAATAGTGATACTAAAGAGGTTTTTGTTAATAAAAAGAAAACCAAGGCACGTAGAAATAAAATAAAAAAACTAATAGATAAAGTCTTTGTTAATTAAAGTACTTTATCTATTAGTCCATACTCTTTAGCTTCTTTAGCTTCTAGAAAATAATCTCTTTCTGTATCTTGCTCTATTTTTTCTAATTTTTGTTTAGTATTTAAAGCTAGAATCTTGTTTAGCTTTTTTTTAGTTTTAATGATATGTTCTGCTGCTATTTTTATTTCTGTTGCTTGACCTTCCGCACCTCCTAGTGGTTGATGAATCATTATTTCACTATTAGGTAGTGCATACCGTTTACCTTTCTTTCCGCTAGATAGAAGAAATGCTGCCATGGAAGCGGATAGGCCAATACAAATGGTAGAAACATCACTTTTAATTAAATTCATCGTATCATAGATAGCGAAACCTGCTGTTACAGAGCCTCCGGGGGAGTTAATATAAAGAGATATATCTTCATGATTTAGCGAATCTAAGTAAAGCAGTTCTGCAACAATAGTGTTAGCTGACTCATCATTAATAGTACCACTTAATATAATTATTCTATTTTTCAATAGTTTTGAAAATATATCATAACTTCTTTCACCATTTATTTCTTTATCAACAATCATTGGTATTAAGTTCATATTATCACCTAATTCTACTATATCCAAACTTTCTTTAATTTATACCTTACAAGATGTGGCAAAATTATTAGACTTTGTATGTTAATTTTGATATAATCATATATAGAATTAAGAGGGTGTTAAAATGATAGAAGATATTAAAGTAGCAATAAATGGGAAAGAAGAAACAGTGCCTCGTGGTATAACCTTATTGCAATTAAGTAAAGAATATCAGAAAGATTATAGATTTCCTATTATTCTTGCTAGTGTTAATAATGTTTCTAAAGAATTAAGTTATGTGGTTAATGATCCTTGTGGAATTGTTTTTTATGATTTAAATTCTAAAATAGGTAATAGAGTACATATTTCAGGATTAACTTTTCTTTTAGTAGTTGCAGTTAAAGAGATATTTGGATTAGATACTGATTTAAAAGTAATGCATTCTTTAGATAAGGGAATCTATATTAAAACAAGTTTTCCTATTACAGAGACAATACTTAAATCAATAGCTAGAAAAATGTTAAAGTTAGTGGATATGGATTTATCGATTACTAAAGTTAGTGTTGATAGGATATCTGCCATACATTATTTCGAGAGTATTAACGATTTAGCTAAAGCTAAAATTATGAAATATAATACTAATACTTATATTACTCTTTATAGATTAAGTAATTACTATAACTACTTTTATGGACCAATGCCACCTTCAACATCTTGTTTAAAGGAGTTTAAACTGACATATGTTGATGATAATGGTTTTGTTTTACAGTTTCCTACAGAATATTCTCACAATCAAATTAAATCATATACTCATCATCCTAATATGTTTAAAGTTTTTAAAGAGTGTAGAGAGTGGACTAAATTAATGAAAGTTGAGACTATTGCTGATTTAAATGAAGTTGTAAGTAGTGGAAAAATAGCAGATTTAATTAGAATTGCTGAAACACTACAAAGTAATAGACTTTTAAATGTTGCTAGAGAAATAGTAGGTGCTAAAAAGGATAAAAAGATAATATTACTTGCTGGTCCTTCTTCTAGTGGTAAAACTACAACTACTACTAAACTTTGTATGTATTTAAAGAGTTTTGGTCTTAATCCTAAAATGATAAGTATGGATGATTATTTTGTGGATAGAGATAAAACACCTTTTAATGAAAATGGTGAAAAAGATTATGAATCAATTGATGCAGTTGATAATAAATTGTTAACTAAACAAGTTAATGAGTTACTAAATGGTAAAGAAGTAATGGCTCCTATATACAACTTTAAGGAAGGAGTTAAAGAGTTTGTTAAAAAATTAGAACTTGCTAAAGATGATATACTGTTAATAGAAGGTATACATGCTTTAAATCCTAAAGTATTAAAAGAAATACCTGCTAAAAATAAATTTAAAATATATTTATCTGCTTTAACAGAGCTTAATATAGATAATCATAACCGTTTTCCTACTACAGATAATAGACTTTTAAGAAGAATAATTAGAGATAATAGAACAAGAGGCTATAATGTTGTTAATACTTTGAAAATTTGGAATAATGTAAGAAATGGAGAAGAGAAATATATATTCCCTTATCAAGATGAAGCGGATGTTACTATAAATACAGCTTTAATATATGAGTTAGGAGTATTAAAAACTTATGTTGAACCTTTACTTTATTCCGTAGATGAAGACTGTCCTTATTATGAAGATGCAAAGAGATTGCTTAATATTTTAAGGTTGATTTTGCCAATTCCAAGTGAGAGTATTCCTGATGATTCTATAATTAGAGAGTTCATTGGAGGAAGTTGTTTTCACGATTAATATAAAAACCTTGACTAAAATAGTCAAGGTTTTTATTT
>CALVVB010000013.1 GCA_944363735.1 uncultured Bacilli bacterium | reverse complement strand
AAGTTAAATACAGAGGATTTATTTATGAATGCTTATCAGATTACACCTATGTTTAGATTTAAGAGTAGAGAAAGTGACTTAACTATTATCTTAGATATTGTTAAATTAGAGAAACATCCTATCTATTATTTAGTTGCATTGTTATCTAGTATGTTGAGTTAAGTTTTCCTTTACATAATTAATAAAATAGTGTATTATATGTGGCAAATGAAGGGAGAAATTTTATATGTCATGGTTAATGTATGATGTCGATTCTGATTATAGAGGAGAGCTTAATAATGCAGAAATGGAATTGAGCAATAATGGATTTAAGAAGATTGATTTAAAATGTGATGATAATTATGCAATTTATTATAATGATGAAATAAAAGCGCTTTGTTCTGTTGAATATTATGAAGGAAGAACAGTTTGTATTTTAGATAGTGCTTTATGGACAGAGCAATTATGTTTACCAAGTATGGATTTATTGCCGGGGGTGATATTTTTAATTAAAAGAAGAAGTAAAAGTCATAAAGATATTAGATTACTTCATCTTGAAGTGTTACCTATTATTTCTAAGAGCGAAAATGATAAAATATTAAATGGTCCAGTTGAAGATTTAGATACTTATATAGAAAAGAGTTTTGATGAAGGTAATGCACTATTAGGAATGATTAATTTTAATACTAGTATTCTTAATAGTGTTAAAGAAAAAAGAAATAGAATAAAATTATCAAGATTAGAACAAATGCCTACTGAAATACAAGAATTAGTTGCAGAACTAAACGAAAAGACAGATAGTGCAGACGATAATGATAAGGGGATAGTATATAAATTAGGGAGCAAGAAGTAAAGTTCTTTTTCTTTTGTCCTCTTGACTAAAACCTTTTATCTTCTTATACTTATTAGTAGAATTGGAGGCTATGAATACTGTGGTTAAAGAGGATATTTTAAAACAGCATAAAGAGATTTTAATGACAGCAGGATTAGAACTTGCTACTAATAATACTAATTCTTTAATAGAAGATGATATTATTAATGGAGTTATTGAAGTACCACTTGAAGCGATGGATACTGTTAAACAAAGAGTTCTTAATATTGCTAAACATAATAGTTTAATCTTAAATAGTGATAAATTTAATGAAGTTTTAACTGGTTATAAAGATGACTTAAAAAAAGAGTTTAGAAATATTTTTAAAAGACGAATAGATATAATTAAAGATAATTATTCTAAGATGGATGATGATAAGCCGTTAGATTTAGTTAAAAACTTAAAGAAAGAATTAGTTAAATTTAATAAAGAAGCGAAAAAAGAAGAGAAGCAAGTACTTACTAGTCTGGTTAAAGAGATGCTTGTAAGTAATTTAGATTTGATAGTTAAAGATAGTAATTCTAATTTTAAAAAAGATGCTACTAAGTTTTTACAAACAACCTATGTTAAACAGATATTAGAGACTGTTGATATGAAAATATTGGTTAAAGATACAATACTTCTTAATAGTTTAAAAGAGCAGGTAGAAAGATTTGTTTTTACAAAAGAAAATTCTCATTTATTTGATTAGATGAGTGTTTTTTTATGCTTATTTTTTTAACTGGAAATAATTACCAAGGAAAAAAACTCCTTCTTATGTTTATAATATCATTAGATAGCATAATTTAGATGGTATAAAATGGGCAGATATTGGAACAATACTACTGTAAAGGAAGGAGCGCTTATGAAGACAACAGGTGTAGTAAGAAGAATTGATGATTTGGGAAGAATAGTTATTCCTAAAGATATTAGAAAATCTCTTAGAATCAGAGATGGTGAATCTTTAGAGTTTTTTGTTGATAAAGAAACTATTAGCTTGAAAAAATTTTCTACTAGTGCAGCTTTAAGTGAAATAGCACAGTCTTTACTTGATACTATTTATATAACTATTAATAAGAATATCTTTGTTACAGATCGTGATAAGTTTGTAGCAGGTACTGGTAAGTATAAAAAAGAATTTTGTGGATATAATATTTCTACTAAGTTAGAAGAACGGTTATTTGACACAGAGAGTTTAGTTAAAGAGTCTAGTTTAATAGAAGAAATTGTAGATAATAAAAAAGCTGGTATTGAATATAAGTATATTCTTAGTCCTATACTATCAGAAGGAGAGACTATTGGGCTTACTTTAATGCTTAATGAAGATGGTAAGAGTTTTACTGAAGAAGATGAGCATATAATACAGATAATTGCTAATTTCTTATCAAAATATCTTGAAGATTAATTTTTCTTGTGTTAAAATATCGTTATTAAAAGTTGTGATGAAGAGTCTTATATCTGTCTAGTTATAGAGAGTTCTTGGTTGGTGGAAAAGAAACAAATGATTTTATAGGATATGGCTTCTGAACTTTCATATTGATATGTAAGTATGAACGTGCTAAGCGTTAATTAGAATAAGTGTACAAGATTTATTGTAAAGAAAGGTGGTACCACGGGTTAGCTCGTCCTTTTGATATAATAAATCTTTTTATTTTGAAGGAGGAGATATTAATGGATAAATATTATGTTACAACTGCTATAAGTTATACATCAGGAAAGCCACATATTGGTAATACATATGAAGTTATTTTAGCGGATGCTATTGCAAGATATAAAAGAAATAAAGGTTATGATGTTTATTTTCAAACTGGTACTGATGAACATGGTTTGAAAATAGAAACTAAGGCTCATGAGGCTGGTGTTGAACCACAAGAATTTGTTGATTCTATTGCAACTGAGATTAAAAGAATTTGGGATTTAATGGATACTAGTTATGATAATTTTGTTAGAACTACTGATAAACATCATGAAGAGGTTGTTCAAAAAATATTTAATAAATTATATGAACAAGGTGATATCTATAAAGATGAATATGAAGGGTGGTATTGTACACCTTGTGAATCTTTTTTCACTGATAGTCAATTAGTAGATGGTAAATGTCCTGATTGTGGTAGAGAAGTACAAAAACAAAAAGAAGAAGCTTATTTCTTTAGAATGAGTAAATATCAGGATAGACTATTAAAATATATTGAGGAACACGATGAATTTATTGAACCAGTATCTCGTAAAAATGAAATGATTAATAATTTTTTAAAGCCTGGTTTACAAGATCTATGTGTTACAAGAACTACTTTTAAATGGAGTATTCCGGTTACGTTTGATCCAAAACATGTTATCTATGTATGGATTGATGCCCTAACAAATTATATTACTTTTATAGGATATGATCCTGATGGTAGTAGTGATTTGTTTAAGAAGCTTTGGCCGGCTGACTTGCATTTAATAGGAAAAGATATTTTGCGGTTTCACACTATTTACTGGCCTATTATATTAATGGCTTTAGAGTTGCCACTTCCTAAAAAAATATTTGGTCATCCTTGGTTACTTACTGATAATGATAAGATGAGTAAAAGCAAAGGAAATGTTATTTATGCTGATGACTTAGTAGAATTATTTGGTGTAGATGCTGTTAGATATTATTTACTTAAAGAAATTCCTTATGCTAATGACGGTAATTTAACTTATGAACTTCTTATTGATGTTATTAATAGTGATCTTGCTAATACTTTAGGTAATTTAGTACAACGTACTATAAGTATGGCTAATAAATATTTTAATGGATCTGTTTCTAATAAAGAAGTTTATGAAGATATCGATAGTGAATTTATTAGTAAAATTAATATTTTAGATGGTATTATAGAAAAGTCAATGGAGAAGTTAGCTGTGTCTGATGCTATAAACTCAATTTTAGAAGTATTAAGAGCTAGTAATAAGTATATAGATGAAACTACTCCTTGGATACTTGCAAAAGATGATGATAGTAAGGATAGATTGGAGACGGTTTTATATAATTTACTTGAATCTATTAGAGTATGCTCTATTAATCTTTCTTTTGCAATACCTTCTACATCTAAAGAAATATTAAGACAGATTAATAATGAAAAGCAAGAAAATCATTATTTAAAAGATAATAGATATAAAGTAGGAACTCCTAAAGTATTATTTCAAAGAATAGATAAAGAGAAGTTCTTTAGTGATCATGATTTGTAAAATTTTAGTGTAAACTAGAAAATAAATAGAATAATTTTAAAAAATATTCTATTTTTTGTGTTATATTTTAATGGTAGTGCTTTTCGTAGTCACAAATATTATTTGTAGTCGTAAGAAAGGGCGGAATTTATGACTAAAAAACGAAAGTTTGAAATTGATGAAGTAGTATTTGCAGTTCTTTATGTAGTTTTGGTTGTAATGGTTATTTTAGGACATAATGTATTAGATATTGGTTATTTGATTGTAATGACTATTTATTTAATAAGATTATTTTTATGTCGAAAAAGAAATAAATCTTGTAAATAGTATTTTACTGTTTAGAAGATTTCTTTTTTGATATAATTCTTTTAGGGAGTGGTGTTTTTTATGTTTATAGATACACATTGTCATTTAAGTAGGGAAGACTATGCTGATATAGATAAAATTATTGAATATAATAAAAAAGCAGATGTTGATAAAATAGTTGTATCTGGTTGTAGTAGAGAAAGTATAGATGAGGTAATGAACTTTAAAGATAAATATGATATGGTTTATGTTACGATAGGGTATCATCCTGAATATGCTGACAATGTAAGAGAGAAAGATTTAGATTATTTAAAGGATCTGTTAAGCGAGAAAAAAGTTGTCGGTATTGGTGAAATAGGACTTGATTACCATTATACAAAAGATAATAAAGATAAACAGATATGGTTATTTGAAGAGCAGTTAAAGATAGCAGAGTCTTTGAATTTGCCTGTTGTAATTCATTCTAGAGATGCAACTATGGATACTATTAATACTTTAAAAAAATACAATGTTAGAGGAATAATACATTGTTTCAGTGGCAGTTTAGAGACAGCAAATATTTATATAAAAATGAGGTTTATGTTAGGAATAGGAGGAGTTGTTACTTTTAAAAACTCCAAATTAAAAGAAGTTGTTGAGAAAATTCCTTTAGAATCTATTGTACTTGAAACTGATAGTCCATATCTTGCCCCTGTTCCATATAGGGGAAAAATTAATTCCTCTAAATATTTAGATATCATTTGCAGGTTTATTTCAAATCTAAAAAATATTAGTTATGAAGAATTAGCAGAAATTACCAGTAAAAATGCCTCAAGATTATTTGACTTTAATAAATAACAATGCTAGTATTATCTTAAGTGGAAAATGAGGTAAAAAGATGGGGAAGAAGTTTTTAAGATATTTTAGTTTTGTAATAATTTTATTTACTTTAGCTTTTATTATTTTATCAGGAAATAATAGATCTGTTGTAATGACTTCGAATATTAATAGTGTAAAAAGTCTACAGGCAGTTCATATTGTTAATAAGTATAACTCTATTAAAGAAATAGAGAAGGTAAAAGAACCTACTTTATATAATAATTTTTATGATGCTATTAGTGTTGCAAGTAGTAATCCGGTAGCTTTTATTGGCACACTTACTGCTTATGGACCTGATTGTCCAGGTTGCTCTGGAAATAGTGCTTGTCCGCCAAGACAAAACTTTAAAAATGGTAATATTTATTTTGAAGATCAAGTATATGGAAAAGTACGTGTAGTTGCTGCTGATAGATCTATCCCTTGTGGGAGTATTGTTAGAATAAGTGGTATTAATATCTATAGTGAGCCTATTCTTGCTATTGTCATGGATAGAGGAGGAGCGGTTAATGGCAATCATATGGATTTATTATTTACAAGTCAATCTAATTTAGAGGGTTTTGCAACAAGCCATAATATTAAATTTGAGCTTATTAGATATGGTTGGTAAAAATAATTAAAAACATATTGATTTAAGAGCCTTTTTTATGCTATTATGTATTATATAAGGAGGTTAGATGCAAGATGCAGGACAATAATTCTAAACAAGTATTATTATCAGTGCTTGGAGTAGCGATTTTAGTTGTAGCAGTGGTAGGTGTATCATTTGCTGCATTTAGTTATAGTAAAACTGGAGAGAAAGTAAATACAATTACAACTGGTACTATCACAATGAGTTATAGTGAAGGGGAAAATGCTATTAATTTAAGTAATGCTTTACCAATGTCAGATGAACAAGGAAAAGCATTATCAGGAGATAATAATGTTTTTGATTTCACTGTTAGTGCTACTATTCAAGGCTCTGGTACTACTACAATTAATTATGCAATTACTGCTACTAAGGAAACAACAAGTGATTTACCAGATGATGCAGTAAAAGTATATTTAACTAATAGTAGTGATACTGCTATTACTGGTTATGAAACACCTAAAAAGGTTAGTACTTTAACAAAAACTACTTCTGGTGAAGCTTCAGGTGCACCTAGTGATCAATATATCCTTCATAAAGGAACTTATCAAGCTACAACTACTGATCAATATCATTTGAGAATGTGGGTTGCAGATGATTATAGTATTACTGGCACTTCCAAAACTTTTAAATTAAGAGTAAATGTATATGGAGCTGCAGCGGCTCAATAAAAAGTGTTTAACACTTTTTTCTTTTCTTGATAAACTTTAATACATGTGTTATATTTTTATTATAAGCGGAGGAAAGTTTATGAGAATAGAAAATCACAAGCGTTCAAAATCTACGGGTTTAGTTATAATTTGTATTATTATCTTGATTTTAGCTGTAATTGGAGTAAGTTATGCTGCTATTTTTTACTCTAAAACTGGGGAAAAAGTAAATAGGGTTACAACAGGTACTATGACTATGAGCTATAGTGAGAATACTAATGGAATTAATTTAACTAATGCCTATCCTATGACAGATGAGATTGGTCGAAGTTTAAATGATCATAATCAATATTTTGATTTCACAATAAGTGCTAATTTAGGAGGTAATGTCTTAGTTAACTATATAATTACAGCTACTAAGGAAATAGATAGTACTTTACCTGATAGTGCTGTTAAGGTTTATCTGACAAATATAAATGGTATAAGTGAGTCTCAAGTGCTTACTCCTACTAAAATATCTAATTTACAAGTTACTTCCTCACATAACTTAGGTGCTCCAGATGGACAGTTTATACTTTTTAATGGTGCTTTTAATAAGACAGAAAGCCGTAGTTATCGTTTAAGAATGTGGATATCTAATGATTATGTTGTTTCTAATGTTAGCCAGGTTTATAAGTTGCGTGTAAATGTTTATGGGAATGCAGTAGTTTAATGTTTTATAGTACAGTTTAGCTGTACTTTTTTCTTTACCTAAAAAAATTAGTGTGATACAATTATTTTAAGATACAAGGGAGTGTTGTTATGAATAATCAAAACTTCAATGATAATTCTATAAAGAAAGATTTAAATAATAAAATGTTCGTCATTGTTATTTGTCTATTTATATTTATTATTATGGTAATTGGTATTTCAATGGCTACTTTTACTTATACAAGAGAAAATAAGAGTATTAATACAATAAGTACTGGTAATATATATTTAAATTATACAGAAGATACTAATGGAATTAATATTACAAATGCTTATCCTATGACAGATGAAGTGGGTAAAACTTTAACAAATGAGGCTCAATATTTTGATTTTACTGTAGAAGCATCGTTAGATAATGATGTTGTTGCTAATTATGAGGTTTCAGCTGAAAAAGAAGTTTCTTCTACACTTAATAATGATGAGGTTAAACTTTATTTGGAAAGAAAAGTTGATAATTCTTATCAGGAGGTAATGGCTCCTAAATATTTCACGCCCCTTAAAGAAAGTACAGATTTGGGCACTATGGCTGGTTCTATGCTTCTTGATGGCGATTCAATAAAAGGAAAAACTGTTATTAACTATCGTTTAAGAATGTGGGTAGATGAAGATACTATTTTAGGAGCTTTTGAAAAGAGCTTTGGGGTTAGAGTATCTATAAAGGCAAAGATTGATTTAGAAAAATAATAGTTTTCTATTTACCTTTTGTCAGAATATTAAGTGGGTGATAACTTGAAGAATTTTAATAAAGAAAAAGTAGCTAATATTAAGAATGCGATACGGTTTATTACAACTGTTTTAATGTATTCCATTTGCTTGATAATGATTATTGTATTCTTGGTTTTTGTTATTAATTTCATTGATAAACAACATAATCTAAAAAATGGTACTAATAAAAAGGATTTGTTTTCTGCTTATACGATAGTAAGTCCTTCTATGGTTCCAGCAATTAATGTTTTAGATGTTGTTGTTAGTATGAGGGTAAATGATCCAGAGGATTTAGAAAAAGGGGATATTATAACATTTAATTCTACAGACTATAGATATTCTGGGGTATTAGTTACTCATAGAATAGTTGATATAGAAAAAACTAGTAGTGGAGAGTATCTGTTTACGACTAAAGGTGATAATAATAATACTCAAGATTCTTCTAGAATTAGTTTTAATGAGATATATGGTAGAGTATTGTTTAGGATTCCTAAAATAGGTTATATTCAATACTATCTTAGTTCTATTTTGGGTTGGGTTGCTATAATAATAGTACCTGCAGTTATGATTATTGGTTATGATATTTATAAATTAATTAAAACATTAAACTCTAATGATAAAAATAAAACAAAAGAAGATAAGAAAGATAATAGAGATGAAAAGATTGAGAAGAAAGGACGGTTTAAAAAATGAGAAAATTTGTGTTGTTATCTTTAGCAGGAATATTTTTGTTTGCATTTATTTTTATTGCTTCAATGCTGTGGTATAGGTTCTTTTATGCTAGTGAAGGTACTAGAGAATATAGTTCTGTAGAAGTTAAATTGGATAGTGCTAATAATACTATTAATGAAAATGGTTTAATACCTTTGGATGATGAAACTGCTAAAACACTTACTCCTTATGAATTTAGTGTAAAAAACAATGGCAGTGGTGATGTTGTTTATAATGTATTGCTAGAAGATAGTATAATTAGTGATGATGCAAACTATATTAATAAGGAATTATTATCTAGAAGTCAATTAAAATATCAACTATCTTTAAATGGCCAGATTATTAAAAAAGGAAATTTGAACGATGTTAAAAACAATATTTTAGATACTAGAAGTATAAGTCCTAGTAAATCTAATAATTATCAATTACGTATTTATGTTTCTCAAGATGCTGTTAATACTAATTGGCAAAATAAGTACTATCATTTTGATGTTAGTGTAAAAATGGAGGAAGAATTATGAAAAAAATATTATTAGATTATGCTAATACATTTGCTTATACTGTTATAGGTCTTGTCTTTGGCCTTGCCTTTTTTCTGTTATTTATCAACTTTTATCATATGCAGGAACTTGATACAAGAGTTGATGTAGTATCTTATAATGCAAATAATAAAACTCAAGTAGAAGAAAAAATAGCAATCATAAAAAATAATATAAGTGTATATAATCAAACTGCTTATAATGGACCTCTTAATATTTATGGTCTTAATACCGTTCAAATAAAGTTACAAAATTGTCTTGAAATTTTAGAAAGTGAAGAGATGATGAGATATTTAGAACTTACTGAAATAGGTATAAAAGATAGTTATCACTTTTCTTTAGATTTTAAAAATAAAATATTAAATGATTGTTTAGTAATGCAAATTAAGTCGATATTTAATACAGATACAGTTGCTACTTTACCTAATTTTAATGTTATAAAACCATATGTTGAGCTTAATCTTGATACTTTGTTGGGATCTGTTGATTATATTCAAAGTAATATTGAGAACTCTGATCATTATCATTTTAATACTGATAATAATAGAGCCAATTTCTTTAATTTAGTAGATGATAGTTATGCAGGAGTAATGAATAATTATCAAAGTTCTTTAGATTTAATGGTAGAAGTTTCAAATTGGTATAGGAGTATAGTTATAGGAGGATAAGATGAAAAAAATATTTAATGGTTTGTTTTATTTCTTTAAATTTATTCTTTTAATAGCCGCATTTGGTCTTACATTATTTGTTTTAATTAGAATGAATGTTAGATTAGAAAAGAATATGATTAGTATTTTACCTGAACTTATTCCTTTTGTTATTTTACTTATTATATTCATTATAAATATGGCCTTTAAGCAAGTAGGTGTGATAAAAAACCTTTTCTATAATTTAACTTGTTGTCTTGTGTTTGCTACAATTATTTGTGTTGCTTTGAGAGCTGTTTTTGATACTAATATGGTATTGAATGAAAAATATGGCTATGGAATAGATTTTAATTTTTTTGATAATTTCATAGCATATATTAAAATTATGTTATACGGTTTATTAATTGCAAATATTTTGTTTATGTTTAGAGAAAAAGATGATATAAAGTCTAACGAATTAAATGAAGTTTAGACTTTTTTCTTTACTTTCTGTTTTACTACTATTATAATCGTTATTAAAAGTAATAATTTTGACTTTTTAATTATGAAAGGTAGATAGGGTATGTGTGAGTTTAAATTTAAAAAGAAATATGGACAAAATTTTTTGCAGAATAAAAATATTATTAATAAAATTGCTTCTGTTGCAAATGTTTCATCTAATTCATTAATTATAGAAGTTGGTCCTGGAAGTGGTAATTTAACAGTTCCTTTAGCAGAATTATATAAAGATAGCAATGTTCTGGCATATGAAGTTGATGATTGTTTAGAACATATTCTTTTTAATAAGATAAAGGATTATAATAACATTCATGTTTTATTTAATGATTTTTTAAAGGCAAATTTAGTTAATGATGTTATGAAATATAATTATAATAATTTATATTTTGTTAGTAATGTTCCATATTATATTACAACTCCTATTTTGTTTAAGTTAATTGATAGTAATTTAGTTTTTGAAAAAATTGTTATGATGGTTCAAAAAGAAGTTGGTGATAGATTCTGTAGTGGTGTATCTAAAAAAGAATATGGAGCATTAACTGTTATTTTGAATTATTATTTTAATATTAAAAAAGAATTTGTTGTGGATAGAAACCAATTTTATCCTCGACCTAATGTTGATAGTGTTGTTGTTTCTTTTACAAATAGAAAAGATAAAGAAAAACTTATCAATCCTGATTTTTTCTTGAAAATAGTTCATGATAGTTTTCAATATAAGAGAAAAACTTTAAGAAATAACTTGAAAAAATATGACTTAGAGAAAATTTCTTTGATTCTTAATAGATATGGTTATGATCTTAATGTTAGAGCAGAGGCATTATCTTATAAGGTTTTTGTTGATATATCTAATATTTTATATTAACATAATTATTTTTCTTTAACATATAATTTACTGGGTGAATTTTATGTTTAAAGGTTTTAAAGTAGGAGATTATGTAACTAGAAATTCTTACGATAATGACATTTTGTTTGTAATAGTTAATATTTCTAATGATATTGCTTATCTTAAAGGTATTGATGTTAGACTATATGCTGATAGTGATATTAATGATTTGGAACTTTCTTCTTTAAAGTTAGAAAATAATTCTGATAGAGATGATGTTAATAATATTAAGAATATGTTAAATTTAGATAGAAATGAATATTTTTATTTACCTGGAAAAATACTTCATATTGATGGTGATAAAGATTATTTAAAAAGATGTATTGATTTTTATAAAGATATGCATCTTGAAGCTTATGGTGTTAATTTGGATGAAGATAATTTTGAAAGAGAAATTATTTCTTGTTTAAAAAAATATAATCCTGATATTTTGGTAATTACAGGACATGATTCTTTTAAGAAAAATAAGGATAAAAATGAATTATCTAGCTATCAAAATTCAAATAATTTTGTAAAAGCAACCATTAAGGCTAGGGAGTATGAAAGAAATCAAGATAAACTTATAATTATATCTGGTGCATGTCAGTCTTTTTATGAAGATTTGATTAAAGCGGGAGCTAATTTTGCTTCTAGTCCAAAGAGGATTAATATTCATGCTCTTGATCCAGCAATAATTGCTAGTGCTGTGGCTTTCTCTCCTAAAAATAAAGAAATTGATTTGATTTCATTATTATCAAAGACACATTATGGTAGTGATGGTATGGGTGGAATTATCACAAATGGAGTTATGTATGTGGGGTATCCTAGATGAATGTGGACAAAGTAAGAGATGAGGTTAAATCTAAAGAAGGAAAAATACTTCATTTTAAATTTAATGGGAGTAGAAATCAAATTGTAGAGTTTGATGGAAAGATAATTGAGACATATCACTCTATTTTTGTAGTTAAATTAGTAGATGATAATAATATTAAGTCTTTTTCTTATAGTGATTTAATTACTTCCAGTTTGGAGATAATGAAATAGCTGTTTATATTTAGTCAACTTTTTACACTATTTTAAAAATGTCCTTGCAAAAGTTTATTAAGTAGTATAGAATTAAGTTATAAAGACTTAATGTTAGGAGGATACATATGAAAATTACATCTGTAAATGTACGAAAAATTGAAAAAGAAGGAAGTCGCATGAAAGGTATTGCATCTGTTTTAATTGATGATTCTTTCGCAGTTCATGATATTAGAATCATTGATGGTGATAATGGCCTATTTATTGCCATGCCAAGTAGAAAGACTCAAACTGGTGGGTATCGTGATATTGCTCATCCAATTAATCCAGAAGTTAGAGCAATGTTTCAAGATAAAATAATTGAAGCTTATAACAATGTAAAAGATGAAGAAGATACTAAAGAAGATTAGTTCTTCTTTTTTTCATATTTTCTTTATTAAAATCATAGCATTTATTAGGTGATGATATGGAAAGTAAGGAATCAATTATTAATAATTATAATCATAGTATTACTATTACAGAAAGGAAAAATTTACTTATTACAGGAGTTAAGAAAATAGAAAATTTTGATAGTGAAGAATTTTTGCTTGAAACTGTCATGGGCTTTTTAGTAGTAAAAGGAGAAGATTTGGAACTTGTGAAACTAGATACATTAGCAGGTAATGTGTCTATAAAAGGATTGATAAAAGGTTTTTCTTATATGGATGATAGTAACTCTAAAAAAGAAAAAGATGGTTCTAGTGTCTTTAATAGGTTATTTAGATGATGAGTTTAGATGAACAAGTAATAGCGATTATTTTTTCTTTTATTTATGGTGGAATATTATCTCTATTATATAACTTTAACTATAATTTACTTTTTAATAAAAGAAAAATATTTAGAGTTGTTTTCAATGTCATATTTATTTTTGATTTGGTATTGGTTTATTTTCTTATTATGAAAAAAATAAATAACGCTATTATTCATCCGTATTTTTATTTATCTATTAGTTTAGGTTTTTTTTGTTGTTTTAATGTTAGTAAGAAATTTAGAAATGTTTTAAAAGATAATAGTGAAAGGAAAAAAAGTGACTAAAGTTGTCAAGCCTAACTAGTTGATATTGAATTAGTTCTTTTATATTATTATAATATATGTTAGGAAAGTAGGTGTTGTTTTGATGGCTAAGAGATATAAGAAGAAAAAAATTGGACCCGTTCTTTTACTTTGTTTATCTTTTGCTATTATTATATTTACTACTTTCACAATTTTTAAATACTGGACAGAAATATATAGTAAATACAAAGAAAAAAATGAATTACAAAAAGAACTTGCTTCTTTAAAAGATAAAGAGGAAGAATTGGAGTCTGATGTCAATAAGCTACAAGATTCTGATTATGTTGCAAGGTATGCAAGAGAAAAATATTTTTATTCTAAGGATGGAGAATATATTTTGAAAATACCTGATGATGAATAGGTATTTTCTTTTTTCTGTTTTGAGATATAATATATTTGAGGGATGTTTATGAATGTAGAGAAACTTTATGAAGATATTATAATAAAACCAAGAGATGTTATTGTATTTGGATGTAGTTATGGTCCTGATTCTATGGCCTTATTTAAAACACTTCTAGAATATAGAAAAAATCATGATATAGTTTTAGTATGTGCTCATGTTAATCATGATAGAAGAGTTGAAAGTGCTAAAGAGAAAAAAGATTTAGAAGATTTTTGTGAGAAAAACAATGTTATTTTTGAATATATGAAAATTGAAAAATATGGAGATGATAATTTTCATAATGAGGCTAGAAATATTAGATATCAATTCTTTGATGAAATAGTTAAAAAATATAGTGCTAAATATTTACTTACAGCTCATCATGGAGATGATTTAATGGAAACAATACTTATGAGAATTGCTAGAGGTTCTACTTTAAAAGGTTATAGTGGATTTAAAAAGAAAGTCTTAATGGATGGATATTACATTTATAGACCATTTATAGGTTTAACTAAAGATGAACTTTTAGAGTATTGCCATAAAAATAAAATAAATTATGCAGTTGATAAAAGTAACTTTAGTAGTGTTTATACTAGAAATAGATATCGTAAAGAAGTGCTTCCTTTCTTAAAGAGTGAAGATAAATATATACATAAGAAATTTTTAAAGTTTAATAATGTTTTGAGTGAAGCGGATGATTTTATAGAAGAGGAAGCAGATAAAGCGATTAGTAGAGTAGTTAAAGATAATAAACTATATATAGATAAATATTTAGAAATTAATAAGTTTTTAAAGAGGATAATTTTAGAGAGATTTATATCTAGTTTTTATCAAGATGATTTAATTTTAATCAATGATAAACATTTAGAATTAATAGAAAAGCTCATTGCTAGTAAAAAGAGTAATTCTATAGTTAATCTTCCTAATGACGTTTTAGTTATTAAAAGTTATAATACTTTAACTATTAAGAGAAATCCTGTTTTGTTTAGTAGTTATGAAATAGAAGTTAATAAGAATGTAACGCTTCCTAATGGACATAAATTAGAGTTATTAGATTCAGTTAAAGGCAACAGTAATAATATTATTAAATTATCTAGTAAAGAGGTTTCTTTACCTTTAATAGTTAGGACTAGAAAACTAGGAGATGTTATTGCTATCAAAGGTGGAGGCCATAAAAAAATAAAAAATATTTTTATAGATTCTAAAATTCCTCTTTCAGAAAGAGATTTATGGCCTATAGTAGTTGATAGTCTTGGTCATATTGTTTTTGTTCCAGGATTAAAAAAATCTAAATTTGATAAGACTAATAATGAGTTTTATGATATAATAGTGAGATATGAGTAGAAAAGGAGAGATTTTTTGTGAATGTAAATAAAAAAGTAGTTAGAAAAGGTTTACTTCCATATGTCTTTTTACTCTTAGTAATGTTAGGTGTTATTTACTTTGTTAGCGTTGCTAACCAAAAAGTAAATGTTTTGACTTATGATGAGTTTATGACTAATTTGGAAGATAAAAATGTTGAAGAAATTACAGTAACTCCAAGAGAGAGAGCTAAAATTTATGAGATTACTGGTAAATTAGATAATTATGAAGAAAATGAAAGTTTCTTTGTTAGAGTGCCTCTATCTGATCAAGTTATGAAAAAGTTAGTAGAGGCAAGTGAAGTAGATGACTTTGAATTTACTAGTGTAGCAGATCCAGAGTCTAGTACTATTTTACTTGTTATAGTTAATGTTTTACCTATTGCATTACTTGCATTTATTTGTTTTTGGTTTTTAACTAAACAAATGGGTGGAGGTAAGAATTCACTTGATTTTGGGAAGAGCAAAGCAAAATTATCTAGTGATAAGAATAAAGTTACTTTTAAAGATGTTGCTGGTCTTAATGAGGAGAAAGAAGAGGTTAAGGAATTAATTGATTTCTTAAAGAATCCTAAAAAGTTCCAAAAATTAGGGGCAAGAATTCCTAAGGGAGTACTTTTATATGGTCCTCCAGGAACAGGTAAAACCTTACTTGCTCGTGCAGTAGCAGGAGAAGCGAATGTTCCATTCTATTATATTAGTGGATCTGATTTTGTTGAGTTGTTCGTTGGTGTTGGTGCAAGTCGTGTTCGTGATATGTTCCAACAAGCAAAAAGAACTGCTCCTTGTCTTATCTTTATTGATGAGATAGATGCTGTAGGTCGTCAAAGAGGTACTGGTATTGGTGGAGGTCATGATGAAAGAGAACAAACATTAAACCAATTACTTACTGAAATGGATGGTTTTGGTGAAAATGAAGGAATCATTATAATTGCTGCTACTAATAGACCTGATGTATTAGATCCTGCCTTACTTCGACCTGGTAGATTTGATAGACAAGTTACAGTTAATCTACCTGATGTAAAGGGACGTGAAGAGATACTTAAAGTACATGCAAAAAATAAAGTATTAGCTGCAGGTGTTAATATTCCTGCTCTTGCTAAAAGAACTCCAGGTTATTCTGGTGCAGATCTTGAAAACTTACTTAATGAAGCTGCTTTACTTGCCGTTAGACGCAATAAAGAAGCCATTACAATGAGTGAGATTGATGAAGCTAGTGATAGAGTATTAATGGGACCTGCTAAAACTAGTGAAAAAAGAAGTGAAGCTGATCGTAAATTAGTTGCTTATCATGAATCGGGTCATGCAGTTGTTGGTATTAAGTTAAACGGAGCTAGTGATGTTCAAAAAGTTACTATTATTCCTCGTGGATCTGCAGGTGGATATAATATGATGATTCCTAGTGAAGAGAAGATTTGTAAGACCAAAACAGATTTACTTGAAGAAATTACAGGTTTACTTGCAGGTCGTGTTAGTGAAGAAGTTGTCTTTGGAGAGGTTACAACTGGTGCACAAAATGACTTTGAAAAAGCTACTAAGATAGCAAGAGCTATGGTTACTGAATATGGTATGAGTGATTTAGGACCTATGCAATTAGAAGAGCGAGAAGGTAGTGCTTTCTTAGGAAGAGATTATGCTAAGAGTAGAAACTTTTCTAACGAAGTAGCTCATGAAATAGATCAAGAAATGAGAAAGATTATTGATAAGTGCTATGATGAAGCAACTAAAATAATTAAAGAAAATAGAGATTTACTTGATTTACTTGCTAATACATTATTAGAGTATGAGACATTAACTAAAGAACAAATTGATTATTTAGTTGAAAATGGTAAGATGCCAGATGAAGAAGAAGAAACCAATTATGAGAAAATGAGTTTAACTAAATTAAAGGAACTTGCTAAAGAAAAAGGTGTTAAAGGATACTCTAAGATGAATAAAGCAGAACTAATAAAAGAACTTGAAAAATAGTTCTTTTTTCTTTATTATAGAAATGTATTTATCCACAAAACTGTGGAAAATTGGAGGAAGTAATTTATGAAAGCAGAGAAAACAGTAAAAAAAGAAATAGGAGAATTTAGAAAATTTATAAGTAGAGGCGCTGTTTTAGATATGGCTATTGGTGTTATTATTGGTAGTGCTTTTTCTAAAATAGTTTCTAGTTTAGTAGATGATATATTTATGCCTTTACTTGGAGTTATATTAGGAGGACTTGACTTTAGTGGGTTATCCATTAAAATAGGTGATGCTTCTATTATGTATGGTTCTTTTATACAGAGTATTGTCGACTTTTTAATCATTGCTGTTTGTATCTTTGTAATGGTTAAGATAGTTACTAATATTAGAGATAGAGCAGATAAGAAGTTAGGGATAGAACATAAAAAAGAAGAGAAGAAAAAGGATGAACAAGTAGTGTTACTTGAAGAGATAAGAGATTTGTTAAAAGATAAAAAAACCGTTGAATCAATCTAAAGTGCACAAATAAGTGCAATTTAAAGTTAAATGTGTATTTTTAAAAGAAAATGCACATTTTTTGATGTTTTTTTAGTAAAATAATTGCTGAAAATCAAAAAAAATGATAAAGTATATGCAGTGAGAGGAAATTCTTCCACGTCAAAAAGTGTAGAAATTGTACCTTTTTTAAAACTAAGTGCACAATGTCTACATTGAAAAGAATTATAGTTTGATGGGCAATTTATTTGTCAAAACTGATATTTATAATTGGTAGTTATAAATATCTTTTTTATTTTTTTAATTTGTTAAGCTTAGTTATTTTATAAATTGTAGTCAAGGTTGAAATAAACGCTTCGTGACCTTGACAAACAATTTAAAAATAACTTTTTAAATAATAACAAAAAATAAAAAGCAAAAAAATTAATATTTAAGTAATGAATCATTTAGTATAACTTCATCTGGTTTAATATAATAACAATTCAGTTTTTTTAGTATATATTCATCACATAGAAATAACATTGCTTCATAAGGAGATTTACCATTTAATGAATCCCTACATAATGAATTAATATTATTCATGATTAAATTACAATCTTCTTGTGTAATATTTTTGAAAGAAGAACCTTTAGGTAATATATATCTAATGAATTCATGATTCTTTTCAATCATTCCTTTTTGACAAGACATATGAGGATCACAAAAGAATAAGTGAGTTACATATTCTCCAGTAGACTGAATACATTCTATTTTATTAACATCAAAGAACTCATGACCGTTATCAGTTAAAATGACTTGAAATAGTCTATTGTATTCTTCATAAGGAATTAATTCTTGTAAAATGTTAAATACTCTAGATACCTCATCGGTTGTTTGACTTTCTAATTTAAAGATAAGCATAAATTTAGATTTTCTCCATAAAAGGGTAAGAAAGCAATCACTTTCATCTTGTAAACCAATAACAGTATCCATTTCCACTATATTAACATCTGGATGTTCAGAAATATATTTAGTAAAATCTTCATAAGTTCTATTAATTAATATTTCTCTTTCTTTTCTGGTTCTTCTTTTATTAGAATTTTTTCTTTTTTTATATTTTACTATTCTAGGAAAATCCAGTGGACCAAATTCAAACACACCATTATTTACATAATTATAAAATGATGGTTTAGAAAAATCCAAAATATCAGAATGGTTAATATATAAATGATTTATAGTTTGTCCTTTTTTAATTAATGGAGTAAGAGTCTTATTAATTTCAAATACTTCTTCTGGAGTTAGATTAATGCCTTTTCTAGCTTCACTTTTGACTTCTCTATAAGAATCATCTGCTTTTCTAGCATAATATATATATCTTTCTTTTCTACAACCACTTCTGGACTTACAACCATTACAAACGTAAGGTGACTTTGCAAGTCTTGAACACGATAAATCTTTATCATAGTTATTATTTTTGTATTGATTAAAACTGCTGGGTTGAGAAAAAATTTTATTTCTATCGATTTCTCTTAAAATTGTTGAATGAGATCTATTAATCTCTTTTGCAATTTGATTAATTGATTTATTATCGTTCAATCCATCTTCTATGTTTTTTCTATCCTCATAAGATAGATGACAATAATTTGTCATTTTTAATACCTCCTTTAATGACAAATAAATTGCTTGGAAGATATTATATCAGTTATAAATCTTAGTGCACAACTTCTGTGCACTTCATTTTTTAAAATACGAAGATAAAAAAACAAGTATCTAATTTGAGAAAATACTTGTATCAAAATTGTCTTTAGTATATAATGTGTCTAATGGAGCTTCAACAGTCGAGTGTCTACCTCTAATCTTTGGAGAGGAGGTTTGATAGATATGAATAGATGCATCTTTGTATTAAAAGCACTTAAACATATTTCTGTCATTTTATCTCTAGTTATCATATTGATAATAGTAATAAAAAATGACACTTGATCTTTTTAAAGACCAAATGTCTACTAATAAATAATGGAGTAGGCATTCAACAAGGTAAAGTTGAATGTTCCCTTAATATTTTATGTAAATTTCTTTTGCATATTCATAGTAACATAAAAGTTTATATTTTGCAAGTGTTGGGTGATTTTATGTGGAAAATAGGTAATGTTGAAATAGAAAATAGAGTTGTTCTTGCTCCTATGGCAGGTATTTGTAATAGTGCATATCGTAAGATAGTTAAGGAAATGGGTTGTGGTCTTATCTATGCTGAGATGGTTAGTGATAAGGCTATATGTTATGATAATAAAAAGACTATTGATATGCTTTACATGGAAGATGTAGAACGTCCTATTACGCAACAAATATTTGGTAGTGATGTTGATAGTTTTGTAGAAGCTGCTAAATATATAGAGAAAGAAATGATGCCTGATATCATTGATATTAATATGGGGTGTCCTGTTCCTAAAGTTGCTTTAAGAGCACAAGCAGGTAGTGCTTTACTTAAAGATCCTAGTAAAGTAAAAGAAATAGTTAGTGCCGTTGTAAATGCTGTTAAATGCCCTGTTACAGTTAAAATACGTAGTGGATGGGATGCTAATCATATAAATGCTGTTGAGATTGCTAAAACTTGTGAAGAGGCAGGTGCTAGTGCTATTTGTATCCATGGAAGAACTAGGAGTCAGGGATATTCTGGTAAAGCTGACTGGAATATAATTCGTGATGTCAAAAATAGTGTTAAAATCCCAGTAATTGGTAATGGTGATGTTACTAGTCCAGAAAAAGCTAAAGAGATGTTAGACTTTACTGGATGTGATGCGGTTATGATAGGTAGAGCTGTTTTAGGTAATCCTTGGCTTATTAGGAATACTGTTTTGTATTTAGAAGGGAAACCTTATACACTACCTACAACTAATGATAAAATAGATATGTGTATTAAACATTTAAAGATGTTAAATGACTTAAAAAGTGAAAAACAAGCGGTATTAGAAATAAGAAGTCATGTTGGTTGGTACTTGAAGGGGGTTAAAGGAAGTAATGATATTAAAAATAAAATTTATAAAATGACTAAAATATGTGATATACTACAAGTATTAGAAATGTTTAAGGAGGACGCTTATGAATAAGAAAAATGTTTATGATGAAATAAAAGTAGAAGAAGAGAAAAGAAAAGTAGATATTAAGACTAAAAAAAGTTATGATATTAAAGCAATGTTTAGTCAACGGGTACTTGCCTTCTTAATAGATTTAGTACTTATTAGTGTGATATCTTTTATTATTACAACGTTTGTACCTGTTAATGACGCTGCTACTAAGCTTTATCAAGAACAAAATAGAGTTTTAGAAGGGTATGTTGATGGTACTGTTTCTATGGAAGAATATGTTAATCAGATGGTAGATTTAAGTTATGATATATCTAAACAAACAGTTATTGTTTCTATTGTTACTATAGTTATAAGTCTACTTTACTATGTTGTTTATCCATGCTATAATAATGGGCAGACTTTTGGTAAAAAGTTACTGAAAATTAAAATTAAGAAAACTAATGATAAAGAACTTTCTATGAATGATTTACTTATTAGAGGTATGATTAATAATAGTATTTTAGTTAATATTATTAATATTATTTTAGTATTCTCTTTAAGTAAAAGCTTATATTTAAGTACTAGCAGTTTACTCACTGTAATTCAATATTTGATACTTATTGTTAGTTTGGTAATGATAGCATTTACTAAAAAGGCTCAGGGATTACACGATATAATAGTTAAAACAGAAGTTGTGCAATCTGATATAGTTAAGGAGGATGTTTTATGTACGAACGAAAATTAACAGAACAAGAATTAGTTAGAAGAGAGAAAGCTATTAAATTAAGAGAATTAGGTTATGATCCATTTGGTAGTCGTTATGATAGAGAATATTATGCAAAGGATGTAAAAGAAAAGTATGCTGATGTTGATCATGATGCATTTGAGTCTATGACTGATACTGTTAAAGTAGCAGGTAGAATAATGTTTATTAGAAAGATGGGTAAAGCTTCTTTCTTCTCTATTAAAGATAAGAGTGGTTCTATTCAAGTATATATTTCTATTAATGATATAGGAGAAGATATTTATACATTGTTTAAAAGTGCTGATATTGGAGATATTGTTGGTGTTTATGGTAAAGTTATGAAAACTAAGACTGGAGAAGTTACTATTAAATGTTTAGAGTATACTCCTTTAGTTAAGGCTTTAAGACCACTTCCTGAGAAGTTTCACGGGCTTACTGATGTTGAGGAACGATATAGAAGACGTTATGTTGATTTAATTATGAATGATGAATCTAAACGTGTTGCCTTTTTAAGACCAAAGATTATTCGTTCTATTCAAAACTTTTTAGATAATAAAGGATTTGTTGAGGTAGAAACACCTGTTTTATCAACATTATTAACTGGTGCTTCAGCTCGTCCTTTTGTTACTCATCATAATAGTCAAGATTTAGATATGTATTTAAGAATAGCTTTAGAATTGCCATTAAAGAGACTTTTAGTGGGTGGAATGGAGAGAGTATATGAGATAGGTCGTACTTTTAGAAATGAAGGTATGGATACAAGACATAATCCAGAATTTACACTTATGGAAGTTTATGAAGCATATTCTGATTTAGAGGGTATGATGAATTTAACAGAGAAAATGTTTATTAATATTGCGGAAAATGTTATTGGTAAGATGGATTATCATTGGAATAATTATGATATTAGTTTAAAGGGTCCTTGGAAGAGAATTAGTATGGTTGATGCTATTAAAGCAGAAACTGGCATTGATTTTAAAAAAGAAATCTCTGTTGATGAAGCATTAGAACTTGCAAAAGAACATGGTATTGAAGTTCAAGAACATGAAAAGACTGTAGGACATATTATTAATTTATTCTTTGAAAAGTATGTAGAAGAAACTTTAATTCAACCAACTTTCTTATATGGACATCCAGTAGAGATTTCTCCACTTACTAAGAAAAATAAAGATGATCCTAGATTTGTTGATAGATTTGAGTTATTTATTGCTGGTAGAGAAATGGCAAATGCTTATACTGAGTTAAATGATCCAATCGATCAGCTAGAAAGATTCCGTGAACAATTAAAAGAAAAAGATTTAGGTAATGTAGAGGCTAATGATATTGATATGGACTTTATCGAAGCTTTAGAATATGGTATGCCTCCTGCTGGTGGTATTGGTTATGGAATAGATAGACTTGTAATGTTCTTTACTGAACAAGAGAGTATTCGTGATGTTATATTATTCCCTACAATGAAACCTACTTGCAAGTAGTAATTATTATTGGGGGATTTGGTTATGAATTTAAGTAAAGAAGAGTATTCTAGTTTAGAAAAGCTTTTTGATAGTCGAACGGCAGAGTTTAGAAGAAAAGGTAATTTACTTTTTAAAAACTACTATTTTTTGACAAAGGAAATTAAAGATAATCTTGAATATTTAATTAATAAACCTTATATTTTGGATAGTGGTATTCCTATTGATGAGTTCCTTATAGATGATAGTTTTAAAGGTGTTGTTATTAATTATTTTAAAGATGCTGTCTCTTTTTCGAAAGCTAGTAATTTTTCTATAGAAGAAAAAGTTAAGGCATGTAATGATATTTCTAGACAGTTAAATGGACTTCATAGTTATGGTATGTGTTTTAATGATATTCAGTGTGATAATTTATTAATTGATAAAGTTGGTGGTCACTTAATTGATTTTGATAGTTCAACTTTTATTGGGACTACTGAATATAGTTGTAGATATAGATTAAGAGATACTGATGGTAATGATGTTTTAAGTAGTGTTAAGGGGGACTTATATAAAGCTCTAATTTGTTATCTCAGTATTTTTTATAATATGGATTTAGAAAAAATGCTTAAATATAATGGTATTTTAAGAGTTTCGTGGGTTTCTGATCTTTTTGAAATCACTTCTATTGCAGAACTTGTTAATGATACTACTATAGATATATTTAGTAATAATAAAGAATTGTTACCTAATATGAAAGTGTTTCTGCCATTTCTACTAGATGAAGAAAGATTTAATTATGATTCGGAAAAAATTATAAAGAAAGTAAAAAGTTAAGATAAGAGTTAAATATTCTTATCTTTTTTCATATCATATCTTGAGGTGATTAAGATTAAACCTATTATTGGAATAGTGGGAAGGTTATATAGTGGAGAATCTAATATTATTTGTGTGGAAGAAGTTAGACTTGCTGTTACTAAAATAGAGGGTATACCCATATTAATATTACCTGTTGATAAGGAAGACTTGTCTTGTAAAAATCTTTATAGTGAAGAAGAAATTAAAGATTTAGAGAGTGTTCTTAGTTTGTGCGATGGCTTTATTTTACCTGGAGGAGATACTTGGTACAGGCTTGATGAAGTAGTTATTGATTATGCTATTAAGAGGGATAAACCTTTACTTGCAATATGTTTAGGGATGCAAGTTTTAAGTAAAGTATTAAGTGGAGAAAAGAGAATAGGTTATGATAATACTATAAAAAATAATACTCTTATTAATCATTTAGAACCTAATAAGGATTATGTTCATTCTGTTATAATTGATAAGAATAGTAAACTTTATTCTATTATAGGCGAGGAAAAAATAATTGTTAATTCTAGACATAGTTATCATGTTCCAGAACTAGATAATGCTTTAGTATGTGCTAGAAGTAGTGATGGACTAATAGAAGGTGTGGAACTTAAAGATAAGAAATTTATAATAGGAGTACAGTGGCATCCTGAATCTAACTTAGAAGATAAATATTCTAAGAAATTATTTAAAGCTTTTTTCATAAATTGTGA